>JBFIJC010000233.1:0-6190 GCA_041600915.1 Nitrogeniibacter sp.
CTCGAAGGCGTGGGCATCGCCGAGCGCGCCTACCAGCAGGCCGTGGGCTACGCGCGAGAGCGCGTTCAGGGGCGCATTGTCGGTGACAAATCTGGCGAGAAGAAGCCGATCCTGCACCACCCCGATGTACGCCGCATGCTGATGGACATGAAGTCGCGCACCGAAGCCACGCGTGCGATTGCCTACTACGTGGCCGGCTGCATGGACCGCGCCAAGAGCCATCCCGACGACGCCGTACGCGGCGCCAATCAGCGCCGTCTCGAACTGCTCACGCCGGTGGTCAAGGGCTGGTGTACCGAGGCCGCGCAGGGTGTCACATGGAACGGTATCCAGGTGCATGGCGGGATGGGCTTCATCGAGGAAACCGGTGCCTGCCAGCACATGCGCGACGCGCGTATCACTACCATCTACGAGGGCACGACGGCGATTCAGGCGAACGACCTGATCGGTCGCAAGGTCGCCCGAGAGGGCGGTCACGCCATGCGCGCGCTGCTCGAAGACATGGCCACAACACGCCGCCAACTCGACGGCCATGACGATGCTCAGATGCGCCACATTGGCGCTGCGCTGGGCTGTGGGATGTACGCGCTGACCGAAGCTACAGAGTGGCTGCTGAGCAACTATGAGACTCATCCGCAGGCCGCTGCCGCCGGTGCCGTGCCTTTCCTCAAGCTGGCCGGGACGGTTGCCGGGGGGTGGCTGATGGCGCGTTCGGCACTGGTGGCGTTCGAGCGATTGAGGGATGCGGACGACGGCTTCTACGCGGCCAAGCTGATTACCGCACGCTACTTCGCTGAGCACGTGCTGCCCGAGGCCAACAGCTATCGCGATGCGATCGTTAATGGTTCGGAATCGGTGCTGGCGATGCATGAGGCGCTTTTCTGATGGACGCGCCGATGGCCCGCGAGGTCATGGAATACGACGTGGTGGTGGTCGGCGCAGGGCCGGCCGGCCTGTCGAGTGCGATCCGCCTAAAACAACTGGCTGATGCAGCAGGGCGCGAGCTATCGGTGTGCGTGGTGGAGAAAGGCTCCGAGGTGGGGGCGCACATTCTTTCTGGCGCGGTGATCGAGCCGCGTGCGCTCAACGAGTTGTTGCCAGACTGGAAGGAACGTGGCGCGCCGCTCAATACGCCAGTGACCGAAGACCGCTTTCTGCTGCTCTCGAAACACGGCGCACGCAAGCTGCCGACACCGCCGCAGATGCACAACGAAGGCAACTACATCGTCAGCCTTGGCAACTTCTGCCGCTGGCTGGGTGAGCAGGCCGAGGCGCTGGGCGTCGAAATCTACCCCGGCTTCGCGGCGGCCGAGGTGTTGTACGACGATGTCGGCGCGGTTCGAGGCGTCGCCACTGGCGATATGGGACTCAACCGCGACGGCACGCCCGGCCCGAACCACGAGCGCGGCATCGAGCTGCATGCGCGCCAGACGGTGTTCTCGGAGGGCTGTCGCGGCTCGCTCAGCAAGGCGGTGATGGCGCGCTTTGACTTGCGCCGCAGCGCCGATCCGCAGACCTATGGGCTCGGCATCAAGGAGTTGTGGGAGATTGATCCGGCGGTGCACGAGCGCGGCCTCACGGTGCACACCGTCGGTTGGCCGCTGGCCAGCGACACCTACGGTGGTTCGTTTTTGTATCACCTCGAAGACAATCTGGTGTCGATCGGTTTTGTGGTCGGCCTCGATTACAGCAACCCGCACCTGTCGCCCTATGAGGAGTTCCAGCGCTTCAAGACCCATTCCGAGATCCGCCGCTACCTCGAAGGCGGGCGACGCATTTCTTATGGCGCGCGGGCACTGTCGGAGGGCGGCTTCCAGTCGCTGCCCAAGCTGAGTTTCCCGGGTGGCGTGCTGGTGGGCGACACCGCAGGCTTCCTCAATGTGCCCAAGATCAAGGGCACTCACATGGCGATGAAGTCGGGCATGGAAGCGGCCGATGCGATCTTCGACCATCTGGCCGATGCCCCCGACGGACGCGGCGAGGTGAGCGGCTATGCAGAGCGCCTGCGCGCGAGCTGGCTGTGGGACGAGCTGTATCAGGTGCGCAACATCCGCCCGTCATTCCGTTGGGGGCTGTGGGGCGGGATCGCTTACAGCGCGATCGACACCTATGTGCTGCGCGGCCGGGCGCCGTGGACGCTGAAGAATCACGCCGACCACACCCAGCTGAAGCCAGCGTCGGCGTGCGCGCCGATCGACTACCCGAAGCCGGATGGCAAAGTGAGCTTCGACCGCCTGTCGTCGGTGTTCATCTCGGCCACCAACCACGCCGAGGAGCAGCCCTGCCATCTGCAGCTCAAGGACAGCGCCGCGCCGATCCAGATCAATCTCGCGACCTACAACGCGCCCGAGACGCGGTACTGCCCGGCGGGCGTGTACGAGCTGGTCGAGGCCGACGATGGGCCGCGCATGCAGATCAATGCGCAGAACTGCCTGCACTGCAAAACCTGCGACATCAAGGACCCGACCCAGAACATCAACTGGGTAACGCCCGAGGGCGGCGGTGGGCCCAACTATCCAAACATGTGAGCGGGGCGGGTGATGCGTCTCGGCGTATGCGGCGTTCGTGACGGGACGCTTGAATCGGGGTGGTCGGGGCTGTTCGCGACCATGGCGCGGGTGCTGGTGTATTGCGCGCTGGCGCTCGCTGTACAGGCACCGGAGGTGTTCGGGTTGTAGCGACAAGGTCGCCAGGGTGGTGGCATCAAATGTAATTTTTGCGTCGCTTTCGCGGCGCTGACCAAAGGAGATGAGAACGTGCTGATTAAAAGAGAACACGGGGCCGAACAGCCTCACTGGCCGCTAGGGCCCTTCAAGATCCGGCTTCCCTTCGTGCACTACCGTTGGGAATACCCGGAAATGATTCAGGGCCTGATCATGTTTGTGGTCGGCCTGGCGATGATTCCGCTGCTGCAGAAATACCTCGGCATGCCCTACGAGGCCGCGCTGGCCTTCTGCGTGATCGCGGGTGTCGGCTACATGTTGCCGGCGCTGCTGGGGGTGCCGCTGGTGCCAGGCTGGATTACACCGGCGATCCCGGTGGTGATCCTGTTCCTGCAGGGTTTCGAACCGGGGCCTGAGGCGATCAAAGCGATGTTTGCGCTGCAGATCGAGGTGTTCATCATCTTCCTGGTGCTGGGTATCACCGGCATGGGCAACCGACTGGTGACGGTGATTCCCAACTCACTCAAGTCCGGCATCATCATCGGCGCCGGTATTGCCGCAATGATGGGTGAGCTGAAAGTGGGTGGCCGCATCGACAGCACGCCCATCTCGCTGATCATCGGCTCCATCGTGTCTGCGTATGTGCTGTTCTCGCTGTCGTTCAAGAACATTGTCGAGAACAATGTGTGGGCCAAGCGCATCTCCAACTTCGGCATGGTGCCGGGCATGATCCTCGCCATGCTGGTGGGCTGGGCCGTGGGTGAGTACCCGATGCCGGAAGTGAAGTGGGGCATCACCAATCCGGACTTCGTGTTGATGTGGGACTACCTGGTGTTCAGTACCGGCATGCCCGACGCGAGCACCTTCATGCTGGCGCTGCCGACGGCCATCATTGCCTACGTGATCGCTTTTGGCGACATCGTGGTTGGCTTTACGCTGGTCAAGCGGGTCGACCACCTGCGCGAAGACGAGAAGATCGAGGAAGGCATTACCCGTGTTCACCTGGTGACCGCCATCCGCAACGGCATTCACGCCTTCTTTGCGCCGTGGCCCGGTCTGGCCGGCCCCTTGTGGACGGCGGCACACGCAACCGTGGCTGAGCGCTACGCGCTGGGTCGCAAGGCGATGGACTCCATCTACTCCGGTGGCGGTACCTTCTGGATCACCGGTTTCTTCGCCTTGTTCATGCTGCCGCTGGTCACCATCTTCAAGCCGGTGCTACCGATCGCGTTGTCGCTGACGCTGGTGCTGACGGCCTACATCTGCATCATGGTGGGTATGGAAGAGCTGAAGAGCTCGACCGAGCGCGGCGTGGCTGGCATTGTTGCGGTGACGCTCGCGATGCCTGATCCGAAGTCCACGGTGTACGCCGTGGTGATCGGTGTTGTCCTGTACTTCCTGATCGAGCGCCCGCATCGCATCGGTACGCGTAAAAACGACGATCTGAGCATCCTCGGTGACAGCACCTCCGATATGGAAGCCGGCGACACCCACGGACGCAAAGTGCCGCAGAACTGATCACTTGTTCTGTCGCACCGCAGCGCCGAACGCCCTCATTCGTGAGGGCGTTTTTTTGTGCACGATTCGTGCGGCCGCACGGTTGATCTTGATCGAGATCGAAGGCACCGCGCGGGGCTTCGGGTTATCCTTGGGCTCTCCTGTCGTGAAACAACTAAGGCGGAAACCACCTTGAAGGTCTTTGGCATTGCCGGCTATTCCGGTTCGGGCAAGACAACGCTCATCGAAAAACTGATTCCAGAAATCCGCTCGCGCGGGCTGCGTGTGTCAGTCATCAAGCACGCGCATCACGGTTTTGATCTTGACCGCCCGGGCAAGGATTCATGGCGACACCGCGAGGCCGGCGCGCAGGAAGTGCTGATGCTCTCGAGTGGCCGCTGGGTCTTGATGCACGAGTTGCGCGAGACGCCGGAGCCGACGCTGGAGCAGCAGTTGGCGATTCTGTCGCCCTGCGATCTGGTACTCATCGAAGGCTTCAAGGCGGCGCCGGTGCCCAAGGTCGAGGTCTATCGGCCGGCCAATGGCAAGCCGCCGTTGTGGACCGACAACCCGCATGTGGTGGCCGTGGCCACCGATGCCGCGACCGACACCCCCTTGCCGACGCTGGACGTGAACGATCCGGTGGCGGTGACCGATTTCATTCTCGACTACAAGATGGAAGACTTTCAGGCATGAGCCTTCTCTCCTTTGAAGACGCACGCACGCAACTGCTGGCGCAGGCACGGCCGGTGGCGGGCACCGAACTGGTCAGCACGCTCAAGGCGCGCGGACGTGTGCTGGCGGACGATCTCGTCTCCGAGTTTGATGTGCCGCCGCTGGATAACTCGGCCATGGATGGCTACGCCGTGCGCTGCGCCGATATCGCCACCGAAGGCATGCGTCTTCCGGTGTCTCAGCGCATCCCGGCCGGGGCGGTGGGGCATCCGCTCGCCGCGGCGTCGGTCGCGCGGATTTTTACCGGCGCGCCGATACCGCCGGGCGCCGACGCCATCGTGATGCAGGAGCTGTGCGAGCGCGAAGGCGATGAGGTCATCATCAACCATGTGCCGCGCAAGGGGGACTCGATCCGCCGGCGTGGCGAAGACATCGCGATCGGTCAGGCGGTGCTGACGGCCGGCACACGCTTGCGCGCGCAAGAGTTGGGTCTGGCGGCATCGATCGGCATCCCTGCCGTGTCGGTGCATCGCCGGCTCAAGGTCGCCGTGTTCTTTACCGGTGACGAACTCGTCATGCCGGGCGAGCCCCTGCGCGAAGGCGCCATCTACAACTCCAACCGTTTCGTGCTCAACGCCTTGCTCGAAGGCATGGGCTGCGAGGTGACGGATCTGGGCATCGTGGCCGACACGCTCGAAGCCACCCGCCAGGCACTGCGCACGGCGGCCAAGGGGCACGATGTAATCATCACCTCGGGCGGTGTGTCGGTGGGTGAAGAAGACCATGTCAAACCGGCCGTCGAGGCCGAGGGTTCGCTCGATTTGTGGAGCATCGCCATCAAGCCGGGCAAGCCGCTGGCCTACGGGCGGGTTGGCGAGGCGGCCTTTGTGGGCTTGCCTGGCAACCCGGTGTCGACCTTCGTCACCTTCTTGCTGCTGGTGCGGCCCTTCCTGCTCAAATGCCAGGGCGCGCGCGAGGTATTGCCCAAGCCGCTTCAACTGCGTTCCGATTTCGACTGGCTCAAGCCGATCAAGCGCCGCGAGTTCTTGCGCGTTCAGGTCAATGCTGAGGGCGGCCTCGGCTTGTTTGACAACCAGGGCTCGGGCGTACTGACCTCAACCGTATGGGCCGATGGCCTGGCGGAAGTGCCGCCGGGCGAACCCATTCGGCGTGGCCAGATGGTGAGCTACTATCCTTTTTCCGATCTGCTGGATTGAAGCGCGCATGAATCTGAATATTCTTTATTTCGCCAGTCTTCGAGAGTCGCTGGGTATGGCAAAAGAGGCGCTCGTTCTGCCCAGTGATGTCGGCAGCGTCGGCGCTTTGCGTCAGCATCTGAGTGCGCGTGGCGAGGC
>JBFIJC010000234.1:0-6163 GCA_041600915.1 Nitrogeniibacter sp.
CCTCGAGGTGTGCAAGAACTCCGACTATGTCGGCTCGACCGAGTACATCATCAAGACCATCAAGGCCGGCCCGGACGGCTCGCGCTGGCTGGTGGGCACCGAGCTGAATCTGGTCAATCGCCTGGCCGAAGAAGAAAAGCCGCGCGGCACCATCGTCGAGTTCATGGCGCCGACCGTGTGCATGTGCTCGACCATGCAGCGCATCGACCCGCAGCACCTGGCCTGGACGCTGGAAAACCTGGTCGAAGGCAAAGTGGTCAATCGCATTTCGGTGCCGCCGCATGAAGCCGAGATGGCCAAGGTGGCGCTGGACCGCATGCTCTCCGTGTCCTGACCACTCTTTCCGCACAAACAAGAACGGCGCCCGAATCGGCGCCGTTTTTGTTGCGGGCTTCGCTCAGACCTGGAAGCGATCCACCGAGGCTTTCAAGTCGGTCGATAGTTGCCGCAAGGACTCGGCCGCTTCCGCCGTATGCCCAACAGCCACCGCGTTTTCGTCGGTCGCCCGGGCGATTTGCTCGACATGCTGGGCAATGCTGTGGCTCACGCTGGTCTGCTCCTTCACCGAGCTGGAGATCTCGCCCATGCCTTGCGCCGCACGCGTGGCGGTATCGCCGGCCGCGGCCATGATGGCGTTCATGCCATCGAGGTGAGCCTTGCCGGCATCAAGCGCCGCCGTACCCTGAGCTACGGCACTCTCCACCGACTTGGACTGATCGGCGAGCGAAGCCGTCACGCGGTCAATTTCATGCGCCGCCTTGGCAGATTTTTCGGCCAGTTTGCGCACCTCGTCCGCCACCACCGCAAACCCGCGTCCTTGCTCACCGGCCCGCGCGGCTTCGATCGCTGCGTTGAGCGCCAGCAAGTTGGTTTGCTCAGCAATCTCGGTCACCTGCCCGGTCATGCTTTCGATACTGCGCGTACGGGCCACAAACTCGGTCACCGATTCGGCAATCGCATGGACCGCGGCCTCGGTGCGCGCCAGTTCGCCTGACAGCTCAAGCAGCGTTTTCTGGCCGCTCTTCGACTGCGCCAGGTTGTCGCTCGCCAGCGCAGTCACATCGCTGGCGTGGTCCGCCACGGTGCTGACACTGACCGACATCTCCTCCATGGCCGCGGCCGTTTCGGCCGCCGCATCGGCCTGCGCCGTCGATGCCGAACGCACTTGTTCAGCCGCCGTGCTCAAGCGCTTTGCCGAGCCATCGACGGCCTCGGCATTGCTCCGCACGCCTCGGATGATCTCGTTCAGCGAGTCGAGCAAATGATTAAAACTGTCGGAGATCCGCGCCAACTCACCCGTCCCCTCCGGCGCCCGCACCCGCAGGTCACAGCTGACTTGCACCTGATGCGCCGCATCGCTCAAGGCCGCAGCACTCGTAGAGACCCGTCGCGCCACCACCCAGGCAAGTGCAGCCACCAGCAGGCCGCCACCGAGAATCAGCGCCACCACCATGTTGACGCCGCTGTTGATTTCGTTGGCGATGCCGTCGATGGGCACCGTCACGCCAATCACACCGCGCAAATCACCCACCTTCCAGTCGTTCTTCGGCGTTTCGGGATGGCTGTTGTGGCAACCCACGCAGCCCTCGGCCATCAGATCGCCCACCGCATAGCGCAAGGATAGCCGGCCGTTGATGCTCTCAACCCGGCTGAAGGGCGTCTTGGGATTCTTGTCCAGCGCGTCCAGCGCCGCCTGTTCGAAGTCATCGTAGCGTTCAGTCTTGGCACGATGCGGAAAAGGGAAGCGGCTATAGAGCCGCACCTGCATGCCCTCGTGGTCACGCGCAATGCTCTCACCCAACGTTTTGACCAGCGTCGCCGGCAGCGGCAACACGTTGTCGTGGTTCATGAAATCGTAGTTCAGCTTGGCACCGGCCGTACGGGCGCGCGGCACGATTTCTTTGGTGTAAAAGGCACGCAAGGAAATGATCTGATCAGCCACCGCCGAGGCGGTATTGACGCCCGCTGCAGTGGCGGTGTCGCTACGCATCTGATTAAGCAACAACATCACTGCCGCCATCACCACCAAACCGCTGACAACAACCGGCAGCAAAAACTGGCGAGCCAGCCCCATTCGATTGAACCACTGCATGACGCCACCTTGTACCCGGAGCGGGACTTTAAGAACGATGGCTTCCCTTACGGCGACACAGCTACCGACTTAACGGTGCAGACTCTGTTCGGGCCGACTTTGTGTCCAAAAATTGACGACAATCAACTGCGGATGAAGGCTGCCACCACGGGGTCCTCCCTGAGCGCCGCCAGCTCGGCATCGCCTGGCAACTGCGGCCGGTCGCGCTCGGCATTGACCATGCACAGAAAGCCGAGCGGCTCGCCGCTGTTGGCACGAAACTGATGCCAGGTCCAGGCCGGGATGTGAATCAGGTCCTGCGGGCCGATGGCCTGAACACGTTCGCCCACCAGGCAGGCGCCGCGCCCGCGCAGCACCATCACCGCATGCGCGTGCTCATGCCGCTCCAGCGTGGAGTGCCCCTCAGCCGCCACCTCGAAGTAACGCAGCTCACAACCCAGGTCGTCGGCCCGGAACAGGCACTGACGCGTCACATCCTTGAACGGCGCGCTCCCCTCGCTCTTGTAGGCCAGCACATCAACGGCGTCCCAACGGTAGCCGGGCAGCGCCCGTCGAATCGGCTGCTCATCCATGATTCACTCCCTGGGCCGCCACGGCCTCGACAAAGCCCCGCATTGCCCGCGCGGGGTCCTCGGCCGCCAGCAAGGCGCCGCCGACCAGCAAGACCACATCCTCACCATAGCTCGCGCACATCTCTTCCACCCGCTCGGGCGTCATACCGCCGGCCGGCACCGGCAGCGCGGGTCGAAACCCGCCCAGCGGCGCGGCCAGGGCGGCGGCAATGCGCTGACAGCTCGCTACGTCGTAACTGAAGCGCCCGCCGTGGTTGGGAAAGATGACCATATCGGCGCCCAGCAAGCGGAACAGCGTGCCGAACAGCAAGGCGGGTTCAATACGCAAAATGCCACCCAGCGCAGGATGCGCCAGCACCGGCACGTCGAGCTCATCCCGCACCAGCTCCACGACCTGCGACACGCCCAGCACCAGCGGGCACAGCATCACCGCACCCACACCGGCCGACCGGCACACCGCGAGCTGGCGCTGCACCGCACGCGGCCCGCCCGACAGGTTCGGCGCATACACGCAGCGCCCGCCCGTGTCGCGATTGGCCGCGTCGACCGCCGCCTGAATGGCGGGCACACGCTCGGCAAAGGGCGCACTGACCGGGTCGGCCAGCCCGTGGTCATCCTTGATCAGGTGAAAACCGGCGCGTGCCTGCTGGCCGGCCAGTGCCGCCAGCGCGGCGACCGAACTGCCGACCGGCTTGAGCGCGGTGCAGGTAATCGCCCCGCGCGGCACGCCGAGGCGCTCACGCACGCCGGATGCGCCAAAACGCGGCCCCGGCAAATCGGGCAAGCCGTCGGGCCAGGCCACATCGAGCAAGCTCACATCGGGTTGCAGAGAGGCGTTGCCGAACAACATATTGAGCAACTGGCCGGCATCGTCGCCGACCGTTTCGAGCGCCAGCGCAATACACACCCGGAAGTGCGCCGGGCCATCGGGGCCGATCGCCACCACCTTGCCCATCACCGCCTCGCGCACCCGCGGATCGCGTACCGCGGCGGCAGGGCACTCGACGCTTTGCTCACGGGCCAGCGCCTCGGCACGGGCGTCAATGTCTTCGGCCGAGGCCGCAATCCGGTAAGTGACATGCATCCATTTCATCGGAGTCTGGTATACCTTTTCATACGGGGTTTTCGATCGGTGCACGCACCGGTCGCCCCCCGGATTATGCCGTCTTTGGCCGGGAGCCTCCGTCTGCCATGAGCTTGCGCATTTGTACCTACAACATCCACAAGGGCTTCTCGCAGTTCAATCGCCGCATGGTGATTCACGAGTTGCGCGACCGGCTGCGCCAGCTGGAAGTGGATATCGTCTTCCTGCAAGAGGTGCAGGGCCTGCACTTTCGCCATGCCACGCGCCACCCGGACTGGCCGGTCGAGCCGCAGCACGAATTCCTCGCCCGCGACATCTGGCCCGCCAGCGCCTACGGCGGCAACGCCATCTATGACCACGGCCATCATGGCAACGCAATCCTCAGCCGCTTCCCGATTCTGAGCACGCACAATCAGGACGTGTCGGACCATCGCTTCGAGCGACGCGGGCTGCTTCACTGCGAGATCTCGCCCGGCCCCGACCTGCCCACCATCCACTGCGTGTGCGTGCACCTGGGCCTGATGGCCGGCAGCCGGCGCCGGCAGATGGACGCCCTCGCCCGGCGCATGGAGGCGCTCGCGGGTCAGGACGCACCGCTGCTCATTGCCGGCGACTTCAACGACTGGCGCAACCACGCCGAGACTTTGCTCACCGATCGCCTCGGTGTGCGCGAAGCCTTCGCCGGCGCGGGCGGTGCGCCAGCGCGCAGTTTTCCGAGCCGCCTGCCGCTGTTCCGACTCGATCGCATCTATGTGCGCGGGCTTGATGTAAGCGCCAGCCAGGTGCACTTCGGCCAGTCCTGGTCTCGCATTTCAGACCACGCCGCGCTCACCGCTGATCTGGCCTGGCCAACATGATGTCGCGCGAATTGTGGCCGCACTTCAGCGAGGGCAACGCCATCACCTTGCTGGAGACCGGGGCCGAGTTTTTCCCGGCGCTGGCCTCGGCCATCGATCACGCGCGCAAGGAAATCTTTCTGGAGACCTACATCTTCCGCCACGACCGGATTGGCGAGATGATCGCCGACGCACTGGTTCGCGCCGCCGAGCGCGGAGTGGTCGTCAGCCTGCTGGTCGATGGTTTTGGCAGCCGCAATTTCGTCGCCGACCACATGAACGCCATGCTCGACAAAGGCGTGCGCGTGCTGGTCTATCGCCGCGAAGTGGGCCGACTGCTGCTACGCCGCCACCGTTTGCGCCGCCTGCACCGAAAGCTGGCAAGCATCGATGGTCGGGTGGCCTTTGTGGGCGGCATCAACATCGTCGACGATCACAACACCGCCCTGCCCGACCATCCGCGCCACGACTATGCCATCCAAATCGAAGGCCCCTTGCTGCAGCCGATTCACGACAGCACCCGCCGCCTGTGGGAACTGGTCGCCTGGGCAAGCTTCCGTCAGCGCTTGCGCCTGACTGACGTAGCGGCGCCGCGCACCGACGTGGCGGGCAGCGTCACCGCCGCCTTCGTGATCCGCGACAACCTGCGCCACCGCCGCGACATCGAGACGGCCTACCTCGACGCGATTGCTCGCGCCACCGACGAGATCGTCATCGCCAACGCCTACTTCCTGCCCGGCCGACGGGTACGCAAGGCCTTGACCAGCGCGGCCGATCGCGGCGTGCGCGTCATCATTTTGCTGCAAGGCCGCGTCGAATACGCGCTGCAGCACTACGCCACCAAAGCGCTCTACCCGGCCCTGCTCGGCCACGGCGTCCGTATCTTCGAATACCACCGCAGCTTCCTGCACGCCAAGGTGGCGGTCATCGACGGCCACTGGGCGACCGTGGGCTCGAGCAATTTCGACCCCTTCAGCCTACTGCTGGCGCGGGAGGGCAATGTCATCGTGCGGGACGACGGCTTCGCCCAGAAACTTCGCGGGCGGCTCGAGCATGCGATGGACGAAGGTGCGGTCGAACTCGACCCCAGCCTCTCGCACAGCAAATCGCTACTCAAGCGAGGGCTGCACTGGATCGCCTACGGACTGGTGCGCTTTGCGGTCGGGCTGTCGGGCTACGGCGGTGATCGCTACACCGCCGAGCGCTAGGCGCCGGGCGTGCCCCCATCGCCGCGTGGCGCGGGCAGCGGGCGCTTGCTGGAAATCACACCGGTATTGACGCCGAACCAGCCCAGGCCACCAAACAGGCGGGCGTATTCGATTTTTACGCAACGATCCATCACCACATCCAGCCCGGCGGCCTCGGCCCGCGCCACCGCCTCCGTGTTGATCACCCCAAGCTGCAACCACAGACTGCGCGCACCGATGGCGATCGCGTCGTCTACGATCGGCAGCAGATCCTCGGGCTTGCGAAAGCAATCGACCATGTCCACCGGGACCGGGATATCGCGCAAGCTCGGGTAGCACGTCTGCCCGAGCACCGTGTCGTAGGCCGGGTTGACCGGAATGATGGTGTAGCC
>JBFIJC010000235.1:0-6157 GCA_041600915.1 Nitrogeniibacter sp.
CCGCAGCACGCATGACGGCCATCGTGACGGGCGGCGGTTCGGCACGCCAGGCGGCGAGATCGGCCAAAGCCGATTCCGGCAGCGCGGCCAGACGCTCTCGCAATACGGCCTCGACGGCGCTTTCCCAACCCGCTGCAACTTCAAGTTGCTGCCACAGCGCGGTCGCGCCTTCGAGGCCACGACGCCGCAGCCAGTCACCCAGCGCGCCCTGCTGCTTTAGCTTGCGCTGGAGCTGGACCAGCGCGTCATGCCGCGCCTGGGCGGAGGTGAGTCGGCGCTGAATCTCGCGCTCTTCATCGGCCGCGCGCTTGAGCGCCGCCTGCTGCGCCGGCATGGCCGCCTGCAGCGCTTCGTTTTCTTCAATGAGCTGATGCAGGGCTTCTTCGGCGGCCGCCAGCTGCATTTCGCTGCGCTCGACCTCGGTCTCGGGGGGCGCAGCAATCTGCCCTTCTTCGGCGGTGAGCCGTGCCTGACGCACCTGCAGCGCATCGAGCGCGCGTCGGGCGCTGGCGCTGCGGGTTTCTTCGACACGGGCTTGCTGTTCGGTCTGTGCCAGTTCGCGACGCGCCGCCGCCGCGGTGGCGTCAGCGGTGCGGAAATGCGATTCGGCCTCGGGCACACGATCTGCCGCCGCCTCGTGCCGTGCTTCGGCCTGCGCCAGGCGCAGATCAGCCGCCTCGAGCAGTGTCTGCCAGCGGGCCTGTTCCTCGATCAGTTGCGTTTGGCGTGTCGCCCAGTGGGTGTGCTCGCCATCGAGCTGTTCGAGCCGCGCCGCAAGCCGGCGACGGTTGTCGGCCAGATGCTGACGCTCGCCTTCGAGCCGGCTGACTTCGGCCGAGGCATTGAAGAAGTCGTTCTGCGCGATCTGCACCGCTTCGTTGGCGCCCTGATGCACATTGCGGGCGGTGTCGATGGCCGCGTTCAGCTCGCCCAGGCGAGTGCTGTCGGCCTCCATCTGACGGCTGGCACCATCGAGCGCCTGCACCACCCGTTCGCGCTCTGCGCGCGCTTCGTTGCGTTTGAGCAGCCACAGCAACTGCTGCTTCTGGGCATGCTCGTGGTGCATGCGGCGATAGCGCTCGGCGATCTCGGCCTGGCCTTCGAGGCGGGTGATGCGATCGCCGAGTTCTAGGCAAATGTCGTCGAGTCGCAGCAGGTTTTCGCCCGCATCCGACAGCCGGCCTTCAGTCTCGCGCCGGCGCTCACGGTATTTGGTGACGCCTGCGGCTTCTTCGAGAAAGCCGCGAACCTCTTCGGGGCGCGCCTCGATGATGCGCGAGATCATGCCCTGCTCGATGATGGCGTAGGCACGCGGGCCCAGGCCGGTGCCGAGGAACAGATCAACCACGTCCTTGCGGCGCACCAGCATGTTATTGATGTAGTAGGACGAATCGCCACTGCGATCGAGCACCCGCTTGACGGCGATCTCCGCGTATTGCGACCACTGTCCGGCGGCCTTGCCATCGGCGTTGTCGAACACCAGTTCAACGCTGGCGCGCGACACGGCTTTGCGGGTGGTCGAACCGTTGAAGATCACGTCCTGCATCGACGCACCGCGCAGCGCGGACGCGCGCGTCTCGCCGAGCACCCAGCGCACGGCGTCGATGATGTTGGATTTGCCGCAACCATTGGGGCCGACCACGCCGACGAGCTGTCCAGGGGACAACACCGTGGTCGGATCGACAAAGGTTTTGAAGCCGGCAAGTTTGAGGCGGGACAGTCTCACGGCGGTTCGATCTGGCGGACAATGCGCGGCCGGTTGAGCGCAAGTGCGCGGCGCGGTAGATAAGCGGGCTATGATAGCATCTTCGCCGACTTCAACTGCCCGGCAAGCGTGCCTTTGATGACATTTGGTAACGCTTTCGCCGCCCAATCGAGCCTGCCGTGAACCCCGACCTCGACCGACTCCAGCCCTACCCGTTTGAAAAACTGCGCACGCTCTTTGAAGGCCTGCCGACCGACTCGCCGCACAGCGCCATCCGCCTGTCGATTGGCGAGCCGCGTCACGACACGCCCAAGCTCGTCACCGATGCGCTGGCGGCCCATTTGAACGGCCTGGCAAACTACCCGCTCACCACCGGCACCCCCGCCTTGCGACAGACCATCGCCAGCTGGCTGATGCGTCGCTACGGCCTGGGTGCCGTTTCGGCAGAAACCCAGGTGCTGCCGGTGACCGGCTCGCGCGAGGCCTTGTTTGCCTTTGCCCAATGCGTGGTCGATCGCACCCAGCCGAATGCACGGGTGATGTGCCCGAACCCGTTCTACCAGATCTACGAAGGCGCCGCCCTGCTCGCCGGTGCGCAGCCGCTGTTCATCAACACCGTGGCGTCCTCCGATTTCAGTTTCGACATCAGCGGCGTCGACGCCGACACCTGGCGCACGGTGCAGCTGGTGTATGTGTGCTCACCCGGCAACCCCACAGGCCATGTGATGTCGCTGGACGAATGGCGCACGCTGTTTGCCCTGTCGGACGAACACGGCTTTGTCATCGCCGCCGACGAGTGTTATTCAGAGATCTATTTCGACGAAGCCTCGCCGCCGCTGGGCGCGCTGGAAGCCGCGTGGCAGCTTGGCCGCACCGACTTCCGCAATGTGGTGGTCTTCTCCAGCCTGTCGAAGCGCTCCAACGTGCCTGGCCTGCGCTCCGGCTTTGTGGCCGGCGACGCGGCGGTGCTCAAGCAGTTTTTGCGCTACCGCACCTACCACGGCTGCGCCATGAGCCCGTCGGTGCAGGAGGCGTCAATCGCCGCCTGGAACGACGAAGCCCATGTGGTCGAAAACCGTCGCCTGTACCGCGAAAAGTTCGACCAGATCACCCCCATGCTGGCCCCGTGGCTGGGCGTACAGAAGCCCGACGCCGGTTTTTACCTGTGGGCACGCACGCCGGGCTCGGACACCGATTTCGCCCGCGGCCTGCAGGCTGAATATAATGTGACCGTTCTGCCGGGCAGCTACCTGGCCCGCGAAGCCAATGGACTCAACCCCGGCGCCGGCTATGTACGCATCGCGCTGGTGGCCGCACCCGACGAGTGCCTGGAGGCGGCCGAGCGCATTGTTGCGTTTTGCCGCGCCGGCCAATAAATCCGCGCCATTTCAAATCATCGACAAAGGGACACTTCCCCCATGCAACAACTCCAACAGATCATCGACACCGCCTTTGACAACCGCGCCAGCCTGTCGCCGACCAGCGCGCCGGCCGAAGTCCGCGAAGCCGTCGAAGAAGTCATCGCCGGCCTGGACAACGGCAGCCTGCGCGTCGCGCAGAAAGTCGACGGCCAGTGGATCGTCAATCAGTGGGTCAAGAAGGCCGTGCTGATTTCCTTCCGCCTGCGCGACAACGCCGTCATGCCCGGCGGCTCGACCAATTTCTACGACAAGGTCGCCACCAAATTTGGTGACTACACGTCCGAGCAGTTCCAGCAAGGCGGCTTCCGCGTGGTACCGCCCGCCGTCGCACGTAAGGGCAGCTTCATCGGCAAGAACGTGGTGTTGATGCCCTCCTATGTGAACATCGGCGCCTATGTCGATGAAGGCACCATGGTCGACACCTGGGCCACCGTCGGCTCCTGCGCCCAAATCGGCAAGAACGTGCACCTGTCGGGCGGCGTTGGTATCGGCGGCGTGCTTGAGCCGGTGCAGGCCGGGCCGGTCATCATTGAGGACAATGTCTTTGTCGGCGCCCGTTCAGAAGTCGTCGAAGGTGTCGTTATCGAAGAGAATGCTGTGCTCTCGATGGGCGTGTATCTGGGTCAGAGCACCAAGATCTATGATCGCGAAACCGGCTCGGTAACTTACGGCCGCGTGCCCTCGGGCGCTGTGGTGGTGCCGGGCAGCCTGCCCTCCGCCGACGGGAAGTACAGCCTGTACTGCGCCGTGATCGTCAAGCGTGTCGACGCGCAAACCCGCGCCAAGACCGCGATCAACGAGCTGCTGCGCGGCGCCTGACACACCTCGCCGGGGCGGGCCAACGCCTGCCCCGTTCGACTGCCCAATCCGCCAGGAAGTGCATGCGATGATCCTCGACAAGCTGTTCACCCTGATGGCCGAAAAGAACGCTTCGGACATCTTCATCACCGCCGGCGTGCCGATCCACATCAAGATTGAAGGCGAAACCCTGCCCATCAATCAGCAGATGATGGAACCGACGATGATCCGTCGCATGGCCGACGAGATCATGGCGCCAGAGCAGGCCGCACGCTTCGATAAAGACAAGGAGATGAACCTCTCCTTCGGCCGGCGCGATGTGGGCAACTTCCGGGTCAACCTCTTCTGGCAGCGCAATAGCGTGGCCATCGTGGTGCGTTTCATCCGCGGCGACATTCCCACGCTCGACTCGCTCAAGCTACCCGAGAAGCTCGCTGACATCATCATGGAAAAGCGCGGCCTGGTGCTGGTGGTGGGCGCAACCGGCTCGGGCAAATCGACCACCATGGCCTCGATGATTGACCACCGGAACCGCAACCGGACGGGTCACATCCTGACCATCGAAGACCCGATCGAATACCTCTTCAAGCACCGCAAGTCGATCATCAACCAGCGTGAAATCGGCATCGACACCCACGACTGGAACGAAGCGCTGCGCAACGCCATGCGTCAGGCCCCGGACTGCATCCTGATCGGCGAGATCCGTGACAAGGAAACCATGCAGGCTGCGCTCGCCTACGCACAAACCGGTCACCTCTGCCTGGCCACACTGCATGCCAACAACGCCTATCACGCGCTGAACCGCATCGTTAACTTCTTCCCGCTGGAGAACCGGCCGCTGCTCTATCTCGACCTCGCGGTCGCGCTCAAGTGCATCATCTCCCAGCGACTGGTGCGCCGCCCCGACGGACTGCGCCTGCCTTCCGTCGAGCTTCTGCTGAACACCCGCCATGTGGCCGAACTGATCGAGCGTGGTGAGATCAGCAGCATCAAGGAAGCCATGGAGCAGACGCTCGCGCCGGGATCGCAGACCTTTGAGCAAGACCTGTTCCGGCTCTACCGCGAAAAAATCATCACACTCGACGAAGCCCTGGCGCACGCCGACTCGCCGACCAACCTGTCCTGGCTGATCAACAACTCGCAGATCAGCACCGACTCGAGCGAGCAGCCACCACAAAAGCGCCAGCACGGCGGCATCATCGACTTTGAAAGCACCCAACCGGACGGCGCCTCGTTCAGCGAATTCACCTTGAACCTCGAAGATCGCTAATCGCTCACACCGTCACCCCATCCGGATTTCATGACACTAACTGACTCCCCTACCCTCGCGCTGACGCGCGAGCTGATCACCCGCCGCTCAGTCACACCAGAAGACGCCGGCTGTCTCGATCTGATCGCCTCGCGACTCACCCCGCTGGGCTTTACGCTCGAGCGCATCGACCGCAACGGCGTATGCAATCTATGGGCCCACCGCGGCACCAGCGGGCCGACGCTATGCTTTGCCGGCCACACCGACGTGGTGCCGACCGGACCGGTCGAGCGCTGGGCCTCGGACCCGTTTGTGCCCACCGAGCGCGACGGCTATCTTTACGGTCGCGGCGCGGCCGACATGAAAACCTCGCTGGCGGCCTTTGTGACCGCCATTGAAAGCTTCGTCGCGGCGCACCCCGACCACCCCGGCCGCATCGCCCTGCTGCTCACCTCCGACGAAGAAGGCGACGCCACTGACGGCACGATCGCTGTCGTCGAGGCTTTCCAGGCCCGTGGCGAGCGTATTGACTACTGCATCGTCGGCGAACCCACCTCGGTGGAACGCCTCGGCGACATGGTCAAGAATGGCCGTCGCGGTAGTCTGTCCGGCAAGCTGGTCGTCAAAGGCATCCAGGGCCACATCGCCTACCCGCATCTTGCGCGCAACCCGATTCATCAGGCCGTACCCGCACTGACCGAGCTGGCCGCCACGCAATGGGATGCCGGCAACGAGTACTTCCCGCCCACCAGCTGGCAGATCTCCAACATCGCCGGCGGCACCGGGGCCAGCAACGTCATCCCGGGCAGCATGGAAGTGCGCTTCAACTTCCGCTTCTCGTCGGCCTCCACCGATGCGGGCCTGAAAGAACGCGTACACGAGATTCTCGACAAGCACGGCCTTGAATACACGCTGGACTGGAACCTGTCCGGCCAGACCTTCCTCACGCCGCGCGGCACGCTGGTTGACGCGGTAACGCGCGCC
>JBFIJC010000236.1:0-6138 GCA_041600915.1 Nitrogeniibacter sp.
GAGCGCGGCATCGGGGTGCTGATCACCGATCACAACGTACGCGAGACGCTGGGCATCTGCGAACGCGCCTTCATCATCAACGCGGGCGAGGTCCTCGCCAGCGGCACGCCAACCGACATCGTGAACAACGACCAGGTGCGGCGCGTCTATCTCGGCGAGCATTTCCGCCTCTAAGCCCGCGCCGATCATGAAACCCACGCTCCAGCTCAAACTCTCGCAGCACCTGACGCTCACGCCTCAGCTGCAGCAGTCGATCAAGCTGCTGCAGCTGTCGACCATCGAGCTGAACCAGGAAATCGAGCAAGCCCTGCTGGATAACCCCCTGCTCGAACGCGACGACGAACCGGGCGAAGAAGAACGCGAGACCCGGCCCGAGGCGCCCACCGAGGGCCCCAGCGAACGGGACGAGCCCGCCGCCGAGGCACCGCTCGAAGACATGGGCGACTGGATGAGCGTGGGCACCACCAGCACCACGCATCGCGACGACGAGGACGACTCCGACTTCCAGTCCTTCCAGGCGGCCGAAATCTCGCTGCGCGAACACCTCGACCAGCAAGTCGCGCTCATGCAACTGACGGATCGTGACCGCGCGCTGGTGCGTTTTCTCATCGAGGCGCTGGACGACGACGGTTACCTGAGCCAGCCGCTCGAAGAATTGCTGGCCTTGCTGTCCGAAGAGGCCGAAGTCGAACTCGACGACCTGCAGATCGCGCTTCAGCACCTGCAACACCTCGACCCCGCCGGCGTCGGGGGTCGCGGCCCGGCCGAATGCCTGGCGCTGCAATTGCGGGTGCTGCCCGAGTCCGAGACCCGCCGGCTCGCGCTGGCGATCGTCACCGAACACCTCGACACCCTGGCTCAGCGCGACTTCAACCGCCTGCGCCGCGCCCTGCAATGCTCCGAAGACGCGTTGCGTGAGGCCCATCACCTGATCTGCAGCCTCAGCCCGCGCCCCTGCGCCCGCTTTGCAAGCAACGAAACCCGATACGTGATTCCTGACGTCGTGGTGCGCAAGCACAAGGGCCGTTGGGCCGCGGTGCTCAACGCCGACGCCATGCCCAAGCTCAAGGTCAACGCCTTGTACGCCAGGATTCTCCAGCAAAACCGCGGCAACAATGGCGACCTTGGCGGCCAGCTGCAAGAAGCCAAGTGGCTCATCAAAAACGTCCAGCAACGCTTCGACACGATTTTGCGCGTCGCGCAGTCTATCGTTGACCAACAGCGTCAGTTCTTCGATTATGGAGAGGTGGCGATGCGGCCACTGACGCTGCGGGAGGTCGCGGAAGAGTTGGAGTTACACGAGTCCACTATTTCCCGCGTCACCACTCAGAAGTTCATGTCCACGCCGCGCGGCGTACTGGAGTTCAAATATTTCTTCGGCAGTCATGTCTCTACCGATACCGGTGGGGCAGCCTCTTCGACGGCGATCCGCGCGCTGATTCGTCAGCTGGTGGACGCCGAAGACAGTAAAAAGCCGCTTTCCGACGCAAAAATTGCCGATTTACTCAGCCAGCAGGGCATGGTTGTAGCCAGACGGACGGTCGCCAAGTACCGCGAGTCGCTCAACATCCCGCCGGTCAGCAAGCGCAAGACCATCTGACAACAGGAGCGATCATGAATCTCAATATCACCGGACATCATGTAGAAGTGACCCCCGCTATCCGTGAATACGTCAATGCCAAACTGGATCGCGTGATCCGGCATTTCGACAACGTCACCAGTGTGAGCGTCATCCTGTCGGTGGAAAAATTAGTCCAGAAATCAGAGGTTACGCTGCACGTTCGCGGCAAGGACCTGTTCGCCGAGAGCGTTGACGAAGACATGTACGCAGCCATCGACAGCATGGCGGACAAGCTCGATCGTCAGGTGATCAAGCACAAGCAGAAGCTCCAGGACCACGCCCACGACGCGCTGAAGCATCAAAGCACTGAAGCGTGATCGATTCCCTCGGCGTCTTGGGGGTGGGTTGCGTTTATAATGGCCGTGTCTCACCCCATTGATCGCCCCTGCCTCCATCGCCGAGTCTGTTCCGCCCACCTTATAGGGCGCCTAGTTCGTTCCATGAATCTTATCGCCCCCCTCCTTTCCCCCGACAATGTGCTCGTCGATCTCGATGCCAGCAGCAAGAAGCGCGTCTTCGAGCAAGCCGGCCTGATCTTCGAGAACAACCAGAGCATCGGACGCAGTGTCGTGTTCGACAGCCTGTTTGCCCGCGAGCGTCTGGGCTCAACCGGCCTCGGCCAGGGCGTTGCCATTCCTCACGGCCGAATCAAGGGCCTCAAGGACGCAACCGGCGCGGTCATCCGCCTGAGCACCCCGATTCCCTTCGATGCGCCGGACGGCAAACCGGTCAGCCTGCTCTTTGTGCTGCTGGTGCCCGAACAAGCCACCGAACACCACCTGCAGCTGCTCTCCGAACTGGCCCAACTGTTCAGCGACAGCGCCTTCCGCGAGCGCGTCGCCGAAGCCACCGACGCTGCGGCAGTGCACGCGCTGTTTACCACCTGGGGTACTGCCCATGCGGCAGACCAGCGTCGCGCGGCTCTTTGAGAAACTCGGCAAGCGCTTACAGCTGACCCACATCAGCGGTCGCCTCGACCGTTCGCTGTCCGTCACCGAAGCACATACCTGGCCGGCCGATCTGGTCGGCCACCTCAACCTGATACACCCCGACCGGTTCCAGATTCTTGGCGCCGCCGAAATGTCGTGGGCACGCAAGCAATCGGGCGACAAGGTGGTGCACCATGTGCGCGAAATTCTCGCCGCCCGCCCACCCGCCATCATCGTCGCTGACGATTGCGATGTGCCAGGCATCATCCGGCGTAGCTGCGAAGACATGGACGTGGCGCTGTTCACCTCGCCCATGGCCTCGGCCAGCGTCATCGACCTGCTGCGGCTCTACCTGTCCCGCGAACTCGCCGAGCGCACCGCCCTGCACGGCGTCTTCATGGATGTCCTCGGTCTCGGCGTGTTCATCACCGGTGATTCCGGCGCCGGCAAGTCAGAACTGGCGCTCGAGCTGATCTCGCGCGGCCACGGTCTGGTCGCCGACGACATGGTCGACTTCGCACGGATTGCACCAAACACACTCGAGGGACGCTGCCCCGAGCTGCTCGAAAATTTCCTGGAAGTTCGCGGCATCGGCGTGCTCAACATTCGTACCATTTTTGGCGAAACCGCCTGCCGCCGGAAGATGCAGTTGAAGCTGATCGTCTATCTGCAGCGTCGCCGCCCCGGCGAGGACGACCCGACCCGCCTGCCGGTCACGCACGAAACCCAGGATATTCTCGGCGTCCCGATCCGCAAGATCATCCTGCCGGTGGCCGCCGGGCGAAACATCGCGGTGCTGCTCGAGGCGGCAGTGCGCAACACCATTTTGCAGCTGCGAGGCATCGATTCGACTCACGAATTCATCTCGCGCCAGCGAGAACTCCTGAGAAGCAACGACCCCGACTGAAATGACTTTGGCATTATCTGGTGCGCACTCAGAATCACCGTGATATATTCGTTCTTCATTTATGCCATATAGCTAATTGAGGAGAGAAAATGTTTTCAGCCAAGAAGATCGCCGTCATCACGGGCCTCGCCACACTGATGCTTCAACCACTGGCCAGCCAGGCAAATCCTCAGCACGACAAAATGCGCAACTGCAACAAGACCGCCAAGGAACAGGCGCTCAAGGGCGAGCCGCGCAAAGCCTTCATGAAAACCTGCCTGTCCGGCAAAGCCACACAAACCGCGCCGCTGGCCGCCGCCAAGCCGGTAAAAAAATAGTCGCCCGCACCCAATAAAAAACGCCCCGAACAGGTCGGGGCGTTTTTTATTGGGCGTCGAAACGCGGTCTCAGACGATCTCGAAGAACACCAAGTCGCGCTCAACCTCCAGCGCCGAAAAACCACAGCCGATCCGGCCCTGGCCGGCCAGCAGGGCCTCACCACCACGGATGCATTGCTCGCTACCCGATTCATTGGCCACGAAAGTGCCGTTAGTGCTCTGATCGACCAGGAAAAAGCCTTCGCGCCGACGCTCTACCCTGGCGTGCTGACGCGAGGTCCGCGGATCAATCACCACCACGTCGTTCCCCATTTCGCGGCCGAGCAGCAAAATCGGGCGCAATTCTTCGATCAGGTGAACATCTTGCTGATGACGCAGCCGCAGCCGCTGCGATACGCGCGTGGCTGGCGGCACGGATGTCGCCATGCCGGCACGGCCGGACAAGGCGAACACCGGCCATTCAAAGCCCTCTACTTTCAGCCCGGCTTCATCGCGCTCTCGAATGACTTGCCGGGAGGCCGGCGACAGCAACAACACCGTCGCACCGCTGACCAGCGCCTGCCCTGCGTGCGCCATACCCGCCAGACGCATTGCGACCGACAGCGCCTCGCCGGAGGGCGGGCCTTCCATGTCGATGGCGCCATGGTGCAAACCGATACGAATCCCGAGCCGGACGCCGCGCACCGGCGGCAGGCTCGCCACACGGTCAATCATCTCGCTGGCCGCCAGCACGGCGCCATCGCAGCGCTCGAACGCGGCACAGATCTCATCCGTCGCACGACGCAGGATCTCACCGCCCTGCCCCTCGACGACGCGTTCGATGCGATTCATGCTGCGCTCGATCGCATGCCCCGCTTCGGTCTCGCTCAGCAGCGCGGCAAGGCGCTCCCCGCCGACCAGCTCGGCATACATCATGCATGCGTTACGTTGTTGTGCCATGGATCGTTCCACGTCCCGTCCAAGCGCCTTGCCGCCTCAGGCGACAGCCGGTGCCCTACCAGGCTCCTGTTATAAGTTCATGATCGGTCAATGCCATGCTCGGTGCAAGTGCTTGCATTCGCTCAGCCCTTGCGCGGCGTCAGCATCAAAGGAACGACTGTTTCCGAGGCGCGCGGCAGCTCGGGCGGGTCAAATGCCAGATCCCCCTCACTCACCGGGGTGTCGCGGGTCAGCCCCTTGAAATCGAATAGAGTGGCATCGGCCAGATGCGATGGCACGACATTGCGCATCGCCGTCGTCAGCGACTCGATACGACCGGGGTGCTGCTGCGCCCAGCCTTGCAACATGGCCTTGATCTGCTTGCGCTGCGCATTCTCGAGCGAGCCGCACAAATTGCACGGAATAATCGGATAGTCCATGCCGCGCGCAAAACGGATGATGTCGGACTCGGTGCAGTAGGCCAGCGGGCGAATCACCATGTGCTCGCCATCGTCGCTCACCAACTTGGGCGGCATGGACTTGATCCGCCCGCCGAAGAACATGTTGAGGAACAAGGTTTCGAGCATGTCGTCGCGATGATGGCCGAGCGCAATCTTGGTCGCCCCCAGCTCACGCGCCGTGCGATAGATGATGCCGCGACGCAAACGCGAACAGAGCGAACAGGTGGTCTTCCCTTCCGGAATCTTGTCCTTGACGATGGAGTAAGTGTCCTCCGTCACGATACGGTACTCGACCCCGATCGACTTGCAGTAGTCGGGCAGCACATGATCCGGGAAGCCCGGCTGCTTCTGATCGAGGTTCATGGCGATCAGGCGGAAGTCGACCGGCGCGCGCTCGCGCAAGGCCAGCAACACCGACAACAAGGTGTAGGAATCCTTGCCGCCCGACAGGCAGACCATGACCGTATCGCCGTCTTCAATCATGTTGAAGTCGGCAATGGCCTCCCCGACCGCACGCTCAAGCTTCTTCTTGAGGCGGAGAAAGGTATTGGAGTGACGGCCTTCGGGCACTTCGCTCGGCACTGTGGACATGAAACATCAAGCCTTGGTCGGCAGACCAGATAATGGTCTGGTAATGTTGCGACGCAGCATATCATGCGGATATCCTAGATATCAATATGATAGCCCACGATTAAAACGATCGTTTATTCGACTTGAATGACTACAGATGGGCGCTTCGCCCACCATCGACCGCCAGGATCTGCCCGGTCATATAGCCCGCGTCGAATAACAGGAATCGCACGGTAGCTGCTATATCGGCAGGCGTGCCTTCGCGCTTTAGCAGTGTGTGCTCAACGATTCCGGCCCGCTCGGCCGGGTCGAACTGCCCGTCGTCAGGCCACAGCACCGCACCGGGCGCCACAGCATTGACCCGCACCGCCGGCGCCAGTTCAATCGCCATCGCGCGCGTCAGCCCGGCGAGCCC
>JBFIJC010000237.1:0-6129 GCA_041600915.1 Nitrogeniibacter sp.
GCGTCCTTGCGCAGTTCGCGCGCATGGTCGGCCCGGTCGCAGGCACGGCCCACGGCGTAGACATAGGCGCGGGTGGCCATCCAGGTGGAGTACATGTCGGCCAGCTTGCCCTGCATCAGCTGGAACTCGCCGATGGATTGGCCGAACTGCTTGCGCTCATGCACGAAAGGAATCACCGCATCCATGCACGCCGCCATGATGCCCAGCGGACCACCGCACAGCACGGCACGCTCGTAGTCGAGGCCGCTCATCAGCACCTTGACGCCGCCACCGACCGTGCCCAGCACGTTCTCTTCGGGCACTTCGACATCATCGAAGAACAGCGGGTAGGTGTTCGAACCGCGCATGCCGAGTTTGTCGAGGTGGGTGCCGCAGGAGAAGCCCTTCATCCCCTTCTCGATGATGAAGGCGGTCATGCCCTTGGGGCCGGCGGTGAGGTCGGTCTTGGCGTACACCACCAGGGTGTCGGCGTCGCCGCCGTTGGTGATCCACATCTTCGAGCCGTTCAGCACATAGCGATCGCCCTTCTTGTCGGCGCGCAGCTTCATGCTCACCACGTCGGAGCCGGCATTCGGCTCGCTCATCGCCAGCGCGCCCACATGGTCGCCCGAGATCAGCTTGGGCAGATACTTCTGCTTCTGCGCGGCGGTGCCGTTGCGGCGAATCTGGTTAACACACAGGTTGGAGTGCGCGCCATAGGACAGGCCGACCGAAGCCGATGCCCGCGAAACCTCTTCGAGCGCCACGATGTGCGCCAGGTAGCCCATCTGCGTGCCGCCGTATTCTTCTTCGGCGGTCATGCCATGCAGGCCAAGGTCGCCCAGTTTCTTCCACAGCTCGGGCGGGAATTCGTTTTTCTGGTCGATCTCGGCGGCGCGCGGGGCAATCTCGTTACTGGCAAAGTCCCACACTGCGTCACGCAGCATGTCGATGGTCTCGCCCAGCTCGAAGTTCAGGCTCGGAATGTTCATCAATCAGTCTCCTCGTTCAGTCTCGTCCGGCTTCAGGCAACGCCCTTGCCGTGCATGGTCATCAGTGTCTGCTGCATTGTGGCACAGTGGATTTTCCCCGCTTCGCCAAGGACATACACCTCGGCGCGGGACACCACCAGATTCCGCCCGGAACGAAGCACCGCCCCTTCCGCAACCAGTCGCTCACCTTTGGCGGGCGCCATCAGGTTGAGCTTGTATTCCACCGTCAGCACGCCGGCTTCGGGTGCCATCAAACTATAGGCGGCAAAACCGCCGGCGTTGTCAGCCAGCGTGCCCACGATGCCGCCATGAAAGAATCCGTTCTGCTGCGCAAGCTCGGGGCGGAAGGGCAGCTCGATCACACACAGGCCCGGCTCGACCGACACCAGCGTGGCGCCAATGAAGCCCATCAGCGGCTGCGCCTCAAAGCTGGCGCGCACTCGCGTCGCAAATGACGGGTCCCGCGGGGTGTAGATCGGCGCAGTTGTCATGAGACCTCAAAAGGGCTTGTATTTACGTTTACGTAAACGTAAAGTAAATTGGAAAAAAAACCAAGGCCTACGTGCCCTGGTTTTTGCTTTTGTCCGACATTCGGTTGTTGAGCAAGTCGCGACACTGACGCTCGAGCATGTCGATTTCGCCAAGCACCACCTCGATATCCTCAAGCTGCTGGGCCAAAGCGGCGCGTCGCTCACCAAGCACGTTGAGAAAGCGGTCGAGCTGCGGCTCTGTGTTGCTGGCGCCCCCGTACATGTCGAGAATCTGCTTGATCTCGGCCAGCGTCAGGCCCAGACGCTTGCCGCGCAACGAGAGCTTCAGGCGCGTGCGGTCTGCGCGAGAGTACACCCGGGTGCGACCGGCGCGATCAGGGGTCAGCAGACCCTGATCTTCATAAAAGCGGATCGCACGGGGCGTGATGTCGAATTCGCGCGCCAGCTCGGTAATCGTATAAGTACGTTCGACGGTCATGAATGTTGCGCCGCACGAAACTTCGCGGCAACCCAGTTAATTAATTGTTTTTTATGGAACAATCGCCGGTCGGCGATCTTATTTAGTTAATCAGAATTCAAACGCCGAAGCAATCACCCCAGCAAGGAGTATGTGACATGTCCGCCCCAGCAAGGCTGCAGTATCCGATCGATGACACGCCGGAAGCCGGTCAATGGCTGACGGTTGCGCCGGGCGTCCAGTGGTTGCGCATGCCCCTGCCCTTCGCGCTCGATCACATCAATTTGTGGATTCTGGACGATGGCGATGCCCTCACCCTGGTCGACACCGGCTTCGGCCTCCCCGACATCCAGGCGCTCTGGGAAGCGGCACTCGATCGCCTCGACAAACCGGTGGCCCGCATTGTCGTCACCCACTACCACCCGGACCACCTCGGGCTGGCCGACTGGCTGTCACAGCGCACCGGCGCCCCCATCTGGATGACGCAGGGCGAATTCCTGACGGCTCACGCGCTCTGGCACCAGTTACCGGGCTTCAACACCGAGGACATGCTCGAGCAGTTTCGTCGCCATGGGCTGGACGCCACCCGCCTAGACGCCCTGCAAAAGCGCGGCAACCGGTACCGAAGCGGCGTGCCGAGCCTGCCGCGCCACTACAACCGCCTGATCCACGGCGACTGTCTGAGCATCGGCGGTCACGACTGGCAGGTCATCACCGGCTATGGCCACGCCCCGGAACACGCCGCCCTGTGGTGCTCGAGCCTGGACTTGCTGATTTCGGGCGACATGCTGCTGCCGCGCATCTCGACCAATGTCAGCGTCTTTGCTGCAACGCCCAATGACGACCCCTTACGTCGGTTTCTGGAATCAATCCATCACTTCAATGACTTGCCGGAGCGTACGCTCGTGCTACCATCGCACGGCAGGCCGTTTCAAGGGATCAGGGCAAGAGTCAGTCAGTTGGTAACCCACCACACCGAACGTTGTGATGAGTTGCTGGCCGCCTGCCGCGAACCTCGCAGCGCAGCACAGCTGCTCGAAACCTTGTTTCCCCGTGAGCTGGACACCCACCAGGTGATGTTCGCAATGGGGGAGGCGATTGCCCACCTGAACTACCTCGTGCATGGGAGGGCCCTGCGCGAGGTGGAAGACGACGGCGACGTGGTCCGCTTTATATCAACCGCTCTACCCAAGCATTGAGGATTGAACGAATGGCACCTCCGAAAACAGAAGACAGGACTGTAGAACTGCCCGACCCGAGTGAGCTGGCCCAGACGTACTCCGAAGTCGCCCAGCGCGCCTCGCACCTGATCAGCGAGCACGTTCAACGTCAACTCAAGAAGGGCGTAGCAACCCCGGCCGACGAACTGGGGATTGCCCAGGCGTTCATGGACATGATGGCCAAGCTGCTCGCCAACCCGTACAAACTTGCCCAGACCCAGATGAACCTGGTGTGGGATTACTTCTCGCTGTGGCAGCACTCCATGCTGCGTTTCACCGGCATGCAGGCACCGCCCGTGGTCACGCCGACCAAGGACGACAAGCGCTTCAAGGATGAGCAGTGGCAGGAACACTTCCTGTTCGACTTCATCAAGCAGTCCTACCTGATCACCGCCCGCCACATCCATGACACCGTCTGTGGTGTCGAGGGCCTGGAAGAGCAGACCCAGAAGAAGGTCAACTTCTACACCCGTCAGTATGTCGACGCGCTCAGCCCGTCGAACTTCGCGCTCACCAACCCGGAAGTGTTCCGCGAGACGGTCAAGAGCCACGGCCAGAACCTGGTCAAGGGCCTGAACAACCTGCTGCGCGACGTCGAAGACGGCGGCGGCAACCTGCGCGTCAAGATGACCGACACCACGGCCTTCGAGCTGGGCAAGAACGTTGCCACCACGCCGGGCAAGGTCGTGTTCGAAAACGAAATGATGCAGCTGCTGCAATACACGCCCAGCACCGACAAAGTGCTCAAGCGTCCGCTGCTGATCGTGCCGCCCTGGATCAACAAGTTCTACATCCTCGACCTGCGCGAGAAGAACTCCTACATCAAGTGGGCCGTCGATCAAGGTCACACCGTGTTCGTGATCTCGTGGGTGAACCCGGACGAAAGCCTGTCTGAGCGCAGCTTCGACGCCTACGTCACCGGCGGCATCCTTGCCGCCCTCGACGCCATCGAAGAGCAGACCGGCGAAAAAGAAGTCAACGCCGCCGGCTACTGCCTGGGCGGTACGCTGCTGGCCACCACGCTGGCCTACCTGGCCGCCAAGCGCAAGAAGCGCATCGCCAGCGCGACCTTCTTCACCACCATGACCGACTTCTCCGAGCCGGGCGAACTGGGCGTCTTCATCGACGAAGTCCAGGTCTCCAGCCTCGAAAAGAAGATGGCCGAGCGCGGCTTCCTCGAAGGCTCGGAAATGGCCGGCACCTTCAACATGCTGCGCGCCAACGACCTGATCTGGTCCTTCGTGGTGAACAACTACCTGATGGGCAAGGACCCCTTCCCCTTCGATCTGCTGTACTGGAACTCTGATTCCACCCGCATGCCGGCCAAGATGCACAGCTTCTACCTGCGCAATCTGTACATGGAAAACCGCCTGGTTCAACCCGGTGGCGTCGAAATCGAAGGCGTCAAGATTGATCTGGGCAAGATCAAAGTGCCGTGCTACTTCATCTCGACCATCGAAGACCACATCGCCCCGTGGAAGAGCACCTACATGGGTGCGCGTAACTTCGGCGGCCCTGTGCGCTTCGTGCTGGGTGGCTCGGGTCACATTGCCGGCATCGTCAATCCGCCGGTCGCCAACAAGTACGGCTACTTCGTATGCGAAGACGCAGCACTGCCCGAGTCCTCGCAGGAATGGTTCGACGAGTCGGTGCAGCATGAAGGCTCGTGGTGGACCGACTGGCAAGCCTGGGTCACCGATCACAACAAGACCCAGGTCGAAGCCCGCGACCCCGCCAAAGGCAAGCTGAAGGTGATCGAAGACGCACCGGGCAGCTACGTCAAGACGCGTATCGACGCCCAGAAGGCAGCCTGATCGCCCGCTGTGCATGCGTGATGAAAAAGGGGCCAGTGGCCCCTTTTTCACGCCCCGCCCCATGACACCCACCGTCCTCGACACCAACACCATCATGGCGCTGTGGTTCTTCAATGACCCCGCGCTGACGCCCCTGCGCGACTGGATCGCCGCCGGCCACGCACGCCTGCTGAGCCGCGACGACGCGCTCGAAGAGCTGCGCCGCGTGCTTGCCTACCGTCAATTCGCTTGCCCGCCCGACCGCCAGGCCGAGATTCTCGACCGATATCGCGCGCAAGTCATCTGCATCCCCGCCACCGGGACGCCCGCCGAACTACCCCGCTGCCGCGACGCCGACGACCAGAAGTTTCTTGAAATCGCCCACGACGGCGAAGCCCGCTGGCTGCTCACCCGCGACAAGGCCCTGCTGCGCTCCGGTCGTCACCGCCTGATGCGCGAGCGCTGCAGCGTGATCACGCCGGAAGCCTGGCAAAAGGCGTTCGCCGACGACGTCTAAGCGCGCGCCGCCGCCAAGCTGCGGCGCAAGGTCGCCAGCTCGCGCAGCCCGGCCACCGCCCGGCTGCCGTACCACGAGGTCCATTCACCGTCGATCAACTGCGTCGGCCGGCCGCTCAGCGCGGCGACTTCGGCCAGATGCTTGTCCTGAAAACGGTAGGGCTCGGTCGACAGCAGCACCCGATCCACCCCGGCCAGCCAGGGCGCCTGCCAGTCGAAGCTCGGGTAGCGCTCAGACGCCTCGGGCGGCGCCGTATGCCAGCCGACGGTGGCGAGCGTGGCGGCGATATAGGTTTCGCGCGACACGGTCATCCACGGATCACGCCAGATCAGATAGAGCACCGACTCGGCCGGCAACGCGGCACCGACCGCGCGGGCTTCGAGCAAGGCCGCATCAAGCGCAGCGGTCAGCGCCTCGGCCGCCGCGCTGCAATCAAAAAGATGCCCCATCAAGGCATACAGGCCGCGATTGTCTTCTGGCGCGCCGGGGTGGGTGACCACCACATTGGGCACAAAGGCCGACAGCGCCTCAGCCACCGGCCGGGGATTCTCGTCCACATTGACGATCACATGGGTGGGCGCCAGCGCGCGAATACGATCGAGCTTCACATCCTTGGTGCCCCCCACTTTTGGAATACGGCGCAGCGCCTCGCGGGGGTGAATGCAAAAGCCAGTGCGCCC
>JBFIJC010000238.1:0-6100 GCA_041600915.1 Nitrogeniibacter sp.
GAAGACTTTGCTAGGATTCGAACAGTTGTTTGTTTTGCTCTGCACCATCCCGCAGAGACGAGGTCGTCCAAAAGACGGCGTTAGCTGAAGGCGCACTCTTACGCGCCAGGAGTACACATTATGAACGCACCTAAATTGCTTCCCTGGTATGCCCGCCGTGCCGGCGTATCGACCGAACGCGCCGAAGCGCTTTGGCGCAAGGCGGTTCGTCAGGCCACCACCGACACCGGATGGGTCGGCAACTCCGAATACTTCGGCGCCGCCATGGACAACTTCATTGCCCTGCTCGAAGCAGAAGAAGCCAGCCTGTGCACACCAAGCATGGGCGGCATCTTCCGCGCCCAGGCCCGGGTCATGCGCCTGCCGCTGACAATGATGGAAGATTTCTCCAATGCCGCTGCCCACTGGCAGCGCTGCGTCGGCGTGCCGCGTCGCGCCGCCTGAACGCATCAACGGTCTCCCTCCCTCTCTTTGATGGAGTTCGGCACTCGGTCTCATCGACCGGGTGCCGTTTTTTCGTTTACCGCCCCCGCTGAGCATGCGGGCTTCACGGTATACTTCCCCGCTTTGAATCCCGCCGACCGATAGCCGCCCTATGCAGGACAAGTACACGCCCGCCGCCATTGAAACCGCCGCCCAACAGTATTGGGACAGCGCCCGCAGCTTCGAGGTCAGCGAAGATCCAACGCGCCCGAAATATTACTGCCTGTCGATGTTCCCCTACCCGTCGGGCAAGCTGCACATGGGCCATGTGCGCAACTACAGCCTGGGTGACATGCTCTCGCGCTATCACCGCATGCGCGGCTACAACGTGTTGCAGCCCATGGGCTGGGACGCCTTCGGCCTGCCGGCCGAGAACGCCGCGATCAAGAACAATGTGCCGCCGGCGCAATGGACTTACGACAACATCGCCTACATGAAGCAGCAGCTCAAGTCGCTGGGCTTCGCCATCGACTGGCGTCGTGAGCTGGCCACCTGCAAGCCGGACTACTACAAGTGGAACCAGTGGTTCTTCCTGCGCATGCTCGAAAAAGGCATTGCCGAGCGCAAGACGCAGGTCGTGAACTGGGACCCGGTCGATCAGACCGTGCTGGCCAACGAGCAAGTCATCGACGGCCGCGGCTGGCGCACCGGCGCACTGGTTGAAAAGCGCGAGATCCCCGGCTACTACCTGAAGATCACCGACTACGCCGAAGAGCTCCTGGCCGACCTCGACACACTCGACGGCTGGCCGGAGCGTGTGCGCGTCATGCAGAAGAACTGGATCGGTCGCTCCGAGGGCGTGGACGTCCACTTCCCCTACGATCTGAGCACCACCGGCAAGGCCGGCGTCCTCAAGGTCTTCACCACCCGCGCCGACACCCTGATGGGTGCCACCTACGTGGCTGTGGCGGCTGAACACCCGCTCGCCCAGCAGGCCGCACAGGACAACGCCGAACTGGCCGCTTTCATCGCCGAATGCCAGCACGGCAGCCAGGCCGAGGCCGACATGGCCACCATGGAAAAGAAGGGCATGCCCACCCGCCTGCGCGTGGTGCACCCGATCTCCGGCGAATACCTGCCGGTGTGGGTCGCCAACTACGTTCTGATGGGCTACGGCGAAGGTGCCGTGATGGCCGTGCCCGCACACGACGAGCGCGACTTCGCCTTTGCCACCAAGTACAAGCTGCCGATCACCATGGTGGTCGCGTCGACACAAAACACCTACGACGATGTCGTCGCACCGTGGATGGACGCTTACGCCGAGCCCGGCAAGCTGGTCAATTCCGGCAAATACAACGGCCTGCGCTCGCTCGAAGCCATCGACGCCATCGCCGCCGACCTCGACGCCAAGGGCCTGGGCGCCAAACGGGTGCAGTTCCGCCTGCGCGACTGGGGCGTTTCGCGCCAGCGCTACTGGGGCTGCCCGATCCCGATCATCCACTGCGACAGCTGCGGTGCGGTGCCGGTGCCCGACGAGCAACTGCCGGTCGTGCTGCCCGAAGACTGCGTGCCGGACGGCTCGGGCAACCCGCTGGCCAAGCGCGAAGACTTCCTCGCCTGCGACTGCCCCAAGTGCGGCAAGCCGGGCCGGCGCGAAACCGACACCATGGACACTTTCGTGGATTCGTCCTGGTACTACGCGCGCTACGCCACCGCCCAGGGCGATGCGAGCATGGTCGATGGCGAAACCAACTACTGGATGCCGGTCGATCAGTACATCGGCGGCATCGAGCATGCCATCCTGCACCTGCTCTACTCGCGCTTCTGGACCAAGGCCATGCGCGACATCGGCCTGGTGAACTACCGCGAGCCCTTCACCAATCTGCTCACCCAGGGCATGGTGCTGAACAACGCCTTCTTCCATAAGCCCGAAGGCGGCGGCAAAAACTATTTCTGGGAAAAAGACATCGAGATCGGCCGCGACGCCAAAGGCCACATCACCGGCGCCACGCTGACGGCCGACGGCACGGTGCTCGAGCACGAGCTCACCACCATGTCGAAGTCGAAGAACAACGGCGTCGACCCGCAGTCGCTGATCGAGCAATACGGCGCCGACACCGCGCGCTTCTTCATGATGTTTGCCGCGCCACCCGAGCAAACCCTGGAGTGGTCCGACTCGGGCGTCGAAGGCGCTTTCCGCTTCCTGCGTCGGGTCTGGAACTTCGGTCACCGCTACGCCACCGAGATGCGCGCTGCGCTGCCGGTCGAGCGCACGCTCGGCAAGAGCAAACTGCCCGACGCACTGGCCGATGTGCGCCGCGAAATTCATAGCTGCCTCAAGCAGGCCAATTACGACTTCGGCAAGCACCAGTTCAACACGGTCGCCTCGGCGAGCATGAAAATGCTCAACGCCCTCGAAAAAGCGCCCGCCGATAACGCGGCCGCACACGCCGAGCTGACCGAAGAAGGCCTGTCGATTCTGCTGCGCCTGCTCAACCCGATCACCCCGCACATCGCCCACACACTCTGGCGCGACTGCGGCTTCGGCGACGACATCCTCAACGCCGCCTGGCCCGAAGTCGATGAAAACGCACTGGTTCAGGACGAGATCGAACTGATGCTGCAGATCAACGGCAAGCTGCGCGGCAGCATCAAGGTCGCCGCCGACGCCGCACGTGACGCCATCGAGCAGATCGCGCTGGCCGACGCTGCCGCCGTCAAAACGATGGATGGCAAGCCGGCGCGTAAAATCGTTGTCGTACCCGGCCGCCTGGTCAATATCGTCTGCTAAGGCCGGGCGGGCGCATCCTGCCCGCCCGCTTTAACGCCACCTGTCTTTGCAAGGAAGCTTCGACTCATGAAATCTGGCCACGATACGACCCGCCGACGCCTGCTCCTCGCCGGCCTCGCCACGTTCGGGCTCGCCGGCTGCGGCTTCCACTTGCGCGGCCAGCTCGACATGCCCTTCAAGCGGGCGTATCTCAACGCCAACCGCAACGAGCGCTTCATGAACCGCATCGCGCGACAGCTTGAGGTCAACGGCGTCGTCCTGACCGAGCGGCAAAAAGAGGCAGAAGTCAGCATCCGGCTCTTCAACATCAAGCGCGAGCGCGACATCCTCAGCCTGAACCGGGCCGGCAAAGCGCGCGAATATCGTCTCGTCACCACGCTCAGTTACGCGGTCGAGCGCGCGGATGGCACCACAGTGCGCCCGGCAGAGCGCATTAGCGTGCGTCGAGACATTACCTACGACGACACGCAGCTGCTCGCCAAGGACCAGGAAGAGGCCATGCTCTACCGCGACATGGAAGACGACATCGCCCAGCAATTGGTCCGCCGCCTCGCGGCCATCAAGCTCGACGCCCCCGCCGCCCAATGAATCTGCATCCGGACCGGCTCAGCGCCCATCTGGAAAAACCCCTCGCCGCGCTCTACGTCCTGCACGGCAATGAGCCGCTGACCGTCTCCGAGGCCGGCGACGCCCTGCGCGCCGCCGCCAGACGGCAAGGCTTCGACGAGCGCGAAATCCTCATCAGCGGCCCCGGCTTTGGCTGGGAGACGCTGTTCGAGGCCACCGGCAACCTGTCGCTGTTTGGCAGCCGCAAAGTGATCGACCTGCGCATCCCCAACGGCAAACCCGGCAAGGACGGCGGCGACGCGCTCAAGCGCCTGGCCGACACCGCAGAGCCGACCGCCAGCGATGTGATCACCCTGATCAGCCTGCCCGAACTCGACTGGGCCGCGCGCAAGACCGCCTGGTTCAGCGCGCTCAGCCAGAAAGGCGTGGCCGTCGAATGCAACGCCCCGCCGCGCGAGCAGCTGCCGCGCTGGATTGCGGCGCGCCTGTCGGCCCAGCAGCAAAGCGCCTCCGCCGACGCCCTGGGCTTCATCGCCGATCACGTCGAAGGCAACCTGCTCGCCGCCCACCAGGAAATCACCAAACTCGCCCTGCTTCACCCGCCGGGCGAACTCAGCCTCGACGCGGTGCGCGAAGCCGTTCTCGACGTTGCCCGCTACGACATCGACACCTTGCGCAGCGCCGTGCTCGAAGGCGACGCAGGCCGCTGCACCCGCCTGCTCGAAGGCCTGGCAGGCGAAGGCACGGCCGCGCCGCTGCTGCTGTGGATGCTCGCCAACGAAGTGCGCACCCTGGCGCGCCTGCAGGCTGCCCAGGCCGACGGCCAGCCGCTCGCCGCCGCCTTCAAGGCCGAGCGCGTCTTTGACGACCGCCGTCGCAAAGCCTTGCAGCACGCCCTCCAACGTCTCGCGCCGGGCAAGGTCCGCGCCGCGCTGGCGCACGCCGCCCGCATCGACCGAGTCATCAAGGGCATCGCCGCCGGCGACGTGTGGGACGAATTTCTGCTGCTATGCCTGAGGCTGTGCCCCGCGCGCTGATCCGCCGTTTTTGCCGCAGTGCGCAACGATGGGGTAACCTAGCTCTCTTTACCGCCCCATTGAACTGAACGGCCCTCGCCCCATGGACATCGAAGCCTATATGCGGACCCTCGGACGGCAGGCGCGCGACGCCTCCCGTCAGCTGGCCGCCGCCTCCACCGAGACCAAGAACGCGGCCCTGCTGCTCATTGCCCGCCGCCTGCGCGAACAGAGGTCTGCGCTGCTCGACGCCAATGCCGCCGATCTTGCGCAAGCACGCGCTGACGGTCTCGAACCGGCCTTGGTCGATCGCCTGACGCTGTCCGACGCCGGCGTCGAAAGCATGGCCGCCGGCCTCGAACAAATCGCCGCCCTGCCCGATCCGGTCGGCGAAATCACCGACGTCAAGCGCCGCCCCAGCGGTATTCAGGTGGGCAAGATGCGCGTGCCGCTCGGCGTCATCGGCATCATTTACGAAGCCCGCCCCAACGTCACCGCCGACGCGGCGGCGCTCTGCCTCAAGTCCGGCAACGCCGCCATTTTGCGCGGCGGCAAGGAAGCCCTGCACTGCAATCAGGCGATCGCCGCCTGCGTGCGCGAAGGCTTGCTCGAAGCCGGCCTGCCGGCCGCCGCCGTGCAAGTGGTCGACACCACCGATCGCGCCGCCGTGGGCCATCTGATCACCCTGCCCGAGTTTGTGGACGTGATTGTCCCGCGCGGCGGCAAAGGGCTGATCGAGCGCATCTCGCGCGAAGCGCGGGTGCCTGTCATCAAGCATCTCGACGGCAACTGTCATGTCTACGTGCACAGCGCCGCCGACGCCGACAAGGCCGAAGCCATCGTCGAAAACTCCAAGACCCAGCGCTACGGCACCTGCAACACCGCTGAGTCGCTGCTGGTCGACCGCAGCGTCGCTGCTGAGTTGCTGCCGCGGCTCGGCCGCAAACTCAGCGCCCACGGCGTTGAATTGCGCGGCTGCGCCGAGAGCCTGGCCATTCTCGAAGCGGCCAATATCCCCGACGTCAAACTGCGCCCGGCGGAAGAATCCGACTGGTCGGAGGAGTACCTCGCGCCCATCATCGCCGTCAGAGTCGTCGCTGATCTGGACGAGGCCATCGCGCACGTCAATCGTTACAGCTCGGGCCACACCGAAAGCATCGTGAGCGAGAACTACACCGCGGCCATGCGCTTCCTGCGCGAGGTCGACTCCGCCTCGGTGATGATCAACGCCTCGACCCGCTTTGCCGACGGCTTTGAATACGGCCTGGGCGCGGAAATCGGCATCTCCACCGACAAGATTCAC
>JBFIJC010000239.1:0-6079 GCA_041600915.1 Nitrogeniibacter sp.
ACCGTCGGCCACGCTCCAGCAATACAGATCGTGGTTGTCTTCACGCGCCAGACGCGCGATCAAACGCAGGACCTTGGGCTCTTCGACGGTTTCGATACACACCAGCGGCACGCGCGAGCGCACCAGGGCGGACAATTCACGGAAGTCGGGCATCAGATTACAGACGATGGAAATAAGAGAAGTATATCGGCCAGCGCCACGCGCACTGTAGTCGAAACGCATGTTTCGCCCGGCAACGCATCTTGCGCGCGTTGACGCGTCGCGTCCCCGGCAGGACACTTCGGGCTCACACCGGCCAGCGCGGCCGGATCCTGCCATCGGTCGATGGCGCTTGATCCGCCGCCGCGCTTTCGGTAAAAGCCCAGCTTTGCGATTGCATCGGCAGCACGTCGCCCCGTGCGTGCCTATCGGACTTCATCTTCATGACTGCCACACCCTTCCCGCCCGAATTGCTCAAACAAGCCGAGCGCCGCCGCACCTTCGCCATCATCTCCCACCCCGACGCGGGCAAGACCACGCTGACCGAAAAGCTGCTGCTGTTCGGCGGCGCGATTCAGCTCGCCGGCACGGTCAAGGCGCGCAAGAGCGCCCGCCACGCCACCTCGGACTGGATGGAAGTGGAAAAGCAGCGCGGCATCTCGGTGACCAGCTCGGTGATGCAGTTCGACTACATGGGTCACACCATCAACCTGCTCGACACCCCGGGCCACGAAGACTTCTCGGAAGACACCTACCGGGTGCTCACCGCCGTGGACGCGGCGGTGATGGTGATCGACGCGGCCAAGGGCGTGGAAGCGCAGACCATCAAGCTGCTCGACGTGTGCCGCCTGCGCAACACGCCGATCATCACCTTTGTGAACAAGCTCGACCGTGAAGTGCGCGAGCCCTTCGATCTGCTGCAGGAAATCGAAGAAGTGCTCAAGATCGAGTGCGCCCCGGTGACCTGGCCGGTGGGCATGGGCAAGGCCTTCCGCGGCGTGTATCACCTGCTCGAGAACCGCATCCTGCGCTTCACCCCGGGCGAGGAGCGCAAGAGCGCGGCCGAAATCATCACCAACCTCGACAACCCGCAGCTCGACACCCTGTTCCCGGGCGAAATCGGCCAGGTGCGCGACGACGTCGAGCTGATCGAAGGCGCCAGCAGCCCGTTCAAGCTTGAGACCTTTCTCGCCGGCCAGCAGACGCCGGTGTTCTTTGGCTCGGGTATCAACAACTTCGGCGTGCAGGAGATTCTCCAGGCGCTGCTCGACTGGGCGCCGCCGCCGCAGCCGCGCGACGCGGGCGCCCGAATGGTCGCGCCGGCCGAGCCGAAGTTCTCCGGCTTCGTGTTCAAGATCCAGGCCAATATGGACCCGCGACACCGCGACCGTATCGCCTTCTTCCGCGTGTGTTCGGGCAAGTACGAACCGGGCATGAAGACGCGCCACCAGCGCATGGGCCGCGAGTTCAAGATCGCCAACGCACTGACCTTCATGGCCAATGAGCGGGTGCACATGGACGAAGCCTACGCCGGCGACATCATCGGCATTCACAACCACGGCCAGTTGCAGATTGGCGACACCCTGACCGAGGGCGAGGCACTGCATTTCAAGGGCATCCCCTACTTCGCGCCCGAAATGTTCCGCGCCGCCCGCCTCAAGGATCCGCTCAAGACCAAGCAACTGCACAAGGGCCTGGTCGAGCTGGGCGAGGAAGGCGCCATTCAGGTCTTCGAGGCCGTTGGCGGCAACATGCTGCTCGGCGCGGTCGGTCAGCTGCAGTTCGAGGTGGTCGCCCAGCGCCTGCAGGACGAATACAAGGTCGACGCCATCTTCGAGGCGGCCGAGATCTACACCGCCCGCTGGCTCACCTTCAAGGACGAGGCCACCCGCCGCAAGTTCGAACGCGAGCAGGCCATGCGTCTGGGCACCGACGTGGACGGCAACCCGGTGTATCTGGCGACCACCCGCTACAACCTGCAGGTGACCATGGAAAAATGGCCGGACGTCGGCTTCCATGCCACCCGCGAACACGGTCAGGTCATCGCCACGGCTTGACACATTTGCACGGCAGACGCGGCGAATTCAACACGTTAGAATGCCGCCACTTGCCAATTTCATACATTTTTTGATTCGAGGTCAGAACCATGCAAGACGAAGATGATGATCTGCGCGTCGTACTCGGCGTACTGTTCGGCCTGCTGGCCCTGGTGATCGGCCTGGTGATCGGCATGGGCGTGTATTCGCTCAACCGCGCCACTGCCGTGCCGGTGGTCGAAGCCGCACCGACCCCCATTACCGAAGTGATGCGCGCCGCTGCCGGCAGCGTACCGACCGAAGCCATGGCATTCACCGAAGTGGCGCCGCAAGGCGACGCCCAGGTCAAAGTGTATTTCGCCGTCGGCGAAACCGGCCTCAGCGATGTGGCCGCCGCCGATCTGGCCGGCTTTACCCAGATGGCCGCCGACAAGCTCGACGCCATGGTGGTGCTGGTCTCGGGCTTTCACGACGCCTCCGGCAGCGCTGAGGTCAATGCCGAGATCGCCAAGACCCGCGCCATGAACGTGCTCAACGCACTGCTGGCGGCCGGCATCCCCGCCGACAAGGTCTTGCTCAGCAAGCCCGCGCAAACCCTGGGCGATGGCGATGCCGCCGAAGCCCGCCGTGTTGAGGTGCGCTTGCAGTAAGTCGGGCAGCCACACCTGAAAGAAAGCCGGGCATTGCCCGGTTTTTTTTCGCCTGTTCGATGGCGACTCATCACGACTGAATACCTATCACTTTCGCAACAAAGTCGCTAAACCACAGCAAATCGATATATCGGCTCAAGCGACTCAAAACGCGGCCGATAGTCGTCTGGTGGGCACGCCACCACCGCGGCCACAACACAATAACTATCCCTTAGGTGATACCTGCCGATCGACCGTTTTTGGCAACTGGCCGGCACAGGCAACACCGAGGGAACAAGAACAGGATCCACCCCCAAGATGAAAACCAACCTGCCCGTCACAGAGACAGAAACTCGCCTGCCCGAAGGGGCGTTCATCTACTCGCGTACCGACCTCAAGGGGGTCATCGCGGAAGTGAATGATGTCTTCGCCGACATCAGCGCTTTCCGGCCGGACGAAATGGTCGGCCAGTCACACAACATGGTGCGTCATCCGGACATGCCGCCGGCCGCATTTGCCGACATGTGGGCCGATCTGAAGAAAGGCCGGCCATGGCGCGGCGTGGTCAAGAATCGACGCAAGGATGGCGGCTACTACTGGGTGGTGGCCAATGTGGCGCCGGTACGGGAGAACGGACACGTCACGGGCTATCAATCCATTCGCGGTGTACCGAGCCGGGCCGAAATTGCCGCCGCCGACGCCGCCTATGCACGCATTCGCGGCGGCGACAGCAAACTCACCGTCGAGCATGGCCGGGTAACCCGGCGCCGCCCGGGCTGGCTGGAAGGCGCACTGTCGCTTCGCTTCCAGATGGCTTTGTCGGCCCTCGCCTCGCTGCTCGCCGCCGGCGCACTGCTCGCCCTGCATGGCGGCGGCAGCACAAGCGGACTGGCCATCGGCATCGCTGGTGTGGCGGCCGCCCATGCCCTGTTCTTCATGCTGTGGTACGGCCCCCGTGTCAGTCATGACCTGCAGGCGATCTCCACCTGGCTCGAAGGCGTCTTGTGCACCGGCGATCTGCGCAAGCGCCTCGACATGCCCCGACGAGACATCATCGGCGTGGTAGGCCGCCAGGCCGACGTGCTGGTGTCGAGCGTGCAGGCCATGCTGCAAGGCATTAACGACGTGGCGGACCGAGTGAGTTCGGCGAACGTCGAGGTTGAAGCGGGGATGAAGGACGTGGAGCGCTCGGCGCTCGAACAAAGCCAGGCCACCTCCTCGGCCGCTGCAGCCATCGAAGAGGTCACGGTGTCCATCGGTGAAGTGGCCGCCAATGCGGGCAGCACGCGCGAGACCGCCGCCACCGCCGCCAAGACATCCGAAGAAGGGGCGCGCATCACCGACAACGCCTGTCAGACCATCAACCGCCTGGCCGAGACGGTCAATGGGTCGGCCGAGCATGTCGAGCGCCTGGGCGAGCGTTCAGAGGAAATCAGCCGCATCACCGGCGTGATCAAAGACATTGCCGACCAGACCAATTTGCTGGCGCTGAACGCGGCCATCGAAGCGGCACGCGCGGGCGAACAAGGCCGCGGCTTTGCCGTGGTGGCCGATGAGGTGCGCAAGCTGGCCGAGCGCACTTCCGACGCGACACGCGAAATCGGCAACATGGTTAACAGCATCCGCACCGAGACCGAGACCGCTGTCCAGGGCATGCGCTCGGGTGCGACGCAGGTGGCCGATGGCGTGAGCTTAGTAGGCCAGGCCTCAGGCTCACTGCGTCAGATCAACGAGGAGATGCGCAACACCGTGGGCATGGTCACCGACATTTCACACGCCTCGAACGAGCAGCAATCGGCGATGACGCTGCTGGCGCAGAACGTGGAGCGGGTCGCCAACATGACCGATCAGAACGTATCCGTCGTCGGCCAGACCCGCAGCACCGTCGCCGGTCTCAACAGTGTCACCGACCGCCTGCGAAAGGCGGTGCGGCAATACGGCATCTGACCCGCCCGGCTCAGAGAATCTGCGCGACCGTGTCGAAGTCCAGACGCGGTCCGCGCGGATAGTTGGCGCTCGGATCGCCGTAGCCGAGATTGACCAGGAAATTCGCCTTGTAACGCCCGTCGGGGAAGAACTCGGCGTCGAGCTTGGTGGCATCGAAGCCACTCATCGGCCCGCAATCGAGGCCGAGCAGACGCGCGGCAATGATCAGATAGCCGCCCTGCAAAGTGCCATTGCGAAAGGCCGTGCTCTCGGCGAGCGCGGCATTGTCGGCGAACATGGCGCCGGCCTTGGCATTGGCCGGAAACTGCGTCGCCATGTGTTCATGGAAGCGGGTGTCGGTCGCGACGATCACCGTCACCGGCGCGGCCATGGTCTTGGCCACGTTGCCTTGTGCCAGCGCGGGCGCGAGTCGCGCCTTGGCGGCCTCGCTCTTGACGAACACATAGCGTGACGGCTGGCAGTTCATCGAGGTCGGCCCCCATTTGAGCAAGGCGTACAACTCGCGCAGCAAGGCGTCGGGCACCTCTTTGCCGCTAAAAGCATTGAAGGTGCGTGCGGTGCGAAACGCTTGATCGAGTACGTCAGGGGAAATCGCGATCATGTGGCCTCCGGGCAGATGGTGAGCAGAGCGGGGGCGCCTCGCCGGGCGCTTTTCCCCGCCCCCATCCTACGATGAAAGCCGCCGGCCGCGCGCCAGCGCCCTACTCGCGCAGCGCCGCGCGGGCCTCCTGCAGCGTCGAGAACAAGCGCCGGTCCTCGCCCAGCACCTCGCCCAGCTTGACCCGCGCAAAGCCGCTGGAGGCGTAGCGCACCACCGTGGTGTAGTAGGTGTCGACCAGCGACTGCACCATGCTGGCGTAGTCTTCGAGCAGGTCGGGGTCGATGTCGAAGTGGTCGTAATTGACCACCGCCCGCACCCGCCGGCCCAGCGGCGCGAGCTCTTCGGCCACCCGCTGGCGGATCTGTTCGATCTGCGCACGGTCGCGCACCGTGTAGCGCTCGAGGTCGACAAAGAACAGGTCCTGGTCGGCGTCGTAGTGCAGCCGCGCTTCGATGGGTCGATCAAGCAGCGCGGCACGCAGGCCGATATGCGCATCCTGAAAGATGCGCGCGTCCATCAGGCGCGGTGCGCCTTCGATGAGCGGCGCAAAGCCCATGTGGGCGAGGATGTCGCGCTCGATGTCGATGCCCGGCGCGATCTCGATCAGCGACAGCCCGCGCTCGGTCAGGCGGAACACGCAACGCTCGGTGATGTAGAGCACCGGCTGATGGCGCTGGTTGGCCACATCGCCGCTGAAGGTGCGATGCTCGACCTGCTCGACAAACTTGGGCGACTTGCCTTCGCGCACGATGCGCAGCTGGCCGTCCTCGACCGCGATCTCCAGCCCCCCGGCGGTAAAGGTGCCGACAAAGACCACCTGCTTGGCGTTCTGGCTGATGTTGATGAAGCCGCCGGCGCCGGCAATGCGGCTGCCGAACTTGCTCACA
>JBFIJC010000240.1:0-6074 GCA_041600915.1 Nitrogeniibacter sp.
ACGCTCTCCACCGCGACCAAGGCGTCGCCGTCGCAGACCAGCAGATTGAAGGGGTTGTAGTCAGCGCGCTCGGCGAGGACTTGCGCCCCGAAGGCCGCCGCCGGTACACGACTTGTTGCCGCGCGCACTACCAGATCGCCACGGCTGCGGGCATCGGCCCGGATTTGTGAAGGGTCACGATAATTGGTCAGCGCCGCAAATCGGCCATCGCGACCGATGCCCAGCCAGGTGCCGCCGCCGCGCAGGTCGCGTCCGGCGAGCAGGCCCGGGGTGTCGGCCCACCAGTGCGCCGGTTCGGCCGGGCGCTCAAAAAACTCATCGCGATTGGCGATGACGATGAGCGGATAGTCGGGGTGTTGCTGCCAGGCGATTGCGATCAGGCACATGGCACGAAGCGCTCCACATGCCGCTCGCCGTCGAGGCAGTCGAGCAGCCCTGAGGCCGTGACGGCGGTATTCAGCGCAAGAATGAACTGATCGGCATCGTCGACGCCGCGATACACCTCCATCCAGGTGCTGGCATCGTCGGCACGCCGGTGCAGCGTGCCGGTGATATGGCTGGCGGCAGCCACCGCATCGAGTACGGCGGCCGCTGCCAGCCGGGCCTCAGCCACGCGATGGGCTGCGACCCGGTAGTACACGTACAGATCGGTCATGCGTCCCGTTGAGCCACGTCGAGCGCATAGGGCAGGGTGGCCATGCGCAGCTTGGGGCCGTCGGTCGCGCCGAGGTGGATTTCGCCGCCCTCGGCCGCCTGCATCTGCATCACCGCCAGCGCTTCGAAGCCGCCGTTGGGTGAGGGCACAACGGTGACCAGCTTACCCACGGCCTGGCCTTCGAAAGCCGGCGAAAAGAGCTCGTCGCCAATGCTCGGCGCGGCGCTGGCCGAGGCGGTGAGGCGATACATGCGCTTCTTGAGCTTGCCAAGATACTGGGTGCGCGCAACGATTTCCTGGCCCGGATAGCAACCCTTCTGGAAGTTCACACCGCCGATAAGCTCGTAATTGAGCATCTGCGCGACGAAGTCATCCTGCGTGAGTTCAGTGATCACCGGAATGCCGGCTTGTACATCCAGCCACTGCCAGGCTTGTGTCGCGGCCGGCACTACGCCGGAAGCGCTGAGCGCGTCCCAGACCGCAGCGAGGCGATCCGTCGGTACATCGATGATTGCGCGGCGGGTATCAAGGCGGATGACGCTGACGCCTTCGCGGCTAGCACTGCGCATCGGCGCGGCGGGCACGGGCAGCTTGGCGGCGCCGAGTCGCTCCGACAGCATCGCGCTGCTCAGGCCGATCAGCGCGCGCTCGGCACCGCCGTCAGTCAGCTTGACCTTGCTGCGCAGCACATACATCGACAGCTTCTTGAGCAGGGCGGGATGCAGGTCGGCAGACAGTGCGAGGCGATAACCGGCTTCGCCGTGCCACAGCAAGATGCTCGCCAGCATGCGTCCCTTGGGGCTATTGAAGCTGGTCCAATGGGCGGCGTCGCGGGCCAGCTTTTTGACGTCGTTCGAAAACAGGTTGTGCAGGAATACCGTGGCGTCATCGCCGACCGCGTCGATCAGGCCCAGGTGCGTCATGGGCACCATGATGTCACCGTCACGTGCGCGCACCACGTCGACTGACGGTTTGGCGCTGCAAACGACATTGCCTTCGAGGTGGAGATCGGTGCTGGCGAGAAGTTGAGTCCAGTGGTCCATAGTGGTCTGCATGCGCTCGGTGCGGGAATGAATGCGATATTATAGGGCGCACTGCGCGTCGGCATCTTTCCGCCGCGCTTTTCCTTTCTGATGTGCTTGAAAAGTCGGGGCTGAAACGCCCGGACAGACGTGAATGAAAAAACGCCTGATCCTCTTGGCCTTGATGCTTCCGGTGCTGGTCATCGCCGCCGCTGCCGCCTCTTTGGTGTGGCTGATCGACCAACCACTGACGGTGGCGAATGCGCGTGTCGAAGTGCAGATTCCGCGCGGCGCGAGCATGCGTCAGGCGGCAACGGCCGTGGCCGATGCCGGGGTGTCGGTCAGCCCGGCGACGCTGTACTGGTTCGCCCGTATCGGCGGTCACGCCAACCGCATCAAGGCGGGCAGCTATGCCTTCGAGAGCGGTGTGTCGCCCCGCCAGATTGTCGAAAAGCTGGTGCGCGGCGATGTCTTGCTGCAAAGCCTGGCGCTGATCGAGGGGTGGTCCTTCCGCCAGGTGCGGGCGCTCATCGATAGCCACCCGGACCTCAGCCACGACAGCAAGGGTATGGAAGTGGGCGAGCTGCTTCGTCAGATCGGCGCATCCGAAGCGCATCCCGAAGGTTTGTTTTTCCCCGACACCTATCATTTCGAGCGCGGCACCTCCGACCTCGATCTGTTCCGCCAGGCCTATGGTCAGATGCAATCGCGCCTGGAAGAACTCTGGTCAAAGCGTGCCGAAGGCCTACCGCTCAAGACGCCGTACGAAGCGCTGATCCTGGCCTCGATCATCGAAAAGGAAACCGGGCAGGGCGCCGATCGCCCCCTGATTTCTTCGGTGTTCATCAACCGCTTGCGCGTCGGTATGTTGCTGCAAACCGACCCGACCGTGATCTACGGCATGGGTGACAAGTTTGACGGCGATCTGCGCCGGCGTGATTTGGAAAAAGACACGCCCTACAACACCTACACCCGCGCCGGCCTGCCGCCCACGCCGATCGCCATGCCGGGCAGCGCAGCGATTGAAGCGGCGCTGAACCCGGCCCAGTCCGAGTTCTACTATTTTGTGGCGCGTGGCGACGGTAGTTCTGAATTCTCGAAAAATCTGGCGCAACACAATCGGGCGGTGCGCGAGTTTCAGCTCTCACAGAAAAGGAAAGGTTCATGAGCGGGGCCAGCGCGCCAGGGCGTTTTCTTACGTTTGAAGGCATCGACGGTGCCGGCAAGAGCAGTCAGATCGCCGGTGCCTGTGCCTGGCTAGTGGCCCGTGGTGTGTCGCTGGAGCAGACCCGCGAGCCCGGCGGCACGCCGCTCGGCGAGCAATTACGTGCCTTGTTGTTGCACGAAGCCATGCACATCGAAACCGAAGCCATGCTGATGTTTGCCGCCCGCCGTGAGCATCTGGCCCAGCGCATCGCGCCGGCGCTGGCTGACGGGCGCTGGGTGGTGTCAGATCGCTTCAGCGACGCGACCTATGCCTACCAGGTCGGCGGCCGGGGGCTCGACGCGGCAAAGTTCGCCAGTCTTGAAGCCTGGGTACATCCCGGTTTTCAGCCCGATCTGACCTTTCTGTTTGATCTCGATCCGGCCATTGCGGCGACGCGTGTGGCCAACACGGGTGCCGCCCCCGATCGCTTCGAGCGCGAACAGCGTGATTTCTTCGAGCGTGTGCGCAATGCTTATCTCGCGCGCGCCGCGGCCGCACCCGAGCGCTTCTGCGTTGTCGATGCCAGCCGTGCGCCGGCCGACATTGCCGCCGATATCGAGGCCACCTTGGCCGAGCGGTTTTTCGCATGATCCATTCCTGGCATCGCGCGCTGTGGGCACGCCTCGTCGCCACCGATGCGCGACGGGCGCACGCCATTTTGCTCGCCGGACTGCCGGGGCAGGGCAAGCGCGTCTTCGCCGAGGCGTATGCCGCGCATGTGTTGTGCTCGGCGCCGGGCTCTGATGGGTTCGCCTGCGGTGTGTGTTCCGGCTGCCGGCTGCGGCTGTCGGGCAATCACCCCGATCTGCGACGCCTGATTCCCGAAGCCGACCAGACCGAGCCGGTCGAGACAGCATCGTCCAGCAAGACCAAGCCCTCAACCCAGATCGTGATCGAGCAGGTCCGTCAGTTGCGTGAGCAGCTCACCGTCACCGGCCATCAGTCCGGCGACCGCGTGGTGATCATCGATCCGCCCGAGGCCATGAACGGCAACACTGCCAACGCGCTGCTCAAGCTGCTCGAAGAGCCACCCGAGCATACGGTCTTTGTGCTCGTGTCCTCGGCGCCGCGTCGTCTGTTGCCCACCATCCGCAGCCGTTGTCAGCAATGGGATTTTGGTCGCCCTGATCCGGCCGCCGCGCTGGATTGGTTAAAAGAGACGATGGGCAGCGCCGACAATCAGTTGCTCGCCTTGACCGGCGGCATGCCCCTGGCGGCGGCGCAACTCGCCGGGAGCGATGGCGCGGCGATGCGTCAGCGCTTCGTTGATGACATGAGCCGGATCGGTCGCAAAGACCCGATCATGCTGGCCGGTGACTGGGAAGCCTGGCTGCGCAGCAAAGAAGCCGTGGCTGCCGATTTTGACCTGCCGCGTCTGGCCGACTGGATGCTGCGCTGGACATGGGATCTGTGCGCCACCATGCTCGGCGCCCAGGCGCGCTACTTCCCCGATTGTCAGTCTCAGTTCGATCGCTGTTCAGCTGGCGGCGATCGTGCCGTTATGCTCGACTGTTACAATGCCATGGTGCAGATTCGGCGGGTCATCAAGCATCCGCTGAACCCCAGGCTTTTGCTTGAAGACATGTTGCTGCGGTACGCCCGTGCCGTCAGCAGGCCCGGAGGCCGTTCATGAACAAACCCGCTGCCGGCGCCCGCCCCGGCGTCCTGTCACTGAACATCAATTCCAAATCGGCGCTGTACGCCGCGTATATGCCGTTTCTGAAAAACGGCGGCATTTTCATTCCGACCACGCGTGACTACAAACTCGGCGACGAAGTGTTCATGTTGCTGCAACTGATGGAAGACCCCGCCAAGCATGCCGTCGCCGGCAAAGTGGTGTGGATCACGCCGCATGGTGTGCAGGGCGGCAAGACGCAGGGCGCGGGTGTGCATTTCTCGGACGATGACGCCAGCAAACTGCTGCGCGGTCGTATCGAAACCATTCTGGCCGGTCACCTCGGCTCCAACCGCCCCACGCATACCCTCTGACGCATGTTTGTTGATTCCCACTGTCACCTGGATTTTCCCGAACTCATCGAGCGCAAGGACGAGATCCTCGCCCTGATGGCGCAAAACACGGTCGATCAGGCCTTGTGTGTCAGCGTCAAACTCGAAACCTTTCCGCGCGTGCTGGCGCTGGCCGAGGCCTACCCGCACTTGTGGGCATCGGTGGGTGTGCACCCTGACAATAATGACTGCGAAGAGCCCGATGTTGATCGATTGCTGACGCTCGCGGCGCATCCGCGCGTGGTGGCCATTGGCGAGACCGGGCTGGATTACTACTGGCATAAAGACAAACCCGAGTGGCAGCGCGAGCGTTTCCGGACGCACATCCGGGCGGCCAACGCCTGCGACAAGCCGCTGATCATTCACACCCGCGACTCCGCCGAGGACACCTTGCGTCTGATGCGCGAAGAGAACGCGTCGGCGCCGGGCGGCGTGATGCATTGTTTTACAGAAACCCAGGAAGTGGCTGAAGCCGCCCTCGATCTGGGCTTTTACATCTCCTTCTCCGGCATCGTCACCTTCAAGAACGCCAAGGCTTTGAAGGAAGTTGCGCGCTATGTGCCGCTGGACCGGATGCTGATCGAAACCGACGCGCCTTACCTCGCGCCGGCGCCGCATCGCGGCAAACAGAATGAACCCGGCTTCGTCAAACATGTCGCAGAACACATCGCCGAGTTGCGCGATGTGCCGGTCGAAACCATTGCACGGCAAACGACCGACAATTTCAAAACGCTGTTCAAAATTGTGTGAGGCGACATGCTCCTGATTAAACGCGCGGCCCTGGGCCTGACGCTACTGTTTTCACTCGCCGCTCAACCGGCCCTGGCTGGCGCCTACGATGACTCGATCAACGCAGCGCGTCTCGGTGACACCAGCGAACTGACCGATCTGCTCCGCCAGGGGCTGGAGGCGGACACCGTCGACGCCGGCGGTAATACCTTGTTGATGCTTGCAGCCCGCGAAGGGCAGTTTGAGGTGGTGGACCTGTTGCTACGCAGCGGCGCCCGTGCCGGCAAGCGCAATCCGGCGGGCGACAGCGCGTTGATGATGGCGGTGCTCAAGGGGCATCAGCCGATTGTTGAGCGACTCCTCGCGGCCGGCGCGCCGCTCAATCACGATGGCTGGACACCACTGATGTATGCCGCCTTCCAGGGGCAGACCGACATTGCGCGTCTGCTGATCG
>JBFIJC010000241.1:0-6060 GCA_041600915.1 Nitrogeniibacter sp.
ACCGCCGGGCTTCCTGGACGTGTCGCTGCTGATGGCCAAAGAGTGGAATCACTGCGGCCTGCCGCCGTGCAAGGCGCCGGGCAACGAAGAGGACATCGGCTTCGACGCCTACCCCATGCTGCATGCCGCCTGGCGTGTGCCCTTTGCGCTGGGCGGTGTGCCGGTGCGCTTCGAGGGCTTTTTTGCTCACGCTTTCCGCAGCGGCGAGGACTACACCGGTCGACCGGTCGGCGAAGAATTCCTGATGCGCACCGCGCTGATGGCCGACGTCGGTGCCGCCGTGGGCAGCACGCCGAATCGCTTCTTCATGGGGGTGGGCTACGAGATGTGGCGCAACAAATTCGGCAACCAGGACATGCCGGGCGTGGACACCAACTCCCCCACGCTGCACGCACGCTGGCACTTTTAAGCCGTCGCCGGCCCGGCGGTCGGTTTAAAACAGCGCCTTGACCTGCTCAACGGCGGTGGCGATCACCCGGTCAAGCATCCGGTTGGCTTCGCTGCCGCCCAGCGCGCGAACGAGGATGTAGATCACCGCCAAGGTGACCGTCGCGCCAAACAGCTTGCCCAGCCGGCCGGCCACCCAGCGTCCGACCCCGCCCTGGCTGGCCTGCGCGCCATTGGCCGCCCGCGCCGCGTCATTCACCCGTTCGCGCAGCACATCGAACAGATCGCGATCGCCATTGCCGCTGTGCGCATTGAGATGGCGCGTCAGCTCGGGCGACACGCGCGAGAGTTGCGCCGCAAGCGCGTCGATGTCCGCCGACCAGCGTTGATCCGACACACTGAAGGCCTGCCGCCCGGCCAACGGCGCAAGGCTGTCGGGCAGCTGATCCGGCCAAGGCATGGCCGCACCGCCCACCAGCACCGGCACGATCGGCACCTCACGCGCCAGCGCCCGTTCGATCTCCATCCGCACCCAGTCATCGGGCGACTCAAGCCGCAGCCGCCCTTCGGCGTCGCGCTGATCAATCCAGCCGCGACCAATCACCACCAACACGACCTCGGCCGCATTCAGCCGTTCTTCAAGATGACGCGCAAAGTCGCTACCGGCGGGGATCTCTCGGTCACGAAAGACCTGTGCGTCGCCAAATCGCTCCGAGAGATCGTCTTCGAGACGCCCGGCGAAGCCCTGACTGTCGTCGCGACGGTAGCTGATGAAGATGCTTGCCATAGCCGCAGCATAGCAACCCAGGCGGCGAGTCCCAAGCCGCATTCGAACATTCCAGTTGGCTAACGCAGGAGCAAGCGCAGCGCGATGGCCGCCGTGGTGACAACAATCACCGGCTTAACCAAGGCCGCCCCGCGCGTAATCACCAGATTCGAGCCCAGCCGCGCGCCGACAAACTGGGCCACCGCCATGCTCAGCGCCAACGCCCACAGCACATGACCGCCGGCGATGAAGATCACCAGCGAGCTCACATTGGCGACCAGTACCAAGGGCTTGGTCGAGGCCGTGGCCTTACGCATGTTGAAGCCGCGCAGGCAGGCAAACGCGGCGGCGGAAAACGAGCCCATGCCGGGGCCGAAGGCGCCGCCATACAGACCGAGGCCGCCACCGACGAGCGGATCGAATACCGCCGACGGCAGACGCGGTGGCGCGTCTTCATCCGCAATTCGGGGCGACAGCGCAAAGTAGCCGGCCAGCAGGATCAGCACATAGGGCAACACCGTCTCGAGCACGGCGGCATCCATCTGCTGCACCCACAGCGTACCGATGGCCGCACCGAACAAGGCATAGAGCAGCGCCCAGCGCAGCGGACGCAGTTGCAGATGGCCTTTGCGAAAAAAATTGAGCGTCGACGACAAGGTGCCAAACACACTCTGACACTTGTTGGTGGCCAGCGCCTGCACCGGCGGCACGCCCGCCCACAGAAGGCAGGGCAGCACGATCATGCCCCCGGCGCCGGCGATCGAGCTGATGAAGCCGGCAGCAAAAGCCGCCACCGTCAGCCCGAGCACCCAAGCCAGGGACAGCTCAATCACCCGATGCCCCGACGTCGAAACACGCGTCGACCGGCACCTGCAAGGCGGTGGCCAGGTGATTGGTCTTGGCAGCCAGCGAGACGATCTTCAACAGCTCCGCATACTGCCCCTCTCCCATGCCCCTGGCCCGCGCCGCGGCGGTGTGCGAATGCACGCAATAGCCACAGTTATTGGCGATCGACACCGCGATATAGAGCATTTCCTTGGTCAGCGGATCGATCTCCGAGGGCGTCGCCATCACCGCTTTCACCTCGGCCCAGGTCTGCTCCAGCAAGCCCGCGTCGAACGCCAGGTAGCGCCACATGTTGTTGATGAAGTCGGTCTGACGGGTGGCGCGGATGTCATCAAACACCGCTTTTACACGCGGGTTGGATTCCAGATCGGCAGCGGGGGCGAGCGTCGACATGGCAGGGTCTCGATGTGAAGAAAACGCTGAAGCGTAAACGATCGCAACACGCTTGGCATCGGGGCCGACAGGGCTGGCCTCGCCTGCTAGACTTCGAGCACTCCCATTTGAACGAGCCCGCACGCCATGCACCCGCGCGCCCTGCCCCTCACCGTGATTGCCCTCGTCAGCCTGACATTCGTCGGCTGCGCCACACCCCGCGTCGAAACGCGCCCCTCGCCGCCGCTGCCGCCAGCCGACACACCGGCCGCCACAGCCCCGGCGGTGGTTCCCGCGCCGGCACCGGCGGCCTCGGCACAGATCACGCCCCCGGCGCCGGTGGGCACCACCGACGAAGAAGAGCTCACCATCGACGGCACCATCCCGGAGCTGATCGCCTTCCTCGAACAACAGCCGGCCGGCCCCGACGCGACCATTGCCCAGCAACGCCTGCGTGAACGCATCGGCGCACGACTGATCCGGCAGGCGGGCGGCAAGGGCAATATCCAGCCCGGAAAAGACTTCCCGCTCGACGCCTTCGACACCGACGACCTGATCGCCGGCTTCGGCGACATCGGCGTCGGCTTCCGCCTGATCGGCCACACCAAGGGGCAAAAAGGCAGCAAATCCGGCTACACCTATGTGAACGGGGCCGATGCCTGGCAGCGCCTTCACGCGCAGCACGTCGTCAGCCAGGCCAGCGCCTCAAGCTCACGCATGCTTTACGACATCCGAATGCTCCGCATCCGCCGCGAGGTGCACAGCAGCATCGAGAACGGCACCAGCGTCACTTTTTACCGCGACGCGGCCTACACCACCCAGACCGTGCTGCGCCTGGGCCTGACCCGCTATTACAAGCAAGGCAAACCCAATGGCGAGCGCCGCCGCATGGGCGGTCTCGGCGCCGCCGTAGTGAAGCGCCATGGTCGCACCACGGTGTACAGCTTCGATCTGGCCGGGCAGTCGCTGATTCCGCGCTGAGGCCTCGCTCGCGGCCGACTGCTACACTCCCCGGCAAAGCATTCAGCACGGGGAGCAGCATGTCGGATTACGATTTTGATCTCATTACCATCGGTGCGGGCTCAGGCGGCGTCGCCGCCAGCCGCCGCGCCGCTGTTCATGGCGCGCGGGTTGCCATCTGCGAGGGTGACCGCGTTGGCGGCACCTGCGTGATTCGCGGCTGCGTGCCAAAAAAACTGCTGATGTATGCCTCGCAGTTTGCCGATGCCTTTGCCGACGCGCCGGGTTTTGGCTGGTCAGTCGTTCCACCCAGCTTTGATCTCGCTGCGCTGACCGCCGCCAAAGACCGCGAAACCGCACGGCTCGAAACCATCTACCGCAAGATGCTGGCCGATGCGCAGGTCACCCTGCTCGAAGGCCAGGCACGCCTTGTTGACGCCCACACCGTCGAGCTCGGCGGGCGCCGGATCACGGCCGGGCACATCCTGATCGCCACCGGCGGCACGCCCAGCTCGCCAGCCATCGACGGTCTGGAGCTGGCCATCAGCTCCAATGAGTTGCTCGACCTCACCGAACTGCCGCGCCGCCTGCTGGTGCTGGGCGCCGGCTATATCGCCGTTGAGTTCGCCGGCATCTTTGCCGGCTTTGGCAGCGAAGTCACCCAGGCTTACCGCGCTGACCTGCCGCTGCGCGGCTTCGATGACGACATCCGCAGGCGCCTGGCCACCGCCATGGCCGACCGCGGCGTCGTGCTGCGGCCAGGCTTCGCGCCCATCAAGCTCGAACGCTCGGCAAACGGCATCCGCTGCACGGCAAAGAACGGGGCGGTGATCGAGGCCGACGTGGTGCTCTCGGCCCTCGGCCGTCACCCCAACACCGACGGCCTCGGCCTGGCCGACGTGGGCGTCGAGGTCGATGCCAAAAGCGGCGCGATTCGCGTCAGCCCCGACTCGCGCACCACCGTGGACTCCATCTACGCGGTGGGTGATGTGACCGACCGCGCCGCCCTCACGCCGGTGGCCATCGCCGAAGGCCGCGCCTTTGCCGACACGGTGTTTGGCAACACGCCGCGCGTGGTCGACCACCGTCTCATCGCCACGGCCGTATTCAGCCAGCCGTCGATCGGCACCATCGGCCTGTCAGAGCCCGACGCCGTCGCAGCGGGCCATCGCGTGACCGTGTTCGAAGCCGACTTCCGGCCGATGAAGCACACCCTGGCCGGCCGCGCCGAGCGCGCCTATATGAAAGTGATCGTCGACGCCGACAACGATAAAGTGCTCGGCGCGCACCTGATCGGCGCCGATTCGGGCGAAATCATCCAGGCCCTGGCCATCGCCATCACCATGGGCGCCACCAAGGCCGACCTCGACCGCACCCTGGCGGTGCACCCGACCAGCGCTGAAGAGCTGGTACTGCTGCGCACGCCACGCGGGGCGTAATCACGCCACCGCAATAGGAAACGGCCGGGGCAGATGCCACCGGCCGTTTCATTTATCGTGCCCGCAGACGCTTAGTCGGCCAGCACGAAGGTGACTTTCATGGTCACGCGATAGGCTTTGATCTTGCCTTTTTCGATCACCAGTTTCTGATCCTGAATCCAGGCGCCGCTGACGTTTTTCAGCGTCTTGTTCGCCCGTGCAATGCCCGACTTCATGGCATCGTCAAAGCTCTTCTTCGACTCGGAAATCACCTCTGTAACGCGTGCAACACTCATGCGAAGCTCCTTGGGAATAGCAAAAAACGTCGGGCAACTGCTGCCACCCGGCCAATTCACTATCCCCGTGCGCCGCGACCGTCACAAGACGAGGAGGTAAAACATGGTCACACGCGCGGCGCGATCACTCCGCAAAAGCGATGGTCACCCGCCGGTTGCGCTTGCCCTCGCTGCGGATCTTGATCACCTTGAGCGCGCCGATTTCGGCGGTCTGCTGCACATGCGTGCCGCCACAGGGCTGCAAGTCCACGCCCGGAATATGTATGGTCCGCACGCTGCCCTGACCACGCGGCGGCTGCACCGACATGGTTTTGACCAGGCCGGGATTGGCGTCGAGTTCGGCATCGGAAATCGCACCGCACGCCACCGCGCTATCCGCTGACACCAAGGCATTGAGGCGAGATTCGATGTCTTCGGCGACGAGTTTATCCATGTCGATATCGAAATCCAGATGTGCCTTGTCTTCGCTCATCCGGCCGCCCGTCACCGGCGCGGCCACCACCGCGCACAGCAGATGCAAGGCGGTGTGAAAACGCATGATCCGATGACGCCGATCCCAGTCGATGCGGGCGGTGACATGCGTGCCGACGGCCGGCAGGTTCGCCGCCTCATCGACCAGGTGAACAATCGTGTCGTCCTCGCCCTTGACGGTGCCCAGCACCGGAATCACCGTCCCGCCGGCCTGCACCAGCACGCCCGTGTCGCCCGGCTGACCGCCACCAGTGGGGTAAAACACGCTGCGGTCGAGCACAACCCGGCCCAGCGCGGCCGACACAACCACGGCATCGCACTCGCGCGCATAAGCATCATCACGAAACACCAGCTCGGTCATCTGCGTCCTCTCAGTCAATCAAGGTAAAACAAAGGCCAGGGCGATCGGCAAAAACACCACCGCCGCCATGTTGCCGATCAGCACCATCGACGCCACCTTCTCGGGCTCCTGATGATAACGCTCGGCAAAGATGTAATTCAGCACGGCGGGCGGCAATGCGCCAAAGATCAGCAGCAGCGCCTG
>JBFIJC010000242.1:0-6050 GCA_041600915.1 Nitrogeniibacter sp.
CGATGTCACCGCGGAGTTGCCGATATTGGCGTTGATCTTCGTGAGGAAGTTCCGGCCGATGATCATCGGCTCGGACTCGGGGTGATTGATGTTGTTCGGAATGATCGCGCGGCCACGGGCGACTTCATCACGCACGAACTCCGGCGTGATCGTCTCCGCGGGGTTGGCAAATGAGGCCGCACCAAAACTCTGCCCCGGATGCTGACGGGTCAGCAGCGCGGCCATCTTCTCGCCGGTCGGGCCCGAGTTCTTCAGCGATTCCACATAGGCTGCGCGATTCATGTTCTCGCGAATCGCGATGTACTCCATCTCCGGCGTGATGATGCCGCGACGCGCGTAGTGCATCTGCGTCACGTTGGCACCGGCTTTCGCACGGCGCGGCTTGCGGTGCAGACCGGGGAAGCGCAGCTCGTCGAGCTTGGCGTCGGCGGCACGCACACGACCGAACTCGGAACTCAAGTCAGAGAGCACCTCGGTGTCGTCACGCTCCTCGATCCAGCCGGCACGCACGGCCGGCAGGCCGGAGCGGATGTCGATCTTGGCCGCCGGGTCAGAGTAGGGGCCCGAACAGTCGTACACAAAGATCGGCGGATTCGGCTCGGCGGGCGCATCGGAGGCGGTGCCGGGGGCGGCAAACATCAGGGGCGTGTCGTCCTGCGAGATCTCGCGCATCGGCACACGGATGTCGGGGCGCGAGCCTTCGACATAGACTTTGCGCGAGTTGGGCAGCGGCGCGATCGCCGCCTCATCCACGTGGGCGCTTGAGGCGAGGAATTTTTCGTTGGCATTCATTCTGAGGCTCTCCGGGTTGAGGCGCTGGGGGAGAGTCGGAACGGGCGCGGGTGGATGACCGGCGCGTCGTTTCCCTTCGCCGGCATGACCCGGATCAGGTTCCAAGGGACTCTCTCAGCCACGTATCGCGGCACCCCCAACGAACCCCGCCAAGGTAAAGGAAAAGCGAGTGTCCGGCAACTGTGGTTCAGGGCATTGTCGGCTTGGGTTTCAGGACGGAGCAGCGAGCGGCGCCTCAGAAAAAAGCCGCCGGAGTCTCCGGCGGCTTTTGTGCTGGGGTGTGCAGGTCAGCGCAGGCTGAGCATCTTGGTCGTGAATTGCGCGTTGGTGCGGCCAATGACGTCTTTGGCGGCCATGCTGTATTTCTCGGGGTCAGCCTGAATCAGGTATTCCCGCGCGGCCATGCTGCCGCCGCTGAGCAACCCCACGACCGAGGAGAAGGCGTTGGCGGCTTCCTGTGCGCCGGAGGTGGCGTCGGAGGTGGTGCCATACTCCTGCGTGGAGGCTTCGCCCCAGGTGAGATTGATCTTTGCGTTGGGGTTGTTGAAGGTGCTGCCGTCGCCGACCGCCAGAATGGCCTGGGAGCCGTGCTCCATGCGCACCGTCTGACCCATGCTCACGCTGGCGGTCTTGACGTTCAAGGAGTTTGATGTGGTGCCTTCGAAATAGGCGAAATGGACGATGTAGTGGACGTTGATGGTCGGCACGCCGGCCGCTTGTGCGACGGCGTAAATGCCAAACGGCGCCGGCAGCGGTGCGCCACCGTATTCGCCCTTGTGATAGAGCGGCAGACCGGCCGGGGCAAAGGTGGCGGTTTCGCGCGTGCCGCCGGTAATGGCGGTGAAGGACGAGGTGTCTTTGTGCGGATTGGCCGTGCTTGGCAGTGCGGCATAGCCCTTGGCCGATTCGATCCTGGCGCGATTGATGATCTCGTAGCCGTTGTCCTGCAGGCGCTTGGTGAAGTCCTGATAGGCGTAGTCGGTCAGGCCCTGGAAGGTGGCGTCGTCGATGCCTTCGAGTTTGGCCCGCAGCGTCATCTTGGCAAAGCCGGAGTCCGAGCTGAACATGGACGAGGTGGCTTTGGCCGAGGTTTTGTCGAAGGTCACGTAGGTGACTTTGAACGAGCCGATGGCCAGCGCCTGTTTGCCTTTGAAGGCGCCTGCGTTTTCGACATTGAGTGGGTCGGCCGGTTTTCGTGCGCCACCAGTGGTTGCGACACAGCCGACCATGGTGGTGGCTAAACATAGCACCAGCACGCTGCGAGATAGTTTCATTGCTTTGCTCCCCTTTTTTTCTTTTTGATTGTGCGTGTCGAGTGCTCGACGAACACTGCGTTGTCGTGTCGAGTGCCCTCGTGAGGAGCGCATATCAACTCGGGGCGCAAACCCCCGACCAGAGGGAATTTATGCAATACGGGGGTTAAATAAAAGCCTGCATTGCATGGGAGCGTGAATTAGTGCGGGCCTGGCCTGTTTGCGTTGCGGGGCAAGGGCTTGGTCCATGCCCCGCGCGGGCTCAGCTGGATCGGTCTTTGCCGTGTTGCCACAAGGCGTGGAAGTGATGGACGGGGCCGTGGCCCTTGCCCACACCAAGCTGTCCGGACTGGGCGATGGCGCCGAGCAGATAGTGCCGGGCGTCACGCACGGCGGCTTCGACGGCTCGGAACTGCCCCGTACGCTGCGGCAGCAGCGCGGCGACGGCGGAGGACAGCGTGCAGCCGGTGCCGTGGGTGTTGGGGGTGTCGATGCGCGGGGCGGGCAGCTCGACCATGCGGTCGCCATTAAAGAGCAGGTCGACGAGCTCGTTGCCCGGCAGATGGCCGCCCTTGAGCAGCACCCAGCGCTCGCCGCTGTGCGGCAGCATCTCGCGCAGGCGTTCGGCGGCGCGGGTCATCTCCTTGACTGACTCGGGCGCGCGGGTCTCGAGCAGCACGCCGGCCTCGGGCAGATTGGGGGTGAGCATGTGTACTTGTGGCAGCAGCGCTTCCTTGAGCATGGAGACGGCGTCGCGGGCGAGCAGGTGGTCGCCGCTTTTGGCCACCATCACCGGATCGAGCACCACGTTATCGGGTTCGTAGCGCGCCAGGCCCTCGGCCACGGTGCGCACGATGCCGGCGGTGCCGAGCATGCCGATCTTGACGGCGTGGATGGTCACGTCGTCGAACAGGGTGTTGATCTGCAGCGTGAGGAAGTCGATCGGCGGGGTGTGGATGCCGGTGACTGCCGTGGTGTTTTGCGCCGTGAGCGCGGCCACCACGGCGCAGCCATAGGCGCCCAGCGCCGAGAAAGTCTTCAGATCGGCGAAGACGCCAGCGCCGCCGGAGGGGTCGATGCCGGCGATGCTCACTACATTGGGGATACGCGATGTCATGCGGTGTCCTCGGTTGCGGGTTCAAGAATTCGGCGCGTATGCCGAAAACCGGATTATCCCCTTTATGCAAGGGCGAGTTGTTCGGAGATCAGGTCATGAAGCATCGCATCCTATTTACCGTGATGGCGCTGGCAGTCGCACTGCCGGCCGCTGCCGCCGACTGGGCGATGATCGTCAAGGACAAAACGCGTCGGATCGAGATCGATCGCGACAGCGTGCTGCAGTCCGATCCCGGCACCAAGGTGGCCTGGGGACGCATTGTGCTGTCGGCCCAGGATGCCGAAGAGGCGGGCTATTCGACCGTGAAGGCGCTGAACCGCTACGACTGCAAACGCCGCAGTTTTTCGACCATCAAGCGGGTCTATCTCGATGCGGCGAGCCATGTGATTCGCGAGGAGCGGGTCACCGAAGAGCGGGTGATCGAGGTCAATCCGCGCAGCGTGGACGAAGGCCTGTGGCGCGAGGTGTGCAAGCCGCCGGCAGCGATGGACGTCGCATCGCTGGCAGCGGCTGCAAGCAAGGCCGCCGCTGCGCAGACCGACGCGCCAGAAAAGAAAGCGCCAGACACGGCCTCGGTGCGACATGCCGACCAGACCACCGCGCCCGAGCGCCAGGCACAATCCCAATCCGTGGCCGACACACATGCTGCCGCGCCGCAGGCGCCGGCCCCTGCGGTCGAGCCGCCGGCCCCTGCGGCCAAAGCGCCTCAGACAACTGCGCTGCCCGCCGACCAGGTGGAGGTGCAAACCTTGGGCAAGGGCCAGTCGCTCTTGCCGCCCATCCCAAGCTTTGGGCCAAAGCCACAGGCCGCGCCCGTGGCGGAGTCGCACGATGCCAAACCAGCCGTGCCGGCAGCGGTAGCGCCGGAGCAGATGGCCGCACCGACACCCAAGCCCGCCCCTGTGGTGGTCGCCGCGCCGGTGGTGAAGCCTGCGCCGCCGGTTGTTCAGGCTGCGCCGAAACCCGTGCGCAAAGTGGTTCGTGCGCCGCGCCCCAAGCCGGCGGCCATCAAGGTGGCGATGATGGAAGAAAAGCACGAACCAACGACGGTGGACGTGCATAAATCGATTCATTGGGATTACGAAGGCGCGGGCGGTCCGGCGCGCTGGGGGCAGATCAACCCCGCGTGGAAAACCTGTGACAGCGGCAAGCGCCAGTCGCCGATTGATATCCGCGATGGGATTCGCGTTGATCTCGAGCCGATCAAGTTCGACTACATGCCGACCTATTTCCGGATTCTGAACAACGGCCATACGGTGCAAATCAGCGTCGGGCCGGGCAACACCATGTCCGTGATGGGGCGCACCTTCGATCTGGTCCAGTTTCACTTTCATCGGCCGTCCGAAGAGCGCATCAATGGTCGTGGCTTTGACATGGTCGCGCACCTGGTGCATCGCGATCTGGATGGTCGGCTGGCCGTCGTGGCGGTGCTGATCGAGCGCGGCGAATCGCACCCCTTGGTACAAACGCTCTGGAATAACCTGCCGCTTGAAAAGCATCACGACTACGCGCCTGCCGAAGCGATCAACACGGCCGAGCTGTTGCCGCAAGCGCCCGAGTACTACACCTACATGGGCTCGCTGACCACGCCGCCGTGCTCTGAGGATGTGTTGTGGATGGTGATGAAGCAGCCGATCAAGTTGTCGTCGGAGCAGATCGCCATCTTCCAGCGCCTGTACCCGATGAATGCGCGGCCGGTGCAGCCGGCTAATGATCGCTTGATCAAGGCGTCGCGATAGGGCGGGGCCGGTTTCTTGGGGCCGCCGGCGATGGGGCGTTGGTCGGGGTTCGTCCTGGCGGGCGAGTGGCATCTTTGCAGCAACAAACAGCTCGCCAAGAAAACGCCTCACAGCCTGGTGAGCCGTAGCCGCCGAAACCACCCCCCGGCCAGCGCGGCGTCATCGCTCTCGATCCGCGCCCCCGGCGCGCCGGCCAGCAGCGTTTCGAACTCCACATCCAGCCGCGTGGCGATCTGCCCCGAGATCGGTGTGAGCCAGCGGCGCAGGCGTGCTCGCTGGCCGGGGCGCAAAAACTTGTCGAACACCAGCAGGCTGCCGCCCGGCCGGGTGACGCGAATTGCCTCTTGCAGGGCGCGCTGCGGATCGGGCACGACGGCGAGGATGAGGTGCAGCACGGTGTGGTCGAACTGGCCGTCGGCAAAGGGCAGGACGAGCACGCTGCCTTGCACGGCGTGGTAGTTGTGCCGATGGGCGCGCGGCAGGCTGCGGCGGAGCATGGCGGCGGTGAGGTCGATGCCGATGTAGTGGTGCTGGGGCGGCAGGTGCGGCAGGTCCAGCCCGGTGCCGACGCCGGCGACCAGCACGGTGCCGGGCGTTTGCGTGGCGAGGTGGGTGAGGCTGCGGATGCGGGCCTGGCGGGTGGCGGCGGTGAGCACCGCATCGTAGAAGGGGGCGATGAGGGTGTAGCTGTGGCGCAGCGACATGGTGCGCGTCAGTGCAGCACGTTGGGCACGAGCAGCGCGAATTCGGGGATCTCGGCGTCGAAGCGTTCGCCGTCGGCGGCGACCATCTGGTAGGTGCCGCGCATGGAGCCGACCGGGGTGGTGAGCGCGCTGCCGCTGGTGTATTCGAAGCTCTCGCCGGGGGCGAGCTCGGGGTGTTCGCCGACCACGCCAAGGCCGCGCACTTCCTGCACATCGCCGTTGCCGTCGGTGATGATCCAGTGGCGGCTGACCAGTTGCGCGCTGACCGAGCCGACATTGCGCAGGGTGATGCGATAGGCGAACACGTAGTGCGCCTCGTCCGGGTCGGACTGGTCGGCCAGGTAGAAGGACTCGGCGGTCACTTCAATATGGTAGGGATGTTCGTATTCGGTCATGTCGGTGTTTCCCGCGGGGCGAGACAATCGACTCATTGAAACGGAATCTC
>JBFIJC010000243.1:0-6042 GCA_041600915.1 Nitrogeniibacter sp.
CATCTGCAGGGTCACCACACGGCTGAAGCCGAGCCGCTGCACCGCGTCGGGGAAGCCCAGCGCCAGCACGCCAAACAGGTAGAACGCCGCAAAAGCGAGGAACAGGCCGGGCGCCTCTTCACCCAGGCCGATGCTCTTGCCGAAGAACAGGAAGATCGCCGCCATCAACAGGCGGAACAGATTCAGGTAGCGCAGGGAGCGCCGGCGCGCCACATCAGCGGAGACATCGTCAAAACTCTCCGTGACGGCCATGGGCTTAAGACTCACTGCGCTTGCGGGCGTGCTCTTCGCAGCAGAAGAAGTCGCCCCCGACACGCACCCCTTCACTCTCGGGCACATGCACGCCACAACGCTGGCAGGAGAGCATCCGCGTCGAGGCCTGCGTCTGGCCGGCGCTGCCACGCGGCGCGCCCGGTCCGGGCCCGGCGCCGGGCGGGGTCTTGGGCTTGCTCAACATGCGGCGAACCCAATAAATGGCAAACAGGACGAGGAGGAAAACAAGGAGTTTCGACACGATCTCGGAGCGCCGCGATAGAAGCGAAAAAGTTTAGCACGCGACACCGCACGCGCCCCGGGCTCAGATCAAAGCGCGACCAGGCGTTCGCAGGCGGCGTCGAGCGTGTCGTCGTGCTTGGCGAAGCAGAAACGCACCACCCCCTCATCCTCGCCCGCGGCCGAAAAGGCTGACACCGGAATGGCCGCCACTTTCATCTCGCGGGTCAGCCACTCAACAAAGGCGGTGTCCGGCACCTCGCGGATCGCGCGATAGCGGGCCAGCTGAAAGTAAGTGCCCGAGCACGGCAGCAGTTCAAAGCGTGAATCGGCCAGCGCGGCGCGGAAGCGATCACGCTTGGCCTGATAGAAGGCGGCCAGGCCGAGGTGGCGCGAGGCGTCGGCCATGTAGTCGGCCAGCGCGTACTGCATCGGCGTGTTGACCGTAAACACATTGAACTGATGCACCTTGCGAAACTCGGCCATCAGCGCCGCCGGCGCCACCACATAGCCAATCTTCCAGCCGGTGATGTGGTACGTCTTGCCAAAGCTTGAGACGATCACGCTGCGCTCGGCCAGCGCCGGGTGGCGCGCGCAGCTCTCGTGCTGGTGGCCGTCGAAGACGATGTGCTCGTAGACCTCGTCCGACACGATCACGATGTCGGTGCCACGCACCAGCTCGGCCAGCCGCGTCATGTCCTCGGCCGACCACACGCTGCCGGTCGGATTGTGCGGGCTGTTGATCATGATCATGCGGGTGCGCGGGGTAATGCGCGCGGCCACTGCCGCCCAGTCGGGCCGGTAGTCGGGCGCATGCAAAGCCATGCGCACCACGCGGCCGCCCTGCAACTCAATGGCCGGAGCGTAGGAGTCGTAGCCCGGCTCAAAGATGATCACCTCGTCGCCCGGATGCACCAGCGCGGCCACCGCCGTGAACAAGCCCTGCGTGGCGCCGGCGGTGACGGTCACTTCGGTCTCGGGGTCGTAGCGCGTGCCGTACAGATCGGCCACCTTCGCCGCAATCGCCTCACGCAGCACGGCCACGCCGGCCATCGGCGGGTACTGGTTGTAGCCCTCGCGCATCCAGTGCGACACCCGATCAAACAGCTCCGGCTCGGCGTTAAAGTCCGGAAAGCCTTGCGACAGATTGATCGCCCCGGCCTCGGCCGCCATGCGCGACATCACGGTAAAAATGGTGGTGCCGACCTTCGGCAGACGGGACGAAACGGCAACAGCGCAATCGGGCATGACAGTCCAGGCAGCAAAGACAAAAGGCGATTCTCGCAGAGCACCTCGGGCACGCCAAGCAAAGCCGCGTCGGCGATACAATGGCGGCCATGAGTGTTCCCATCCCCGCCCCCACCCTGATCCGCGATGGCGCCCGCGTGCGCATCCTCGATCAGACCGCCCTGCCCCATCACCGTGTCACGCTCGCGCTCGAAAACCTGGACGCCGTCGCCCATGCGATCCGCGCCATGCAGGTGCGCGGTGCACCGCTGATCGGCGCCACCGCCGCCTGCGGTGTGGCACTGGCACTGCGCGATGCCGCCGACGACGCCACGCTCGACCACGCCCTCACCCTGCTCGGCGCCACCCGGCCGACCGCGGTCAACCTGCACTGGGCGCTCGATCGCATGGCGCGCGTGCTGCGCCCGCTGCCGCCCGAGGCGCGTCTGGCGGCTGCCGAGCGCGAAGCCGACGCCATCATCACCGAAGACATCGCCACCAACGCCGCCATCGGCCAGCACGGCCTCGCGCTGATCGCCGACATTGCCGCAAAGCGCCCCGGCCCGGTGCGCGTCATGACCCACTGCAACGCCGGCTGGCTGGCCACGCTCGGTCACGGCACGGCGCTGTCGCCGGTCTATGCCGCGCAGGCGGCGGGCATCGAGGTCGAGGTGTGGGTGAGCGAAACCCGCCCGCGCAACCAGGGCCTGCTCACCGCCTGGGAGCTGCGCGAGTCCGGCGTCAGCCATCGGCTAATCGCCGACAACGCCGCCGGTCTGCTGATGATGCGCGGCGAGGTCGATCTGGTCATCACCGGCGCCGACCGCGTGGCGGCCAATGGCGACACCGCCAACAAGGTCGGTACCTACCTCAAGGCGCTGGCGGCGGCCGACAACGGTGTGCCTTTCTATATTGCGGCGCCCTGCTCGACCATCGATTTCGCCTGCCCCGACGGCGCCGCCATCCCGATCGAAGACCGCGATGGCGACGAGGTCCGCGTGCTGCATGGCCGCGACACCATCGGCGCCACGGCGCAGCTGCGCATCGCCTCGGCCGACACCGCCATCGGTAACCCGGCTTTCGACGTCACGCCGGCAGCGCGCATCACCGCCATCATCACCGAGCACGGCGTTGTCGCACCCGGCGCACTGGGCACGCTCGCACAATGAACCCGCTCGCCAAGGCCCTGCTCGATGTCGCCCGCGGCATGACCGCCGCCCGCCTGTCGGTCGGCACCGCCGGCAATGTCAGCGTGCGCGATGACACCAGCGAGTCAGGCGACTTCTGGGTCACCCCTTCGGGCATGGTGCCCGAGCGCTGCGAAGCCGCCGACATGACCCACGTGGCCAGCGACGGCACCGCCCACGGTCGTCGCGCACCCTCCAGCGAGTGGCGCCTGCACCGCGACGTGTACGCCGCCCGGCCCGAGGTCGGCGCCATTCTCCACGCCCACGCGCCCTTCGCCACCGCGCTGGCCTGCCACCGCAGCGACGTGCCGGCCTTTCATTACATGGTGGCGCGCTTTGGCGGCGACAGCGTGCGCTGCGGCAGCTACGCCACTTTTGGCACGCAGGCGCTGTCCGACGCCACCGTCAAAGCCCTCGAAAACCGCAGCGCTGCGCTGATGGCCAACCACGGCATGATCGTGCTGGCGCCCGACCTCGACACCTTGCTCGATCGCGCCATCGAACTCGAAATGCTCTGCGAGCACTACTGGCGCGCGCGCAGCCTGGGCGAGCCGCCCCACCTCGACGACGCCCAGATGCGCGAGGCGCTGGTGCAGTTCCGCTGGTATGGCCGCCCGCGCCCGCTCGACGCCGACCCGGAGACTCCCCAATGAGCGCTCCCCTCGACGAAGCCGCCGTGCGCGACGCCCTCAAGCAGGTCATCGACCCCGAGGTTGGCATGAACATCGTCGATCTCGGCCTGATCTACACCGTCGCGCTCAGCGAAGCGCAAATCACCGTCGAGATGACCATAACCAGCCCGGCCTGCCCGATGGGTCAGATGATCATGGACGAGGTCGAGGCCGCACTGCGCCGCCTCGCCCCCGACCTGACGCACAGCGTTGAACTGGTCTGGTCGCCCGAGTGGACGCCCGCCATGATGAGCGACACCGCCAAGGCGCACTTCGGCTGGCAAGCCGGCGATGTCTGATCTGCCGCCCTGGCAGCGCGCCCCGCTGCTGGTACTCGGCTTTGCCGGGCTGATCACCGGCGTGCTCTCCGGGCTGTGGCGACTGGCCTGGCCGACGCCTGCCTTTATTGCCGCGGCCCCGCATGGCGCACTGATGATGTGCGCCTTCTTCGGCACCCTCATCTCGCTCGAACGCGCCGTCGCCGTCGGCCAGCGCTGGGCCTACTTCGGCCCGCTGGGCGGGGGCATCGGCAGCGCCGTGTTGATCGCCGGCATCACACCTGCCCTCGCCATGCCGTTTTTCATCGCCGGCGGTGTCGTGCTGGTGCTCGCCTCGCTGCACGCCCAGCGCAAGGCACCCGCCCTGCACGCTCGCGTCCTCACGCTCGGCGCGGCCGCCTGGCTGGTCGGCGTGCTGGTGTGGTCGCTTACCGGCACGGTCGATCTCGCCCTGTGGTGGTGGGCCGCCTTCCTGATCATCACCATCGCTGGCGAACGCCTGGAGTTGTCGCGCCTGATGCGGGTCAGCCCGCGCATGCAGCAGATCTTCATCGGCCTGATTGGCCTGCTGATTGCCGGCGCCTCGCTCGCGGCACTGCCCGCCGGCCCGCGCCTGTTCGGCCTCGGCGCCATCGGCCTGGCCATCTGGCTGCTCAAACAGGATGTCGCCCGCCGCACGGTCAAGACCACCGGCCTCACGCGCTATATCGCCGTGTGCCTGCTCTCCGGCTATCTGTGGCTGGCCGTCGGTGGACTGACGCTGACGCTCCTCGCGCCGGCCGCCGGCGACATCGGCTGGGACACGGCCATACACAGCCTGATGGTCGGCTTCGTCTTTGCCATGGTGTTCGGTCACGCACCCATCATTCTGCCGGCGGTGCTGCGCGTCCGATTGCCATATCACCGCGGTTTTTATGTACCCTTGGTCCTGCTACACCTGAGTCTCGCCACTCGCGTGACGGGTGACCTGTTCGAAAGCTACGCGCTACGCGCACATGGCGCCCTCGGCAACGCGATTGCCATCGGCCTGTTTCTCTTGCTGATGATGACCGCCGTCGTCGCCGGCCGGGGCGCAAAACGCCCATGACCACCGTATTGCCGCCCGACCCGGCGGCTCACAATGGAAGCTGCATCGCATGAATTCGCGACGCGCACGATGCGCGTGATCCGACCTCTTCGCCGACTCCTGAAGCACTTCGGTCTCGCCATGCTCCTGGCGGGCGTGCTGGCCGCCGCCACTGAAGCCGTTTACAAGAATGCGCTCAACGCCCAGCGCGACCGGGTCTATAGCGAATTCCAGCTCGCCGCCGCGCAGCACATCGGCACCCTGCGCAAGCGCGTGGAGGCCGTACTCGACCTGCAGCGCCTGCTGGCCGATCACGTCGACGTCGCCGGCGCCGGCAGTGCGCGCGACTTCGAACAGATCAGCAGCTCGCTGATGCGGGTGCACACCTTCATCAAGGCCATCGCGCTGGCCGATATCGACGACAGTGTCTCGCCGCCCCTGCGCTTTCCCGCACGCCATGTCGCCACCCACGCCACCTGGCCCAAGCCTGGCACCGACCTGGCCGTGGAGGGCCTGCAAGCGCTAGAAGGCGTACAGACCGCGCTGCGCACCGGCGCCATCATTGCCACCCCCTTGCTCAGCCCCGAAGCCGACGACGGCGAAGGCATTCGCCTGTTTTCGGCCGCCGGCAAGCATGTGCTCGGCCTCTACATGCACCTGAGCGAACTGGCGCAAAGCACCCTCTGGGCGGGCATGGATCCCGACGCCCGGAACATGGCTTTCACCATTCTCGACACCACCACCGACCCGCGCAGCGCGCCCGAGGTGTACCGCGACACCATCGGCGACAACTTCGAAACCGCTTACGTCGAAGTCATCGAATTTGCCGCGCGCCGCTGGCTCATCATTGCCACGCCCACGCCAAACCACTTCGAGCTGGCGCCCGCGGCATCGATCGAGCGTCAGCGCGCCACCGGCTGGGCCATCACCTTGCTGGCGGCCTTGCTGGTCGCCTTCCTGCAAACGCGCAACGCCGTCATCCGCGACCGCGTTCGCAGCAGCACGGCAGAGCTGGCCGCCACCAACCGCATTCTGGCCGACACCAACGCCACGCTGCAGGCCGAAGTCGCACAGCGCACCGCCTCCGAAGCCGCACTGCGCACCAGCACCACGCTGCAACA
>JBFIJC010000244.1:0-6026 GCA_041600915.1 Nitrogeniibacter sp.
AGGCTTTACGGCGCTGGAACTCTTGTTTTTCGACGCGCATTTCGCGGTAGCCGTCGGTGGTGGCCTTCATGTAGCTGTCTGCGGCGATCAGGAAGCCGGCGGTGCCGGCGGCCGGGTCTTGAATGGTTTCGCCGGGTTGGGGCTGGATCAGCGCGACGATGCTGTCGATGAGCGGGCGCGGGGTGAAGTACTGGCCAGCGCCGGATTTGGTTTCGGTGGCGTTCTTTTCGAGCAGGCCTTCGTAGAGGTCGCCGAGGCCGTCGCGCTGGGCCGAGAACCAGTCGATGCCGTCGATGCTTTTGATGAGCTGTTCGAGGTGGCGCGGCTCCTTGAGCCGGGTTTGTGCGTCGGCGTAGATGGCGGCGAGCAGCGGGTCGGTGCTTTTGGACAGTTCGAGCAGGGTGGCGCGGTAGTGGTGGAGCAGGTTGAGTCCGGAGAGCTTGGCGATGTCGGGCCAGCGCGCGCCTTCGGGCAGCTTGTGGGCGGCCATGACGCCGCTCTGGGTGTTTTCGTGCTCCATTTTGATGAACAGCAGGAGGACGAGTTCGGTGACGTAGTCGGAGTAGTTGATGCCGTCGTCGCGCAGGACGTCGCAGAGGTTCCAGAGTTTCTGGACGATTTCGTTGTTGCTCATGGGGATTCCGGTGAAGGTGAGGGCGCTGGCGCGTCGGTGACGGGCCAGGCAATCTGGTATCGGGTAGAGCGGCCGCCGCCGGGGAGCTTTTCAAGGCAGCCCTTGGCGACGAGGTCGGCCAGGTGGCGGGTGGCGGTGGCCTTGGAGACCTTGGCGACGGCCTGATACTGGGCGGCACTGATGCCGTTGGCAAAGCCGCCGCGCTCGGGCTGGTCGCCGTCGAGCAGGCGGTTGAGCACCTTGATTTGCTCTGCGCTGAGGCTGTGCGCGCGGTGTTGCAGCCAGTAGCGGCTTTTGTCGAGGATGCGGTCGATCTGGGCGGTGGCGGCCTGGATGGCGTTCAGCAGGGTGTGCAGGAACCAGTGCATCCAGGGGGTGAGGTCGAGCGGCGCGGCCGCGGCGGTCATTTTTTGAGCGGCTTCGAGCTGGGCGTAGTAGCCCTTGCGGTCGGCGAGGATGGCGACCGACATGGCGTAGAAGCGGATGCTTTGCCGCTCGCCTTGCGCCAGTGCGAGATCGGTGAGCGCACGGGTGATGCGCCCGTTGCCGTCGTCGAACGGATGCAGGGTGACGAACCAGAAGTGGGCCTGGGCTGCGCGCAGCAGCGGGTCGAGTGTTGCGTCGTCGCGGCTGTGGTTGAACCAGTCGATAAATTCGGTGATGCGCGCTTCGAGCCCGGCGCGCGGCGGCGCTTCGAAATGCACGGTGGGGCGGTCGATGCGACCGGAGACGACTTGCATGGTGTCGGTGCCGCGCCAGTCGCCGATGCGGAGCGGCCGGCCGGGGAAGGCGGTGTCGCCTGCGAACAGGCCGGTGTGCCAGTGCAGCAGGCGGGCTTCGGTCAGCGGGGTGTCGAGATTGGTTGTGGCGTCCCACATCATTTGCGCCAGGCCTTCGCTGCGCGCTTCGGCGGGCGCGCCGCCGTCATTCAGCCCGAGCCGGCGGGCGATGCTGGAGCGCACGGAGCCGACGTTGAGCGTTTCGCCTTCGATGGCGCTGGAATTGACGATGTTCTGCAGCAAGGCGTCGAGCGTGAATTCGGCGCACAGCTCGGGCTCGGAACCCTGGGCCCTGCCCATCAAGGCGCCTTGCGCGAGCGTGACCTGCCGCAGCAGGGGCGCCAGGGCATCGGCCTGCCAGGTAAGCTGCGGCCAGTCGGCGTGTTGCCAGATCCAGCGGGGCGGCATGGGGTCGGGGTGTTGAGTGACCATGAGCCGAATCCTAGCATTATTCGGCTCATTGTTTGAGCCTTAGTGGGATTTGATGAGCCGATTAAACGGGCGCGGCGATGAGGTGGAGCTTAAGCCGCCGATGGCCAGAGGGCGTCGGCAAAGGTATCCAGGACGGCGGGCAGCCTGCCGCCGAGGCGCACGTCGAGCTGTTTTGCGCCGCCGTCGGGGGCGAAGGCACGATTGACGAAATCGGTGTCGATTACGACTTCATGGCCGAGTTGCTTGGCCAGCCGGTCGAGCCATTTGCGCTGCATGGGCGTCCAGTTGGTGAGGGCGTAGATCTTTTCCATCGCCTGCGCAATGCGCTGTTCGAAGGAGATGAGCGCTTCGCCGAGCGCGGCTTGGCGAATGAAACCAAGGATGCTGGCGGCGATCTCGTGGTTGGTCTTGTTGCGCCAGGCGGTTTGAAGCTTGGCTTCGGCGTAGCCGTGCTGGTCGAGCAGCAGGCGGACTTCTTTGAGTTGTTGCCGTGAGAGGTCGCGCGGGCGATTGACCACGACGCTCAGCGCAACGGACTGGTTGAGCTGAGCACGGATGAAGCGGTTGAAGCTGTCGAGGTAGTCTTCGGGCTTGTTGTAGTCGCCGTAGCTTTGCTCGCGCACTGTGAGTTCATCTTTGTGCGATGACAGCACCGGCATGTAGGTGCTGCCGATGAGCCCCTTCACCTCTTCGATTTGCTGGAGCAGCCCGGCTTGCTCGCGAATGAACTCGGCGGCGGCCTGCGGGCCGAGTTGCCGCAGGTGGTGGTGCAGCTCGGCGGGGGGGATGTTCCAGTGCTGTTCGAGCTCGGCAAGGCGGGTTTTCAGGGCGGGCTTCTTTTCGGCCTGGTGCGTGGCGTCGCGCAGCACGCGCATCAGCTTCTGGCTGATGGCGTCGAGGACGTCGTGGGCGTGGCTGGTGTCCGCCCGAGTGCCTTTGGCGTCGAAGCTGGCCGGGTCGGCGAGCTCGCCAACGAGTTGTTCAAGCGTGATGTTGGGGTCCTTGATCAGCGGCTTCATGCTGCTGACGGCCTGCAAGTCTTTGTAGAGGTCGACGGGGTCGTAGATCTTGAAGACGGTTTTGCCAATGTCGTCGCAGCGGCGTGTGGCGCGGCCGACCATTTGCTCGTAGAGGATGCGGGAGCGCACTTTGCGCAGGAACACGAGATGGCTGATTTTTGGTACGTCGATGCCGGTCGTGAGCAGATCGACGGTAATGGCGATGTTGGGATAGCGCTCGTTTTTGTAGTGCTTGATCAGATCGCGGATCTTGTCTGACTTGCCGGTAATCTTGCGCACCGCGGCTTCGGCGTAGGTGTCGCCATGCAGCGCCTTGAAGGCGGTGTCGAGCAGGCGCTTGACCATGTCGGCGTGCAGGTCGGTGGCGCAGAAGATCATGGTTTTTTCTTCGCCGAAGGGGTCGAGCTCCTGCGCCAGTTGTTCGCAGATGACGCGGTTGAAGTCTTCGTTGATAACCCGGCGGTTGAAGGACTCGACCTCAAAGCTGAGTTCGTCGTCGAGTTCGGACTGTTCGATTTCGCCGGTGCCAAGGTTGATGGCACTGACGGTCTCGCCTTTTTCGAACTTGATGCCCTTTTGCGTGAGCAGGGTTTGATACCGAATGGGGGGCTCGTGGTCGATGAGCCAGTCGTCGGCGACGGCTTCGCGATAGGAGTAGGTGTAGACCGGTTTGCCGAAGATGTCGGAGGTGTGCTTGGCTGGCGTTGCAGTCAGGCCGATTTTCACCGCGTCGAAGTAGTCCAGCACGCGGCGATAGGTGGAGAGGTACTGGGCCTGATCGCGCACGGCCATTTCGCCCTCGGTCATTTCCTGGTCGAGGGTGTAGCCGCGGTGGGCTTCGTCGATGATGATGCAGTCGAAATCGTCGATGCCCGGCGCCTGGTCGGACTGGAAAATACGCTTGACCATGGCCTGCACGGTGGCCACTTGCACGCGGGTCTCGGCCTCGACCGCCATGTCGCCGAGCGTGGCGACGTTGTAGATCTTGGCGAGCGGCTGGTTTTGCTCCAGCAGGGCCTCGTCGATGGCTTCCAGCGCCTGGTCACCCAACGCAGTTCGGTCGACAAGAAACAGGATGCGGCGAAAGCGTTCGGCCTTGAGCAGGCGGTAGATCAAGCCGATGACAACACGTGTCTTGCCGGTGCCGGTGGCCATCGCAATCAGGCAGCGCGATTGCCCGCTGGCCAGCGCGCTCTCGACGGCCTGGATGGCGTGCTCCTGGTAGGGCCGCAAGCCCAGATAGTCGAAGCCTTCGCGCTTGAGCTGCGCTTCCGCATCGGCCTTGCTGCGCGTTAGCTGGTCAAGCAGCCCGGCGGGGGTGTGGAAGTCCATCAGCGGGCGGGCAAGATTGGCCGGGCTGCGCACATCGCGGAACCAGGTGCCACTACGCTCAGCCAGTTGTGCCAGGTAGGGGCGACTGTTGCTGGAGTACACAAAGGGCACTTCGTAGGTTTGCCCGTGCGCGTCGGGCCATCCTGCGTTGCGACCTTCCAGACGCCAGGCGGGTTCGAAACCCGCGAGTGACTTGAAACCGATGGCATAGCGCTCGGCCTGCGGAATCTTGCCGGCGACGTTTTCGTTTTCGCGCTTGGCCTCAACCACAGCAATGGGCGTGAGGCCGGCAAAAAGCACGTAATCGGCAGCCTGCTTGCCCGTGGCTGGCCATTCTGCGATGGCGAGATTCTTGCCCTTGGCCGGACGCGCGCCCTGGGCATAGGCGAGGCGCTCGGTATCGGCCTCCCAGCCGGCATCGATCAGTTGTTGATCGATCAGGATGCGGGTGAGCTCTTCGGATAGCACCAGTTTCTTGGCCGCGCTCTGAGTGCTTTGGGTGATCTGCTGGGCGGCTTTCTGACTGTCAGCCAGTTGCGCCTGAAGTGCCTTGATGCGGGCTTCGAACTCGGTCCGGAGCGTGTCGACCAGAGCGCCTTGTTCTTCAGCCAAGGCAAGTGACGCGGCCACATCGGCTTCCATTTGCGTTGCAAGGGCGGCGTACTGGGCCGCCTCCTGTTGTTTCAGTTCAGTGAGCTGCTGGTTGCTGTCGAGTGACTCGTTTGTGCTCGCCAGGTCGGCGCGCAGGCGGTCGATCTCGATCTGCAGCTCGCGCAGTTGAGCGCTGGGGTCTGCCAATGCCACGAATGGGCCTGGCTTGAAATCGCCGCTCGTGTTGCCAAAGCTTTGGTGGAACCAGATAGCCAGCGCGCGCGCCACTTTCAGGCCATCCATGGCCTCTTTGTGCTGGGTACGGAACTGATGGGTGGCCTTGTTACCCTCGATCCGAAGGGTATGAAAGAGGCCGCGAATGGTCGGGTCAAGATTGATCTCGCGGCTGAGTTTGAAGAGCAGATCGGTCTGTTTGGTCTCGGCGGTGAGCTCAATGCCGACACGGGCTGCAATATCCTGAGCAATCGCCTCACCCAGTTGGCGTAGTTTGATCAGGGTCGTGTTTGGATCGGCCGCGAAAACCTGCTCAGCGGTGTTGGCCAACTGCAGGAACACCGGATCGTGCTCGGCAAGGAAGGAGAAGTTGCTCGACGAATGCATTTATGGGGATCGTGTTGTCGCGGCATCACTTGCATATGGCATCAGTCGAAATGTAACCCAAAAGCAGCCTGGGTTCGATGTTGCTGGTGATCGTCGATGTAGCCTGCAGGCGCCTGGACAGGCAGATCACGTCTTGTCGTCGTCATCATCTTCCGCGCGATGTGTCGTGGCATACCAAGCCAAGGCGACCAAAAACACGGTGGCGAAAAACAGAGCGATCAGCGATTTTTCCATATGGCCTCCGGTTTTCTGTGGTGCTGCTTGAGCACAGGCTTGTGCCAAGTGGACTTGGCGGTGTTCCGGTTTTCGGCCAACAAATCAGTCTGTTTAAGCTGTGGCGATTGTCCTGCGCCCAAAGAAAAACCCCGCCGAAGCGGTAATGCAGTTCAGTTAAGGCTCTTTCAGGTGCCGAATTGGGTACCGAGCGGGTTTGGCTTTGACGACACGGGGGCATTTTCGCCCCCGTCGTTTTTCGATGATGGCCGTTTGTAGCCTTAAGCGCATGCGCGCCAGATGTGCGGGCAACTTCCCCGGACTCATCCCCGCCGCCCAAATCAGTTCGTACTGAATAATGTGCAGCGCGCGCAGAAAGCTCAGATCGGTCGGCGCAACGCGCGC
>JBFIJC010000245.1:0-6008 GCA_041600915.1 Nitrogeniibacter sp.
CTTTGCCGGGGCCTGTGTGTGTTGAGGGCGCTGCGCTTAGCTTGGTGGCGGTGCGTGAGCGGTTTCGGCACCGAGCTGGTTCAGAAATGCACGCATGAAATCGATACGTGCTGCCGCTTCGTGCCGGGCTGCGGCGGTGTGAAGCGTGCTGCCCACATGAAACAGCTTGCGGTAGAAGTGGTCGATGGTGAAGTGCTGGTCGTCCGGCTCGCGCGTGTCGCAGAACGGGTCGTCGCCAGAATAGAGCGGCCGGCCCAGCGCGCCGCCGACCATCAGACAGCGGGCGATGCCGATGGCACCGAGCGCTTCGAGTCGGTCGGCATCCTGCACCACTTTGGCCTCCAGCGTGTCGGCGGCAATGCCGGCGCTGAAGCTGTGGGCTTCGATGGCGTGGCCGATGGCCGGGAGCAGGGCGGCTGGCGTGCCCTCGCCGCGCAGCCAGTCGATGGCCAGTGCGGCGGCATGACGCGAGGACAGCGCACGGTCGGGGTGGTTCTTGGGGTAGCTCACACAGTCGTGCAGCCAGGCGGCGGGGATCACCACCGCCAGATCGGCGCCTTCGGCGTCGGCAATCAGGCGGGCGTTGGCCACCACGCGTTCGACATGCGTGATGTCGTGGGCCGGATCGGCCGGCAAGCGGGTCAGGATGAAGGCGCGCAGCGCCGCTTCGGTGGGCGTCAGCGCGTCGGCGGCGAGGCGGGCGCGACCGGCCTCAGACACTGCCCAGGCTTCTGCCGCCACCGGTGGGGCGAGATTGCCCGTCCGGGCCGTAGAGCTGGGGTTGGTTGGCCGCGGCCAGCAAGGTGGTCAGGGCGGCCTGGTTGTGTTGCATGCGCTCGACGATCAACACGCCGTTGCGCTGATTGCGATCGCGCGCTTCGCGAGCCAGCTTGAGCACGGTGTCCCAGGCGGCGAGCGCGGCCGGTGCGTCCTGGCAAAGTGCGCGCAGGATTGCGTCGGTCTGCTGCAGGCCGAGGCGGGCGAGCAGACGGGTGCGGTCGTCGTTGATTTTTTGCAGTTGCCGGTAGCGCTGGTTTTTTTCGTCGGCCACGGGCATCAGCGCGTCGGCCTGGCCGTCGATCAGCAATTGCTCTTCGTGAACGAGTAGATCGACGAAGCCGCGCAGGCGCGAGGCTTCGTCGATGATCAGTGCGTGCAGGCGAAGGCGATCCGGGTTCTGGTTGCTCACGCTTGTCTGGGCTGATGAGACAGCATCTGGCGAACGCTCTCGATCAGCCCGTCGGCGACCTTGTTGGCATCTACCTTGAACTGCCCATCACTGATGGCTTGTTTGATTTCATCTACGCGTGCCTGGTCAACCACCGGGGTTGCCGCAATGGCTTTTTCCGCCTTCTGCAGCCCCGACGACAGCTGCACCTGATCGCCCGTGGGGGCGCTCGGTTGCGCTGCGGCAGTCGCTTTGGCACGCTGCTCGCCGGCAGGCGTGGTGCCTACCGTTTTAACGGAGTTGTCGATTTTCACAGCCTGGTCCTCTTTTTTTATATATGACTACAGGTGCTGTTACGGCGATGCACAACAGAACTTTAGCATTCGAATTAGATACCGGATGTAACGCCGTCAACACCGCTGCCACGCTGTGAAACATATCACGGACTGAGCACAACCTCACCGTTTTCGCCCGCGACGCCATGGACGACCTTGCCCGATGGCAGGCGAACGCGCACGCCCTGGCCGGCGCGGGCGCTGTTGAGCGCCGTGCCGCTGTTGGCCACACGAAAGCCATTGCCCTGCACGATCACCGACACCGGCCGGCCGGATTGAATGACCTGCGGCTGGGCCATCATTGTGGCGCGCAGCGGTTGGCCCTGCGCGACGGCGAAGCGCATCTGGCTGCCGATGGCCTGAGTCGGATCGGTGAGCAGATGGCGACCCATTTCGGTGAGGTCGCCCTGTTGTTCGGCCAGATCGTTGGCGGTGAGGATTTCACCGGGGCGCAGCGCGCGGGCGCTCACCAGGTAGTAGCCAATCACCTGCACATGGGCAGCCACATACAGCGACCAATTGGCTTCGCCCACGCAGCGCACCCCGACACGAACACGCCCCCAGGCGCGGGCACCCGCGGGCAGCCACGGTTCGATCCGGTCGCAGGCCGGCAGGGGTGGTTGCATTTGTGGAGGCGTGACATTGATGCGTACCTCGCCCGGCACGCCCGCACTCTGGCCGCGCAGAAACTCGTGGACGACGGCGCGGATAGTGTCCGCCGTCTGTGCCCCGACGCTGGGGCCGAACAGCGCGAGGCCGATGAGTAGCAAGCAGGAGGCAATGCGTTTCATGGCGGCATTACACCATGTTCGTGCGCGAGGAGGTGCCCGGAACAAACCGGTCTTTCCGCCCCTGTTTGCCGGATCGGCAAAGCTTGCCGCTTGCCGGTTGGATTTGCCGGTAAGGCGCCCGAAATGCCCGTGTTTTGGCGGCTTATTCGGCCGATGGCCCCTGATCGGTGGTGCGTAGGATGCCTGGCATGAAAGCTGCAATAGGGTTCCTGCCCCCGGCGCCAGCCACTGATGGCCCGAGGCACAGAAAAGAGGTGACATCATGACCAACCGGCTCGATAACGCACTGCAGTTTCACCAGGACGCGCTCAATGCGCGAGCCTATCGCCAGCAGCTGCTGTCTACCAACATCGCCAATGCCGACACGCCGAACTACAAGGCGCGTGATGTCGATTTCAGTGCCGCGTTGTCCGGTGCGCTGGGTTCGCGCATGGGGCCGCTGGCCCTGGCCACCACCTCTGCCCGTCATCAGCAAAGCAGCACGGCGCATCCGCTCGAAGGTTTGGCGCGCTATCGCACCGAGCAGCAGTCGAGCGTGGATGGCAACACCGTCAATATGGACGTGGAACGTGCCGCCTTTGCCGAGAACGCGCTGCACTACGAGGCGAGCATCACCTTCATCAACGGCCTGCTGCGCTCGATGCAAAGCGCGGTTCAGGGTCAGTGAGCGGAGGCTGAATCATGAGCATGCTTAACGTTTTCAAGATTGCCGGCTCGGCGATGAATGCCCAGTCGGTGCGCCTGAACACCACGGCCTCCAATATGGCCAACGCCGACAGCGTGGTTGGCCCGGATGGTCAGCCCTACAAGGCTAAGCAGGTTGTGTTCTCGGCCGAGTCGGTCGATGGCGCCAGCTCGGTGGGTGTGAAGGTCGACCAGATCGTCGAGAGCGCCGAGCCGGGGCGCATGGTGTATGACCCGGCCAACCCCGCTGCCAATGGCGAGGGTTATGTGGAAATGTCCAACGTGAATGTGGTGGAGGAGATGGTCAACATGATCTCGGCCTCCCGTTCGTATCAGGCCAACGCGGAGGTGATGAACACCGCCCGCACCTTGCTTCAGCGCACGCTGAGCATTGGCCAGTAAAGGAGAGGTGAGTCATGGCTGCCGTCGATAGCGCCACCAGCGCACAACAGATTCTGAACAATCTTGCCCGTACCGACACGCAAAAGACGTCGACGACGGACGACGCGCAGAATCGTTTTCTGACGCTGCTGACCGCGCAACTGAAAAATCAGGATCCGCTCAGCCCGATGGATAACGCGGCGGTGACCTCACAGCTTGCGCAGATCAGCACGGTCGACGGTATCGAACGCCTCAACGCGACGCTCAGCGAACTGATGGCCGGCCAGCAGTCTTCCGAGGCATTGCAGGCGGCACAGTTGCTCGGCCGTGGCGTGCTGGTGCCGGGCAAGGGCCTGGTGCTGACTGATCAGGGCTCCCTGGGCGGCTTCAAGCTCGACAGCTCGGCTGACAAAGTGGTGGTGTCCATCTCCGACGCCAATGGCCTTGAAGTGGCTTCGGTTGATATGGGCGCCCACACCGCCGGCACCCACTCCTTCCAGTGGGATGGCACAGCCACGGATGGCTCGCCGGCCGCCGCCGGAGCCTACTCGGTGAAGATTACCGCGACTCAGGGCGATGCCAAGGTCGCAACGACGGCACTTGAACTTGGTCAGGTCTCAAGCGTGATCCGCGGGCCGAAGAGTGTCGATCTGCAAGTCGGTTCGCTGGGCATCTTCCAGCTCAACGAAATTCAGCAAATTCTCTGACGGGAGCGTACCGCCATGGCTTTCCAACAAGGTTTGAGCGGCCTGAATGCCGCTTCCAAGGCCCTCGACGTGATCAGTAACAACGTGGCCAACGGCAGCAACGTCGGCTTCAAGGGCGGCTCCACCCTCTTCACCGACGTGTATGCCGCCGCGCTCAACGGCGCTGCCGCTGGCGTGCAGATCGGTATCGGTACGGCGGTGGGCGCGGTGGCCCAGCAGTTCTCGCAGGGCAACATCACGCCGACCGGCAATCCGCTGGATATCGCCATCAATGGCCAGGGCTTCTTCCGGGTCAGCGGGCAGGGCGCGATCGCCTACACCCGCAACGGTCAGTTCGATGTGGACAAGAACGGTTATCTCGTCAATTCGTCCGGCTACCGGCTCACCGGCTACGCGGCCGACAACCTGGGCAATATTCTGCCGTCCTCGCCGACTGACTTGCAGATCGACACCTCCGACCTGCAGCCGCAGCCCTCGTCGGCCATTGCCGTCGGCCTGAACCTGGATTCGCGCGCGGTGGCACCGGGTGTGGCTTTCAGCGCCACCAACCCGACGACTTACAACGCCTCCACGTCGGTCACGGTGTTCGATTCGCTCGGCAACGACCACATTCTCAATATGTACTTCCAGAAAACCGGTGGCGGTACCTGGGATCTTTACACCCAGCTCAACGGTGGTACGGCCACCTTGGCAACCGGTAGCCCGTCCATGACCTTCGACGGCGCTGGCGCACTCACGGCGGGTGCCTCACATACGCTGTCGCTGACCATCCCGGCGACCTTCGGTGCGAACACGCCGCAGGCCGTCACGCTCGACTTCGCGGGCAGCTCGCAGTACGGCAGCTCCTTCGGGGTGAACCGTCAGGTGCAGGACGGCTACGCTTCCGGTCGCCTGTCGGGCATCACCATTGCTGACGACGGCACCATGCAGGGCCGTTACTCCAACGGCCAGTCGCGCAATCTGGGGCAGGTGGTGCTGGCCAATTTTGCCAGTACAGGTGGCTTGCTGTCGCTCGGCAGCAACCTGTGGGGCGAGTCTCCCGACTCCGGTCAGCCGCTGATCGGCGCGCCGGGCTCCGGCAGCCTGGGGCAACTCGCGGCGGGCTCGGTTGAGGAGTCCAACGTCGATATGACCGCCGAACTGGTCAACATGATTACCCAGCAGCGGGCCTATCAGGCCAACGCGCAGTCGATCCGGACGCAAGACCAGATTCTGCAGACCCTGGTCAACCTGCGCTAATAGTCGAAGGAGTCGCACGCCATGGATAAGCTGATCTACACCGCCATGACCGGCGCCAAGCACATCCTGACCCAACAGGCAGCGGTGTCGCACAACATGGCCAACGCGACCTCGACCGGCTTTCGCACCGAGATGCACAAGTTTCGCGCGGTCGATGTGCAGGACTCGCCGCTGGCCAGCCGCAGCTTCGTGGTGGATGCCAGCGTGGCGACTGACTTCCGGCCGGGTCCGATGCAGCTGACCGGCCGTACCTATGATGTCGTCATTGAGGGCAAGGGCTGGTTTGCGGTGCAGGGCGCCGACGGCCAGGAGGCCTATACCCGCAACGGCAGCTTTGAACTCTCCGCCGAAGGCGTGTTGCAGACCCGCGATGGCCGTGCGGTGATCGGCGACGGTGGTCCCATCACGGTGCCGCCGGACAACCAGATCGTGATCGGCAAAGACGGTTCGATCTCGGCCATCCCGAGCACCGGCGACAAAAACGCCGTGAACGTGATCGGCCGCTTCAAGCTGGTGAACCCGCCCGAGGCTGATTTGCGCCGTGGCGAAGACGGCCTGTTCCGTGTCGCCGGCGGTGCGCCCGCGGCGGCCGACGAGGCCGTGCAGGTTGCCGGTGGTTATCTCGAAGGCAGCAACGTCAATGTGGTTGATCAGATGGTCAACATGATTTCGCTGGCGCGCCAGTTCGAAATGCAGACCCAGC
>JBFIJC010000246.1:0-6003 GCA_041600915.1 Nitrogeniibacter sp.
CGACGTTGGCGACTACATCGTTGGTTTCTACAACAACGTGCGCCTTCATTCGAAACTGGGCTATTTGTCGCCCACCAACTACGAGCGACAAATCGCTGAAAAGCAACCTATCACGGTGTCCGCTAATACTTGACCACTACAAGCCACCCACCCTACGAAGATCGGTGGTGTGGCCAAGTGGGTTTTGTAGGGCGTGCCGGGGCGGTGTTTGTGGCGAGCGGCAGCGCACGGCGGGTTTGTAGGGTGGGTGGCTCGCCACCCACCATCGGTGTTGGATGTGACCGCGGTGTTTGGTGGGCGGCAAGCCACCCACCCTACGAAGATCGGCGGTGCGACCAAGTGGGTTTTGTAGGGTGTGCCGGGGCGGTGTTTGCGGCGAGCGGTAGCGCACGGCGGGTTTGTAGGGTGGGTGGCTCGCCACCCACCATCGGTGTTGGTCGCGGCGACGGTGTTTGGTGGGTGGCAAGCCACCCACCCTACGAAGATCAGCGGTGCGGCCAAGTGGGTTTTGTAGGGCGTGCCGGGGCGATGTTTGTGGCGAGCGGCAGCGCACGGCGGGTTTGTAGGGTGGGTGGCTCGCCACCCACCATCGGTGTTGGATGTGCCGATCCGGTGTTTTTTGGGCGCATGGGTCCGGTAAGCTAGGTTCAAATCTGAAATTCATCTGCGGCCGCGTTGCGGGGCAGGTTTGGGAGTGAAGCGCGTGATTCTCGTAACAGGCGGCGCCGGCTTTATCGGCGCAAACTTTGTGCTCGACTGGCTGGCCGAGAGCGGCGAGCCGGTGCTCAACCTTGACAAGCTCACCTACGCGGGCAACCTCGAAACCCTGCAATCGCTGCAAGGCGATGCGCGCCATGTGTTTGTGCAGGGCGACATCTGCGACCGCGCCCTGGTCGACGCCTTGCTGCACGAGCACCGCCCGCGGGCGATTGTGCATTTTGCGGCCGAGAGCCATGTGGATCGCTCCATTCACGGCCCGGGCGAGTTCGTGCGCACCAATGTGGAGGGTACGTTCACGCTGCTGGAGGCCGCACGCGCGTATTGGGGCGACATGGCCGAGCCGGCCAAGGCGGGCTTCCGCTTTTTGCATGTGAGCACCGACGAGGTCTACGGTTCGCTCGCGCCCGACGCGCCGGCCTTTACCGAAACTCACGGCTACGAGCCCAACAGCCCCTACTCGGCCAGCAAGGCGGCCAGCGATCACCTGGTGCGCGCCTGGCATCACACCTACGGCCTGCCGGTGGTGACCACCAACTGCTCTAACAACTACGGCCCGTATCAGTTCCCCGAAAAGCTGATCCCGCTGATGATGGTGAACGCGCTGGCCGGCAAGGCGCTGCCCATCTACGGCGACGGCATGAACGTGCGCGACTGGCTGTATGTGACCGACCACTGCAGTGCGATCCGCACCGTGCTGGCCGGCGGCCGCGTGGGCGAGACCTACAACGTGGGCGGCTGGAACGAGATGCCCAATATCAGCATCGTCAAAACCATCTGCGCCATTCTCGATGAGTTGCGCCCGTCCGACGCCGGCCCGTACGAGCGACTGCTCACCTACGTGACCGACCGCCCCGGCCACGACCGCCGCTACGCGATTGACGCGCGCAAGATCGAGCGCGAGCTTGGCTGGCGGCCGGCCGAGAGCTTTGAGAGCGGCATTCGCAAAACCGTGCAGTGGTATCTCGACAACCCCACCTGGATCGCCAACGTGCAAAGCGGCGCCTACCGGGAATGGGTGAGCAAGCAATACGCAGCGGGTTGAGGGCACTGGCCGGATTCATCCGGCCAACATCGCACCAAAGAAAACGCAAATAGCAGGAGCAACACATGAGTGTCACGCCGGCCCGAAAGGGCATCATCCTCGCCGGAGGCTCCGGCACCCGACTGCACCCGGCCACGCTGGCCGTCTCCAAGCAACTGCTGCCGGTGTACGACAAGCCGATGATCTACTACCCGCTGAGCACCCTGATGCTGGCGGGCATTCGCGACATCCTGATCATCTCCACGCCGCAAGACACGCCGCGCTTCGAGCAACTGCTGGGCGACGGCGCGCGCTGGGGGCTTAATTTGCAATACGCCGTGCAGGCGAGCCCCGACGGGCTGGCGCAGGCCTTCATTATTGGCGCTGACTTCATCGGCGGCGGGCCAAGCGCGCTGGTGCTGGGCGATAACCTGTTTTACGGCCACGACTTCGCAAAAGGCCTCGCCACCGCCAGCACCAGCGATGCCGGCGCCAGCGTGTTTGCCTACCCGGTGCTCGACCCGGAGCGCTACGGCGTGGTCGAGTTTGACGCCGACGGCCGCGCGGTGAGCTTGGAAGAAAAACCCGCCAAACCCAAGAGCCGCTACGCCGTCACCGGTCTGTATTTTTACGACGAGCGCGTGGTCGACGTGGCCCGCAATCTCAAGCCCAGCCCGCGCGGCGAGCTGGAAATTACCGATGTGAACCGCCAGTACCTCGACTGGGGCGCGCTCGATGTGCAGGTGATGGGCCGCGGCCACGCCTGGCTGGACACCGGCACGCACGAGAGCCTGCTCGAAGCCGGCATGTTCATTCAGACGCTCGAAAAGCGGCAAGGCCTCAAAGTGGGCTGCCCGGAGGAGATCGCCTGGCGCAAGGGCTGGATCAACGGCGAACAGCTCGCCGCGCTGGCCGAGCCGCTGTCCAAGAACGGCTATGGTCAATACCTCAAGCGACTGCTGCTGGATCGGGTGTTCTGATGCATGTGATCGCTACCGATTTGCCCGAAGTGATGATCATCGAGCCGAAAGTGTTCGGCGATGCGCGCGGCTTCTTTCTAGAAAGCTTCAATGCCAAAGCCTTTGCCGAGGCCACCGGCGTGGACCTGCCCTTTGTGCAGGACAACCACTCGCGCAGCGCGCAGGGCGTGTTACGCGGCCTGCACTATCAGATCAAGCAAGCGCAGGGAAAGCTCGTACGCGTGGTGCGTGGCTCGGTGTTTGATGTGGCGGTCGACGTGCGTCGCAGTTCGCCCAACTTCGGCCGCTGGGTGGGTGTCGAGTTGTCTGAGGACAACAACCGCCAGCTATGGGTGCCGCCGGGCTTTGCGCACGGCTTTCTGGTGCTCTCGGCCAGCGCCGATTTTCTCTACAAAACCACCGACTACTACGCGCCCGAGCACGAGCGCAGCGTGTTGTGGAACGACCCCGCCATCGGCATCGACTGGCCGCTGCCGGGCGAGCCGCTGCTCTCGGGCAAAGACAAGGCGGGCGTGTTGCTCAAGGATGCCGAGGTGTTCGCATGAAGTTGCTGGTGACCGGCGCGACCGGACAAGTGGGCTGGGAGCTGGCGCGCAGCCTGATGCCGCTGGGCGAAGTGGTGGCGCTTGATCGCGCCGCTTGCGATCTGTCCGACCCGCAGGCTGCCGCTGCCGTGGTGGCCGGCTACGCGCCGGACGTGATCGTTAACGCCGCCGCCTACACGGCGGTAGATAAAGCCGAGAGCGAGCCCGAGCTGGCTCACCGCATCAACGCCGACGCCGTCGGCGTACTGGCCGACACTGCCCGAACGCTGGGCGCGCTGCTGGTGCATTACTCGACCGATTATGTCTTTGATGGCAGCAAAACCGCGCCCTACACCGAGGCCGACCCGACCGCACCGCTCAACGTCTACGGCGCCAGCAAACTCGCCGGCGAACAGGCGATTGCCGCGTCGGGCTGCGACTACCTGCTGCTGCGCACCACCTGGGTGTACGCCGCGCGCGGGCAAAACTTTGTCGCCACCATGCTGCGCCTGTTTGCCGAGCGCGAGCAGCTACGCGTGGTGGGCGACCAGCACGGCGCGCCGACTTGGGCGCGCAACATCGCCGATGCCACCGCCGGTCTGATCTGCTGGGCGCAAGCGGCCACGGCAGCGGGCGATCCGGTGCGGCGTGTGTACAACCTCAGCGCCGCCGGTGAAACCACCTGGCACGGCTTCGCCGAGGAGATCCACCGCCTCGCCGTGCAGCGCTGGCCCGACCACCCGTGGAAGCTGCGCGAGATCGAGTCCATCCCCACCCGCGCCTACCCAACCCCCGCCGCCCGGCCCCACAATTCGCGCCTCGACGGCACGCGGCTCGCCGAAGAAACCCGCGTCGTCATGCCACACTGGCGCGACGCGCTCGTGCGCTGCCTTGAAGACCGGCATGCACCGTGAGCCGAGTAGGGCGGATAAGCAACGCGCATCCGCCGCAGGCGTAATGAATGCGTGAAAACGCCCCCATGTAGGGCGGATAAGCGCAGCGCATCCGCCGTCGGTTTAACAAAGGGGCACGGCGGATGCGCTGCGCTTATCCGCCCTACGCCAGCAATCCCGGCAGCCAGATGACAGGATTTCACCATGAGCGGATTTGAAAACTACCAAAGAGACGCCACCGCGCTCGATCGCGAGATGGTGGTGCGCGGCCTGGTGCTCGGCCTTGACTGGGACGACGAAGCGCAAGTGATGACTCTCGCACGTGAGGCCCTGAGTAGTACGCCGAAACACATCGAAGCCCTGGCACGCGACCCCAACCCACGCCTCAAAGCCAAAGGAGAACTGTTCGCCCTGGGCGTGCTGATGCTAAAAACCATGGCCGAAAGCGCCGCCATTGGCGTGCACTCCCACGGCGGCCACGCCTGGAAAGCCTTCGGCCACGCGCTACTCCAACTCAGCGACATCGCCCGCGGCGACCTCGCCGGCATCCCGCCCGCCAGCAAGTAGCGCGTACCGGGGTTTTGGTGGGTGGCAAGCCACCCACCCTACGCGACCAGCACCACCCTACCGACACAGCTCGCTGCCACGTCGTAGGGTGGGTGGCTTGCCACCCACCATCAAGCTCCGCACCGCGCCGCAATACCGGCCAACACATCCACCGACGACGTTTGCGCGCTGGGCGGCAAACCGCTTGCCCAACGAAAATCCGCACATTCCGCGCATTCCGTAGGGCGGGTGGCTCGCCACCCACCATCTAGCTCCGCAGCGCGCCGCAATACCGCCCAACACACCCACCGACCACGTATGCGTGTTGGGCGGCAAACCGCTTGCCCAACGAAAATCCGCACATTCCGCGCATTCCGTAGAGTGGGTGGCTCGCCACCCACCATCAACGGTCCAACCCGGCATTCACTCCGAGCCGCCCGCCTTGTCGCTGCTTTGTATATGCGTTTATCATTTTCGAATGAGCAACTACCGACGAGACCGCACCGCCGGCGGTGTGTACTTCTTTACCGTCACTCTGGCAAACCGCCACTCCGATCTCCTGTTCACCGAAATCGAGCGCTTTCGTGACGCATACCGCGCGGTGGCCCGGTCGCATCCGTTTGAAACCATCGCAATCTGTGTGCTTCCTGATCACATTCATGCACTGTGGCAGTTGCCCCCGGGGGATGACAACTTCTCTCTCCGCTGGCGCCTGATCAAACATCGCTTTTCACATGGCCTGCCACGGGCGCCGGAGCGCAGCGTGAGTAAGATCCGGCGTGGAGAGGCCGGCATCTGGCAGCGGCGTTTTTGGGAGCACCGGATTCGTGACGCGTCGGATCTGTCCCGTCACGTCGATTACATCCACTTCAATCCGGTCAAGCATGGCCTGGTCGAGCACGTCGTCGATTGGCCGTTCAGCAGTTTTCATCGGTATGTGACGACGGGCAGCCTGCCGGCCAATTGGGGTGGTGGTGGTCTTGGCGATTTGCTTGTCGATCGATGGGGTGAGTGATCAATGGTGGGTGGCTTGCCACCCACCCTTGTATTGTGATCCCAAGCTCAACGAGTGAAAGCGCGTTAAGATTTTTGCTCGCTGAACTGCTCCCGGGGGCGCCCTGGAGCGAGTGGTCCGATGCCGTGCCCACCCTTGGGGAAGCGAACCCGTTTCGTAGATTTCCGCACGGACCACTCACCTCTGATCAAGATCGAACAGTATCGTAGGCCCGGCCCTGGCCGGCAGCCCGTATTTGCAAGGTAGATCATTGGGGGACATGAAATGGAAACCTATTTCCTCGGTATCGACGTAGCCAAAGCCA
>JBFIJC010000247.1:0-6001 GCA_041600915.1 Nitrogeniibacter sp.
CTTCTCGGCGTCGGTCAGGGCCAAGTTGCTGGCCCTGGTGCTGGCGCCCTTGCTGATTGGCGTGCCGGTGTTGCTGACGCTGGTGTGGTCCTGGGGTAACGACACCTATGAGCGCTTGCTCAAGGCCAAGGTTCAGGCCGATCTGGTGATTGCGCATGAGTATTTTGACCGGGTGCAGCAGGGTGTTGGCCGAGATCTTCAGGCCCTGGCAGGGTCCAGTCGTCTGGCGGTGGACTTTCCTGCCGGCACGCCGCAGGCCATGACCGAGCTGCTGGCCAGCATGAGCGTGCGCTACGGCCTGGATTTTCTGCACCTGCTCGACACCCAGGGGCGACCGGTGGCGTCGGCGCGGGGCCCGCTGGGCGCGCTGCCCGAGCGCACCGCCCGATCCGCGGTGGCCGCGGCGGTGTCGGGCGCGGCGCACACTACGATCGAGGTGTTCGGCCCGGCAGAGCTGGAGGCGATTGACCCGGCCTTGCGGCGTCGCGCGCATATCAAGCTGGTGCCTACCCCCGCCGCCCGGCCCGATGACCGCAGCAGCGAGGAGCGCGGCCTGGTGCTCCATGCGGCGGTGCCGATCTACGATATCAACGGCATGTATATCGGCGTGCTCGAAGGTGGCGTGCTGCTCAATGGCAACCTCGGCATGGTCGACCGGATCAACGCCATCGTCTATCGCGACGGCTCCTTGCCGCTGGGCAGTCGGGGCACGGCCACCCTGTTTCTCAATGACACCCGCGTGGCCACCAATGTGCATCTGTTTGAAGGCGTGCGGGCGCTGGGCACACGGGTATCCGACGCGGTGCGCACGCAGGTGCTCGACACCGGGCGGGTGTGGCTGGACACCGCCTTCGTGGTGAATGATTTTTACGTCTCGGGCTACGAGCCTTTCGTCGATGGCCGGGGCGAGCGGGTCGGCATGCTGTATGTCGGCTTTCTCGAGACCCCTTACCGCGAAGCCAAAGAAACGGTGATGGGCGTGCTGTTTGGCATCTTCCTGGCCATTTCAGTGATTGGCAGTCTGGTGTCGCTGCGCTGGGCGCGCAGCATCTTCCGCCCCATCGAGCGCATGAATGCCGTGATTCAACGCGTCGAGCAAGGCGACACCTCGGCGCGCGTCGGGCCGCTGACCAGCCGCGACGAGCTCGGCCGGCTGGCGCTGGAATTCAATCATCTGCTCGACACCCTGGCCAGCAAACGCGAAGAGCTGCAGCGCTGGGCGGATGAGCTCGATCGCAAGGTCGCCGCGCGCACCGCCGAGCTGGCAGAGGCCAACGCCATTTTGCGCAAGGCGCAGGAACACCTCGTGATGAGCGAGAAGCTGGCGGCCGTGGGCGAACTGACCGCCGGCGTGGCGCATGAAATCAACAACCCGGTGGCGGTCATACAGGGCAATCTCGATGTGCTGACCGACATCCTCGGTGAGTCCGCAACGCCGGTGCGCGAAGAGATCCGCCTCATCCACCAGCAAACCGACCGCATCCGTCAGATCGTCACCAAGCTGCTGCAGTTTGCCCGGCCGGGCGAGTTTGCCGGCTACACCGAGCGGGTGAACGTCGCGGCGCTGATCGCCGACTCCCTGGTGCTGGCGCGCCACACCTTCGACAAACGCGGCATCGAGGTGCAGCGATGTGATGAGGCCACGGTGGATGTCGAAATCAACCGCAGCGAGTTGCAGCAGGTGCTGATCAACCTGATCGTCAACGCCGTGCAGGCCATGGGCGAGGGCGGACAACTCACCCTGAGCAGCGATGACTGGGTCGAGGGCGATGTCAGCGTGGGCGTGAGGCTGCGGGTGGCCGACACCGGTGGTGGCATTCGCGAGGCCGATCTGCAGCGCATTTTTGACCCCTTCTTTACCACCAAGAAAGGGCATGGCACCGGCCTCGGGCTGTCGATCAGTCAGACGCTGGTTCAGCGTTACGGCGGGCGAATCACCGTCGACAGCCGGCCGGGGCGCGGCACCACCTTCTGCATCTGGCTGCTCAGCACCCCGGAATACGACGAGAGCCCCAATGCACCGGGCTTCCGCGCGCGCTGGTTCCGACCGGCCGAGTGAGACATTTTGTCCGTGTTGGCCGGTGGGTTGGGACAAAATGTCTCGCTTGCTGCTTTGCGCCAAAATGCTAAGCCATTCGATCGAAAGGGTTTTTGCATTTGGCACGAAAACTGCCTTGTTTCTCTTCAAATAGCGGCATCGCATCCGGTCTGACGCGCAGCTAGCGTTATCCGCCGGACTGCATAACGCCATAAGGGGACAAGGTGAGTTTCAAAACAAGCAAGGGCGCGCCCGCCGCAGCCGACTGCGATACCGTGTTGTGCCGTTGCCAAGGCCGGGTGGCCGATGCCGCCATCGATGGCGCAAGTGTGGATGCTCAGGTCGCGATGACCGAGGGGCTGTGCCGCAATGGCGGGGCCGCCAGCTTGCCCGCGTCGGTACGCCAGGTCGGCTGTACCCGTGAAGCTCCCTTGATTGAAGCCGCGCTGCCGGCTGATCGCGCCCTGCGCTTTTTCCCCGCCCGTGAATACGCCAGCGGCGGCGCCGCCGACGCACCGCGTCTGGCCGCGCTGATCGCCATGGCACGCCTGCCCGAGCCGCCGCCGGTCGACTCGGTCGCCTACACCAGCGCTGGCCGACTGGCCATTGTCGGCAACGGCCCGCTCGCCATGGCTTGGGCGCAACGCTTGCATGGCAAGGCCGACGGGCAGTTGCAGGTCACCGTCTTTGCCGATGACGAGCAGCCCCTGCCCGCCGCCAGCCCGCGTCGGGTGCCGGTGCATCGTGCGCGCCAGGTCAGTGTCGAGGGTTGGCTGGGACAGTTCCAGATTGGCTGGACGCCGGGTAATGCCGTCGATGCCTCGGCCTGTACCGGCTGTGGCGCCTGTCTCACCGCATGCAGCTCCGACGCCATCGTGCGCGATGGCGTGGCGGCCTACGTCGATGCCGCGCGCTGCAATGACAAGCGCCGTTGCATCGAGGTCTGCGAGGTCGGTGCCATCGACTTCAGCTTCACCCCGCGTACCGCCAGTTTTGATCTGGTGCTCGATCTGTCCGACGTCCCGCGTCTGGCCATGCCGCATCTGCCGCAGGGCTATTTCGCTCCCGGCAGCGATGCCCTGGCTCAGGCCGAAGCCGCCCTGGCATTGACCGAGATGGTCGGCGAATTCGACAAGCCGCGCTTCTTCGATTACGACCGCGCCAAGTGCGCCCACTCGCGCAACCGCATCGACGCCTGTTCGCGCTGTATCGACACCTGTTCCACCTCCGCCATCCGCGCCGACGGCAACGGTGTTTTCGTCGAGCCGCATCTGTGCATGGGCTGTGGCGCCTGTGCCAGCGTCTGCCCGAGCGGCGCGATGCGTTACAACTACCCGTCGGTGGTCGAGATCGGCCAGCAGATTCGCACCGCGCTGGCGGCATGGTCGCAGGCCGGTGGCGCCGCGCCGACGCTGCTCTTCCATGGTCGCGACCAAGCCAGCGCGCTCAAGGCCTGGACCGAAACCGATTCGCTCGCCGCACCCGTGCTGCCGCTGGCCGTGCATGACGCCGCCAGCGTCGGCCCCGATCTGCTGCTCTACGCGCTGTGCGCCGGCGCCGGTCGTGTGGCGATCTGGCAGGCGGCCGATGCGCCGGCCACCTACCAGGCCTCGGCCGGGCGGGCGGTTCGCTTTGCCGACGCCGTGGTGTCGGGCCTCGGCCTGACGCCGGCCGGTGAACGTTTTGCCGCCGTGTCCGCCGATGCGGACACCCTGATGGCCAGCCTGGGCACGACCGCGCCGGCCATCGGTGCCCCGGCCCGCTTCCATCCGCAGCTCGACAAGCGCGCCACGCTCGATCTGTGCTTTGCCCATCTGGCCACGCTGGCCGCGCCCGAGGCGCTCGCCGAGCCCTTGCCGGTGCCGGCCGGCAGCGCCTACGGCACGGTCGCCGTTGCCGGCGACAAGTGCACGCTGTGCCTGTCCTGTGCCAGCGCCTGTCCGGCGCAGGCCTTGATGGACGACACCGAGGCGCCGCGTCTGCGCATCCGCGAAGCGAGCTGTGTGCAATGCGGCTTGTGTGTGGCCACTTGTCCGGAAGACGCCATCACCCTGGTGCCGCGCCTCAATCTGGCCGCCGCCGCCAAGCAGCCGGCCGTGCTGCATGAAGACACGCCCTGTACCTGTCTGCGCTGTGGCAAGGCCTTTGGCTCCAACGCCACCGTACGCACGCTGATGGACCGCCTCATCGGCAACCCCCACTTCGCCGCCCCCGAGCAGCGTCGCCGTCTGCAGATGTGCGGCGACTGCCGGGTCATCGACATGATGGCGCCGTCCGGCGGTCAGCGCGAAACCACGATCCAGGATCTCTCATGAGCGCTGCCGACCTGCTTGTAGAGCCGCCCGTACTGTCGCCCGAAGACGCCGACCGCGCCGGCTTCTATGGTGTGCTGGCCAATCTGATGGCGGCGCCGCCCAGCGATGCATTGCTGGCCGCGCTGGCGGGTGCCGAACGTCTGCAGGCTGACGCTGCCGTGCCCGAGGGCGAGGCGCTGGCCAATGCCTGGGCGCAGCTGTGCGATGCCGCCGGCCAGTGCGAGGGCGAGCGGGTGCGCAGCGAGTGGAACGCCTTGTTCTGCGGCACGGGCCGACCGCCGGTGCTGCCCTACGCGTCCTTTTACGAAACCGGTTTTCTGATGGAAAAGCCGCTGGCCCGCGTGCGCGACGATCTGGCCGCGCTCGGCCTGGCGCGCGAGACCGGTTGCGGTGAGCCCGAAGACCACCTGGCCGCGCTGTGCGACGCCATGCGCGCGCTGATCAGCGAAGGCCGTGGCATCGATGTGCAGTACCCGTTTTTCAAACGCCACCTTCAGCCGTGGATCAGTCGTTGCTGTACCGACCTGATGGCGGCAACCGACGCGCAGTTTTACCGCGCCGTCGGTGCATTTACCGCAGCGTTCTTCGCCGTCGAGGCGCGGGCGTTGAGTTTCGAGACCTGAACCAAGAGCCATGCGCGCGCCAAGCGCCAATCGGGGAGATATCAAGATGAGTGAGACACGCGAAACGCCCACCCGCGAACCGGAGAGCGCGCCATCGAGTTTTGGCCGCCGGAGCTTTCTGTTTGCCGCGGCCGGCACCGGCGCAGCCGGCGTGGCTGTGGTCACCGGCATGGGCAAGACCACGCCTGCGCCGGTTGAAGCGCTCAGCGAACCCGATGGCGGCGCCTCGGGCTACCGCGAGACGGCGCACGTTACCCGTTACTACCGCTCCACCCGTCTGTAAGGGAGACGACCATGCTGGTTAAAAAATCCAATCGGGCCGCGACGCCCGCAGGTAGCGGACTGAACGAAGCGCTCAGCGGCCGTGCCACGCCGACGCGTCTCGATCGACGCAGCTTTCTCAAGCGCTCCGGCCTCACGGCAGGTGCGGGTGCCATCGGTGCCAGTCTGCCCTTCGCCATGGTCAAGCCGGCCGAGGCGGCCAAGTCGGCCGGCGCGGGCGACATCGTCGTCAAGCGCACCATCTGTACGCACTGTTCGGTCGGCTGTGCCATCGACGCCGAAGTCAAGAACGGCGTGTGGGTTGGCCAGGAGCCGGTCTTCGACAGCCCGATCAACCTCGGCGCGCACTGTGCCAAGGGCGCCTCGGTGCGCGAGCACGGCCACGGCGAGCATCGCCTGCGCACGCCGATGAAGCTGTCGGGTGGCAAGTGGGTGCGCATGAGTTGGGAAGATGCGGTGGCCGAAGTTGGCGACAAGCTGATGGCGATCCGCGACAAGCACGGCGCTGACGCCACGCACTGGATCGGCTCGTCCAAGCACTCCAACGAGCAGGCCTATCTGTTCTGCAAGTTTGTGGCGCTGTTCGGCACCAACAACATGGACCACCAGGCGCGCGTCTGCCACTCCACCACGGTGGCGGGTGTGGCAAACACCTGGGGTTATGGTGCGATGACCAACTCCTACAACGACATGCAGAACGCCAAGGCGATCTTCTTCATCGGCTCCAATGCCGCCGAAGCGCA
>JBFIJC010000248.1:0-5956 GCA_041600915.1 Nitrogeniibacter sp.
GCGGGGTCGGTCCGCCTCACCCATCAGTCCTCTGAGTGCCTGACGGGCACGGGTCAAACGCACCATGATCGCGCCTTCGGTCGTCTCAAGTTGTTCGGCGATCTCGGCGCAACTGAAGCCGCCGAGGGTTTGCAGTAAAAAAGGTTCGCGCAGGCTCAGTGGCAAGTTGCCGATCACCTGTTCCAGCTCGAACATCTCCAGCGGGTCGTGGTCCGCGGCAATGGCCAGATCTTCCGGCGCATCGTCGACATAGTCAAAGCGTTTGCGCTCATACAGGCGGGCGTGTTCGCGCCGCACGATGGTCAGCAGCCAGGGCTTGGGCGCGGCCTTGTCGCGCAGCTGATCCCAGCGCTGCCAGGCGCGGGCAAAGGCTTCCTGCACCACGTCTTCTGCCACAAAGCGATCGCCGCACAGCCAATAGGCAAAGCGGTACAGATCGCTGCTGTAGGCGCGCACCACCTGATCAAAGGCGCGGCGTTTTCCCAGGGAAAGCAACATCAATCGACTCCTCCTGATTGACCAGACCCGCGAGCAGGGCAAAAGCTTACAGACCCCGTCGGCCAATCTGCGCAGTCGACGCGGTAGAATGCGCCCATCTGAATCGACCCGTGTGTAAGCCATGATCCTAGAAACCGCAGTTGACCGCTTGTGCCTGCCAGCAAGGAGCTGACTGTGCGGAATAAGTCGGTTTCGATGCCGCGCCCCCGGCTGGTGGGTGCGCTACACACCCGATTGCACGCCTGGCGAGCGCTCTGGCTGCGTTGCTCCTCCTTGCAGCGTGCAGGCTGCGCGTCGTCGCGCCTTGCCAGCGCACTCACCAGACGCACACTCGGGCGCGTCCAACTGCGGCTTCCAGGATGAATCCAGCCGGATTCCTTGCCGTCGGGGTCGGGGCGGCCCTGGGAGCCTGGATTCGCTGGTGGCTCGGGGTGCGACTCAACCCGCTGTTTCTCCAATTGCCGCTGGGCACACTGGTGGCCAACCTGCTGGGCGGCTACCTGATCGGCGTGGCCGTGGCCTATTTCGCCCATCACACGGCCCTGCCGCCCGAAGTGCGCTGGTTTCTGGTGACCGGCTTTCTCGGCGCGCTCACCACCTTCTCGACCTTCTCGGCCGAGGTGGTGATGATGATCAGCGCGGCGCAATACGGCTGGGCGCTGGCCACGGCCAGTGCTCATTTGGTGGGCTCGCTGCTCATGACCGGTCTGGGGATTGTCACTTTCCAGTGGCTGCGCGCTTGAGATGAGTGAGCCGCTGAATCGGGGCGAGGGCGCCCCGGACCATCCTTTTGCCTTGCTCGAACGCTGCATGCTGGCCGATCGCCATCGCCTGCTGCGCGATCTGCGTCGGCTCAAGCCCCGCCCCACCACGGTGGACGCGCTGCCCGAGGCGCTGCGCACCCGGCTGGATCGCTCGCTTGCGCGCTTTGCCGAACGTGCCGCCAGCTTGCCGGTGCCCAGCTTTCCCGAGGCTTTGCCGGTCAGCGCGCGCCGCGACGAGATTGCCGAGGCGATCCGCAAGCACCAGGTGATCATCGTCGGCGGTGAGACCGGTTCGGGCAAGACGACACAGCTGCCCAAGATCTGCCTCGCGCTGGGCCGCGGCGTGGGCGGCCTGATCGGCCACACCCAGCCGCGCCGGATTGCCGCGCGCGCCACCGCCGACCGCATCGCCGAAGAGCTGGGCAGCCCGCTCGGCCAGGCCGTGGGCTACAAGATCCGCTTCACTGACCGCCTCGGGCCGACCAGCCACATCAAGCTGATGACCGATGGCATCTTGCTGGCCGAGACGCAGGGCGATCCCTACCTGAACGCCTACGACACGCTGATCATCGACGAGGCGCATGAGCGCAGCCTGAACATCGATTTCCTGCTCGGCTATCTGCGCAATCTGCTGCCCAAGCGGCCGGACCTGAAAGTCATCGTCACTTCCGCCACGCTCGACGCCGAGCGTTTTGCCCGTCACTTCGCCGATGCGCAGGGCCGGCCCGCGCCGGTGATCGAAGTCTCCGGCCGGCTGTTTCCGATCGAGATGCGCTACCGGCCGCCTGAGGATGAGGACAAGTCCACTCGCCGCGGTGCGGACGCCTGGGACGGCCTGGTCGACGCGGTGGATGAGGCGCAGCGTGAAGGCCCCGGCGATGTGCTGGTGTTCTTGCCCGGCGAGCGCGAGATCCGTGAAGCCACCGAGGCACTGCGCAAGGCGCATCACGCTGCCGGCACCGAAATTCTGCCGCTGTTTGCGCGCCTGTCTGCGCAGGAGCAGTCCCGCGTGTTCGGGCGCTCGAGTGGTCGCCGTGTGGTGCTGGCCACCAACGTGGCCGAGACTTCGCTCACCGTGCCGGGCATTCGTTACGTGGTCGATGTGGGTCTTGCGCGGGTCAAGCGCTACTCGGCGCGCAACAAGGTCGAGCAGTTGCAGATCGAGAAGATCGCCCAGAGTGCCGCGCGTCAGCGGGCCGGGCGCTGCGGTCGGGTGTCGGACGGCATCTGCTTCCGTCTGTATGACGAGGATGACTTCAACCAGCGGCCCGATCACACCGATCCGGAGATCCTGCGCGCTTCGCTGGCGGCGGTGATCCTGCGCATGAAGGCGCTCGGTCTGGGGGCGGTGGAAGACTTCCCCTTCCTCGACGCGCCGCCGCCCAAGATGATCGCCGATGGCTATCAGTTGTTGGGCGAGTTGGGCGCGGTCGACGAGCAGCAAGGCCTCACCGAGCTGGGCCGCGAGCTGTCGCGCCTGCCCATCGACCCCAAGATCGGCCGCATGATCCTCGCCGCGCGCGACCACGGCTGCCTGCGCGAGGTGCTGGTGATCGCCGCTGCGCTGTCGGTGCAAGACCCGCGCGACCGCCCGCAGGCGCAGGCCGGCACGGCTGACCAGCGCCATGCGCTGTTTCGCGGTGGCGAGCAGGACGAAAAGTCCGAGTTCCTGTGGTATTGGAACCTGTGGAAAGCTTACGAGGAAGTAATCCGCCATCAGTCGAGCAACAAGCAGCGGCAGTGGTGCAAGGAGCATTTTCTGTCGCCGCTGCGCATGCGCGAATGGCGGGATATCCACGGCCAACTGCACAGCCTGTGCGCCGAGCACGGCTGGAAAGAAAGCACGGTGCCGGCGCACTACGACGCGATCCACAAGGCGCTGCTTACCGGTCTGCTCGGCCATCTGGGCTGCAAGGTGGACGAAGAGCAGGGCGCGCGCGGCCCGCAGGCCGGGGGCTATCACGGCGCGCGCGGCATCAAGTTCTGGCCGCATCCGGGCTCCAGCCTGTCGCGCAAGGCGGGCAAGTGGATCGTCTGCGCCGAGCTGATCGACACCAGCCGCTTGTTCGGCCGCTGCATTGCGCGTATCGAGCCCGAGTGGCTGGAGGAGGTCGGCGCGCACCTGATCAAGCGCCATGTCTATGAACCGCACTGGTCCAAATCGGCCGGCAGTGTGCGGGCCTGGGAGCGCGGTACGCTGCATGGCGTGGTGCTGTATGGCCGCCGGGCGGTGGGCTACCGCGATGTCGATCCGGCGCTGTGTCGCGAGCTGTTCATCCGCGAAGGCCTGGTGCAGGGGCAGATCGACGAGGCGGCGGTGCGGAGCATGCCTTTTCTCAAGCACAACCTGCGGCTGATCAAGGAGATCGAGCGGTTGGAGCACAAGTCGCGCCGCCCCGACGTGCTGGTCGACGATGCGCTGATCGAAGCCTTCTACGACGCGCAACTGCCCGATGACGTGGTCGACCTGCCGAGCTTCGAGCGCTGGCGCAAGACGGCCGAAAAGGCTACGCCGAAGTTGTTGCATCTGGACCGTGACCAGCTCATGCGCCACGAGGCGGAAGGCATCACCACCGACCGCTTCCCGCCGCAACTGAGCGTCTTTGGTCAGCGGCTCAAGCTCGACTATGTGCATGCGCCGGGCGAGGCGGACGACGGCGTGACGCTGACCGTGCCGGTGGCGATGCTCAATCAGGTGCCGGCCACGCGCTGCGAATGGCTGGTACCGGGTTTGCTTGAAGAAAAGGTGCTCGCCTTGCTGCGCACCGTGCCGCAAAAGCATCGTCACCGTCTGCAGCCCATGGCGCAGAGCGTGAGCGATTTTCTGGCTGCGATCGAGGCTGGCGAGTGGGGCACGGAGACGCCGCTGCTCAAGGCGCTGCAGCACTTCGTCGAGATGCGGGTCAGCCTCAAGCTGCCGATGGAATCCTTCCGCCCCGAAAACCTCAATCCGCACTGCTTCATGAATTTCCGGGTGCTCGATCCGCACGGCCGGGTGCTGGCGCAGTCGCGCAACCTGGCCGAGCTGCGCGGGCGCTTTCATGGGCAGATTGCGGCGGCCTTCGAGGCGGCGCAGGTCAAACCGGCCGATCTGCCGGTGGCGAGCGAGGCCGAAGACACGCCGACGGCCGCGCCCGCTGACAGTGTGCCGGCCGGCGCCTTGAGCGGGCTGACTGAGTGGTCCTTCGGCGCGCTGCCCGAACTGCTCGAACTCAAGGTGGCCGGGCGCGAGGTGGTTGGTTTCCCGGCGCTGCATGACGATGGCGGCAGTGTGTCGCTGCGCCCCTACGACACGCCGGAAGAGGCAGCGTGGGTGCATCGCGAGGGCCTGGTGCGGCTGTTTTGCCTGACGCTGAAAGATCAGGTCAAAGCCATCCGCCGCTTGCCGGGCCTGCGTGAGGTGGCGTTGCGCTTCATCAGCTTTGGCACCGAGGGTGACTTGCAGGACCAGCTCGTGGCCGCCACGGTGGCGCGCACCTGTCTGAGCGAGCCGCTGCCAACCGATGGCGACAGTTTTGCCGCCCGCGCGCAGGCGGCCAAGCCGCGCATGACGCTGGTCGCGCAGGAGTTGCTGCGGCTGGTCGATCAGGTGCTGGTCGAGCGGGCCACGCTGGAAAAGCGGCTCGGCGGGCTCAAGACCTTCCCCGAGGTGGTTGAGGACATCCGCCAGCAGCTCGACGCGCTGGTGATCAAGCGCTTCGTGGTCGAGGTGCCCTACGAGCGCCTGTCGCACTTTCCGCGCTATCTGAAGGCGGCGGTGGTGCGTATCGACAAGCTGCGCAACGCCGCCGAGCGCGACGCCGCGCTGATGCGCGACTGGGCCTTGCTCGCCCGGCCGCTAGAGCGTGCGCGCCTGGAAAGCCTGCGCGCCGGTCAGGCCGATCCTTTCCTCGAAGATTTCCGCTGGCTGCTCGAAGAGCTGCGCGTGGGTTTGTTTGCGCAGGAACTCAAGACGCCGATGCCGGTCTCGGTGAAACGGCTGTCGAAAATCTGGGACGCCCGACCCCGTTAAGCATCGGGCGGCGGGCGTCATCGATTTCATGACGGCGCTACAATGATTTCCGTGTTTTCAAACGACAGGCAGGCATGAAGGACATATTTCTGGCATACGCCCGCGCGGTGAAGAGTCTCACCGAGCGCGGCGTGCTGTGGCATCTGGTGTGGCCCACGCTGCTCGCGATGGTGGTGTGGATGATTCTTGGCATCGTGCTGTGGGACCCGATGGTCGCCGGCGTGATGGACTGGATTGGTCGCTGGGACTGGGTTGCGGCGCGCCTCGACAGCTCCGAGGTTGGCGCGGCGGTGGTGCTGGTGGCGGTCAAGATCGCGCTGGCGGTGCTTTTTCTGCCGGTCATCTACGTGACCGCCGCCTTGCTGGTGGCCGTGATTGCTTTGCCGATCATGCTCGAAAAGGTCGCCAAGATTCGCTACAGCGATCTCGAAATGCGTCGCGGCGGCTCCAACACCGGCAGCGCGATCAACGCGACGGTGGCGGTGCTGGTGTTTATCGTCGGCATCATCCTGACGCTGCCGTTCTGGTTGATTCCGGGCGTCGGGCTGGTGGCTTCCATCCTGCTCACGGCCTGGTTGAACCAGCGGGCCTTCGGCTACGACGCCCTGATGCTGCATGGCGACCGCGAAGAAATGCCGCGCCTGCGTCAGGAGCATCGCGCCGCCTTGCTGGGTCTCGGCAC
>JBFIJC010000249.1:0-5948 GCA_041600915.1 Nitrogeniibacter sp.
ATGGGTACGGAGCCACTCTATGCGGGGCAACATCATGGTTATCGATACTTCATTGAGCGCAGCTTCTGTTCTGGTGTGTGAGGATCCAACGGGGGGAGATCCGGCGTTTAAGCTGGCGCTGGATGCCGCCGGCGTCGCCACCGTGGAATCAGTGTCGGATCCGCATGACGCGCTAGCACTGATGCGCAATACACGTTTCGACTTGATCGTGCTTGATCTCGACAGCGCGCAGTCTCACGGGCTGGATCTGCTGGCGCAACGCCAACGTGCTGCAACCGACACGCCCGACCAACCCATTCTTGTGGTGATTCATCCCAATGCGACGGCGTTACGCCATCAGGCGCTCGCGCTCGGCGCTATCGATTTTGTCGAACGACCATTCGACATTGAGGAGCTGCAGCTGCGGATCTGCAATGCGCTGCGCATTCGCCTGGCTCAGACGCGCCAGAGCCATTTTGAAGAGGAGCTCGAGCGTTGCGTTCAGGCGCGCACAGCTGAGCTGATCGAGGCCACGGACGCAATGGTTCATCGTCTGGCCATGGTCTGCGAAAAAGGCGATGCGAACGCCGCGACGCACATCGTGCGCGTCGGAAAACTGGCGCACATCCTCGCAAAGACGGCAGGCCTGACACCCGAGCGCTGCTTCATGATCGAACGCGCAGCACCGCTTCACGATGTCGGCATGCTCGGCGTCTCGGATGACATCCTGCTCAAAGCCGGCCGTCTGACGGAAGCGGAAATCGCCCATATGCGTTGCCACGCGCAGATGGGGGAGGATCTGCTCGGAGGCGACGAATCCACTCTGATCCAGATGGCCGCGCGCATTGCCAGTAATCATCATGAACGATGGGATGGCACCGGCTATCCCAACGGATTGCAGGGCGAATCCATCCCCATAGAAGGGCGGATTACCGCGATCTGCGACGTCTTTGATGCATTGACGTCAAAGCGGCCCTACAAAGACCCGTGGTCGGTCCAGAATGCCGTGGATTATCTGGTTGCGCAGGCCGGGCAGTGTTTCGATCCGACGCTGGTCGCACACTTTGTGGCGCAACTGGACGCCGTCGAAGCCGTTCTGGACGGCTACCCCGACACGCATTGAGTCGCTGCCCACGCCGCCTGCAGCGCATCGCGGTGGGGTGCCATGTTGAGCACATCAACCGCCAGCACCGGGCCACTCAAGGTGTGCCCTGAGAGCTTTGCCGGTATAACGACTTGCGGCTCGCCCAGGCTGACGTCAACCGTTGTCTGATCGGTTTTGAGGCGGGTCTTGCGATGGGCCTCATCCACCAGCACACCCCCGTTCGTGAGGTTCAGCCTGGCGCTCAGGGTGATTACTGCGCCACCACTTGCCGCTGCCTTCACGGTGCACGGGACCAGACGATAATCATTCGCCACGGCGAGGGCCTGACGGCGCAGATAGGCGCGCAAGGCGTCAGCATCCGTGGGTGCTTTTGCAGCCGCATTGACCGAAATCCGCTGAATCTCCGCGTCCGTCAGATGCGGTGCAACGCTGGCAAGCAGTGCCGGATCGATGCTTGGCGCGTCGAGCAGGGTCGCTTCGACGCGGTGCCGGTGAGCAAGCAACTGAATGTTGCGCTTGCTGAGCTGCTTGTTGCTGACGCTGTGCATCCCTTTGAAGACGGTATCGCCCAAAGCCAGGATCAGTTCTTTCTGGAAGTCCGCAGCGTCCAGCGACGCGAGGCTTTCCGGCACATCGAGTTCAAACTCGAACGCTACAAGCAAGCGGGCTTTGGCGTGCGGCATAGGGGCAACCGGTCGGAGCAGAAGGTCTAAGTATCAACGGACATACCGGCGCGAACTTTACCGGTTCCGCAAAGATTCCCCATCAGCTCGCGCACACCCCCGGCGATCGGCGCCCTGCCTCAGGAAAAACGGGTTTGCAGAGATATGCGACACACCGTCAACGCCCGGCTGGCGGACGTTTCCGACCATTCAAAGAATATGCATGCGGTGCACTTGACCTTTTAGAACGCTTGTTCCAAATTCCCATCTTTCATTTTTATACGCAATTGGTATGGCGTAAGACAGCTATCTTTTACGCTTATCAAGCATGGACGTATCGGCGACAGGCCGATGCTGTCTGAGCCCAGCGGTTGTTCGACCAACGAACAGGTAACCTACCTTGAAACACGCCCTCGCTCGAGATACCGCCCGCCTTCACCCATACTGGTGCGAGTTGGATCAGGGCGAGGTAGTCGATGGCAGCGACTGCTTTTTCCGTATCCACGGTGCCGCCGTCGCGCCAGGCGAGCTCTGGCCTCATGCCCCTGAACTGCACGCTGCGATGGATGCCGTTCGCTGCCACGGAGATCCGAAGATGTTGGCGCGGATCGCGGTTGCCGATGCAGGCATCGAGATGAACAGCGTGCTTGTGCTGCCTGGCCCGCACCAAAAGCTGTTCGTTGCCGGCACACCGGCGCTCAGCACGCCAATGCAGGACCATGACCAGCCACTGACGCGCTGGCGAAGTGATTTTGCCGACATGGTTTCCGCGTCGCGCCCGCAGCAGCAACGAATCATGGACTGTCTTGCGCTGCTCGTCGCTCATAGCGGCGCCAAGCACGTGTCGATCGAAGAGCGGGGTCCGGCAGGCGCTCGGGTCATCCACTGCACATGCCCGGTTAGCGGGGCAGGTTGCGGCTGCGCTGTGTGGTCCATGGCGCAGCTCGACGAAAATGAAGTGTCCGAAGCCGCGCGCGTCCTGGCGCTGAGCGATGGATCGCATGCGCTGATACACCCCCTGAAAAGAGCGGCCGATGCCGTCAGTGCTCGCGTGCTCATGCTGCACCCGCTGGCACTTGCGCAACAGGCATCCATCCAGTGCATGGCCGACATGGTCGGGAACTGGATCGGCAACATTCTGCGCGCAGCCGACGCAATGCGGGCTGCGCAACAACGCGATCGTCTGTACGCCGAAGTGGTGCGGGCGATGTCTGACGCCGTACTCGTTGTCGATGACGATTTCCGGGTGTGCCAAAGCAACCAGGCAGCCAATCATTTGTTGGGCGCACGCGCCGAAGCGATCACCGGCGCCGATATACGCGGCCTGATCCAGGTGAGTGCAAACGACGGCGATATTGTGAACTGGGCCGCGCTGTCAAAACCCGGCGACGCCGCCCGCATCGAGCCGGTCGCTTGTGCGCTGCCTCATCGTGGTGGTGTGGTGATGATCAAAGGCTCCTGCGCCCGACTGGCCGCGGCCTCCGGGAACGACACCGGTGCGGGCACCCTGGTGATTGTTCTGCGCGATGTCAGCCATGAAGTCGAAACCATGCGCCGCGCCGAGTGGGAGGCGACGCACGACGCGCTGACAGGTCTGCACAACCGGGTCGGGTTTGAGCGCCGCATGCGCCCCGTTGACACCTCCGGCCAGCTCATTTGCCTGGATCTGGACCGCTTCAAGGTCATCAATGACAGCTGTGGTCATGCGGCGGGAGACCAGGTGCTTCGCGCAATCGCAACCATCATTCGTCGGCATATCCGCCGCCTTGACGTGCCCGCGCGTATCGGTGGCGACGAGTTTTTTATTGCCTTGCCCGAGTGCCCGGAAAGCGTTGCCATGCAGATTGCCGAGTTCATTCGACGCGACGTCGAGCAGTACGCCTATCACGACGAGCGTGGCGAAGCCTACCGCGTCAGTTGCTCGATTGGTGTCTGCGCTTACCACGACCACGATTCCTTGCAGCGCGCCCGCGCCGACGCCGATGCCGCGATGTATAGCGCCAAGCGCAGCGGCAAGAACCGGGTCGTTGCGTTTGAGCGCAGTCCGCATGCCATGGCCCGCTCCAGCGATGTGCATTGGGCGCACCGCATCGAACGCGCCATTGACGAGAACCGCATTGAGCTGTGGCGGCAGCCGATTGTTGATCTTCAAGACAGTCGCGCAAAGGGCTATGAAGTGCTGGTTCGCATGCGCGACGACAATGGAACACTGGTGTTGCCGGGCGAGTTCATCCCGCCGGCGGAGCGCTTCGATCTGATCGGCGCGCTGGATCGTCATATCGTGTCTCACGTCGCGCGAAATTTCTCCGAGGTACTCAACGGGGGGCGCTATATCTCAATCAACCTTTCCGGCCGCTCGGCGTCAGATCCCGGTCTGGCCGCCTGGATCACGGAGTGTTTCGAGCAAGCCGATGTGCACCCGCATCAGGTTTGCATCGAACTGACCGAAACCTCGGCCGCAGTTGACCCCACCGATGTGTTGACGCTGATGCAGACGCTTCGCAGCGCCGGCTTCTGCATTGCGCTGGACGATCTCGGTAGCGGCGTTGCCAGCTTTGCGAGTCTGCGCGATCTGCCCGTCGACATCGTCAAGCTCGATGGCGGCTATGTGCGCGGTGTGGCGCAAGACAAACGTGCGCAGGAAATTGTTCAGGCCGTCGTGCAGGTGGCACGAAGCCACGGCATCGAGACCGTGGCCGAGTGGATAGAGGATGAGGCAACGCTCTCCTGGGTCAGTCAGATCGGTATTACGCGGGGGCAGGGCTTCTATCTGGGCGTGCCAGAGCCTGTGATGATTGCGTCGGGCGACAGGGCCAATACCGCGCGACGATCTGCGGCGTCCGTCAGGACTTGAGCTATCGCTGGTGTCCGTGTTTGAGCGCGGCTTGGGCACGGGCCTTGGCGGCAACGAAGTCGCCGCGCGAGATGTAGAGCAGATCGCCCAGTTTGCGCATCAAATGGCTCTCGTGGGCGCAAACATGGCCGTCGGCCAGGGCAATCGCCCACAGGTACTCAACAACGCGCACTTTTTGCGATGCATCCAGTTCCTGATTGAGCCGCGAGGTAAACGGATGAAAGCCGGGCGCTTCGCGGGATTCGGCCGTTGCGGCCGCAAGCAGGCGATCGACTTCATCTGTATCGAGTTGAAACTCTGTTGCCAGAACCTGGCGCAAATGCGCCATTTCAGCCGGCGAGCTTTCGCTGTCGGCGAGCATCATTTCCACCAATAGGGCAGCGGTTGCCAGCTGGAGAGATGGCGGGGTGCTGTCGCTGTTTGCCGAGGTATTGGCGAGCGTACTGAAAAACGCTTGAAGTGATTGAATCATCGCGGAAAACCTTTTGAATCGATCGACGGGAGCGTGCCGCGCACAGCCCCCGTCGAATCCATGGCAGATCAGCGTGAGATCGGCTTGTAGCGAATCCGCTTCGGCTTGGCGCCTTCTTCACCGAGGCGCTTCTTCTTGTCGGCTTCGTATTCCTGGTAGTTACCTTCAAAGAAGGCCCACTGCGAATTACCCTCGGCGGCCAGAATGTGCGTGCAGATACGGTCGAGGAACCAGCGATCGTGGCTGATGATCAACGCGCAGCCCGAGAATTCAAGCAGCGCGTCTTCGAGCGCGCGCAGGGTTTCGACGTCCAGATCGTTGGAGGGTTCGTCGAGCAGTAGCACGTTGCCGCCGGCAATCAGGGTTTTAGCCAGATGCAGGCGTCCGCGCTCACCCCCGGAGAGATTGCCGACAATCTTCTGCTGGTCGCCGCCCTTGAAGTTGAAGCGGCCGATGTAGGCACGGCTGGGGCACTCGAACTTGCCGACGGTGAGGATGTCGGCGCCGCCCGAAATCGCGTCGAACACCGTCTTCTCGTTTTCCAGGCCCTCGCGGGACTGATCGACCGCCGCCATTTGCACGGTGCTACCAATGTCGATGACGCCAGAGTCCGGCTGCTCTTTGCCCATGAGCATCTTGAACAGCGTTGATTTACCCGCGCCGTTCGGGCCGATGATGCCAACGATGGCGCCGGCCGGCAGGCTGAAGCTGAGATTGTCCATCAGCAGCTTGTCGCCGAAAGCCTTGGACACGCCTTCGAAATTGATCACCTTGTCACCGAGACGCTCGCCGGGCGGGATGAAGATTTCCTGGGTCTCGTTGCGGCGCTGGTATTCAACGCTCGACATTTCCTCGTAGCGCGCCAGACGCGATTTG
>JBFIJC010000250.1:0-5948 GCA_041600915.1 Nitrogeniibacter sp.
ACAAGAAGCGCTCGACCATGGACGGTTAATCGGGCATTTTTATGTGTGTTCATTCGGGAACCTCGGAGGACTGGTTTGGTTGGCCCCTCCAATCTGACGGGTACGTCCCGAATGAACAACCTACAGAGAGATCACACCTAGGCCCATTCAGCGTCATCCCGGCGTGCGCCCCCATGGAAAGGCGCTGCGCGGCGCGAGTTGTCCGCCGGCCTGCCCGAGCGCCTCGGCAATGCGCAGGCCTTCGTTCCATTTGGCCATGCGCTCCGAGCGCGAGAAGGACCCCACCTTGAGTTGTTTGGCGCCCCAGCCCACGGCCAGATGGACGATGGTGACATCTTCCGTTTCGCCCGAGCGGGCCGAAACGATGCTCTCCCAGCCTGCCGCGCGGGCGGCATCGAGGGCGGCGCGGGTTTCGGTCAAAGTGCCGGCCTGGTTGGGCTTGATCAGCGCGGTGTTGCAGGCGCCATGCTCGGCTGCCTGTGCGATGCGCGCAGCGGTGGTGCAGATGAAATCGTCGGCCACCACTTCGACGCCTGCGCCGGCCGCCAGCGTGAATTTGTGCATGCCCTCGGGGTCGTCCTCGCCGAGCGGGTCTTCGATCGAGACGATGGGGTAGCGCTCGAGCCAGCTGAGCAGCATCTCCGACAAGCCGTCCGAGTCGATTTCACGGCTGTCGCGGGCCAGGGTGTAGCGACCCTTGCGACCAAAGTCGCTGGCGGCGATGTCAAGCGAGATGGCCACGTCCTGCCCCGGCGTGTAGCCCGCCCGCTCAATGGCGCGAACGAGAAATTCCAGCGCCCGGTCGTTGGTGTCGAAGGCCGGCCAGTAGCCGCCTTCATCGGCCACGCCTTGCAGCAGATTTGCTTCACCCATCAGGGCGCCAGCCGCGCGATAGACCTCGGCCACCATCTCCAGCGAGTGGGCGTAGTCGGTGGCGCCGACGGCAATGACCATGAAGTCCTGCACGTCGACGCGGCGTCCGGCATGGGCGCCGCCGCCGAAAATCTGGATCTCTGGCAGCGGCAGCGTGAAGCTGTCGCGCCCCGCAGCGAGGTAGCGCCACAGCGGCAGGCGGACGCCTGCGGCGGCAGCGTGAGCGATGGCCATGGAGGTGGCGACCAGTGCATTGCCGCCGAGGCGCTGCTTGTTGGGCGTGCCGTCGAGGGCGATCAGGGCGGTATCGAGCGTGGCCTGATCGGTGGCGTCGCGACCGATGAGCAGGTCGGCGATCTCGCCATTGACTGCGGCCAGGGCGCCTTGCACATCGTGCCCGCCGAAGGGCGTGCCGCCGTCACGGCGGTCGAGCGCTTCACCGCTGCCGGTGGAAGCGCCGGCCGGGGCGATGGCGCGTCCGACCGAACCGTCGGCCAATGTGATTTCGGTTTCTACCGTGGGGCGGCCGCGTGAATCCCACACCCGACGACCTTTGACTGATTGAATTTGCGTACTCATGCGTCCAGTTCCTTGTTCCAGGCCGTCGACACTTCGGACAGGCGGGCCGGGGGTGATTGAAGCAGTGCGCGCGCGCAGCGCCGCACATGCGCGCGTTGGGTGTCGTCCGTCAGGTATTCAACCGGCGATTTGCCATCGACACGCGCCAGCAGCAGGCCCGGCAACAGGCTGGCGGCACGCGCTTCGAGCGCGTCGGCCGGTTCCCAATCGACTTCGGCGAGATAGGCTGCGCTCAGGGCCAAAAAGCTGGCCAGGAAGTCGGCGCGGGCGGCCGGGTTCCACAGGCATTTGAGCAGCAGATGGTTAAGGCAGAAGGCCAGATCGAAGGCCGGGTCGCCCATGCACGCGCATTCGGCATCGAGAAACACCGGGCCCTTGGGGCCGAGCAGGATGTTTTTAGGACTGACGTCACCGTGCACCATGGTGGTGTGAATCTCGCCGGTGCGACGGCTGAGGGCGAACAAGGTATCGCGCAAATCGGGGTGCGCCAGGGCGGTGGCTTCGAGGTAGGGCTCAAGCCGGATGGCGTGAAAGATGTCGTTGGGCCAGAACAGGGCAGCGATGTCAGGCTTGTTGGCTGTTGCAGCGTGAATGCGGCCGAGGCGGCGACCGACTTCGGCGGCGTCGTGCGGGTCGGCGCGGCCGTCACGCAGCTCGCTCTTCCACAGGCGGTGGTCTTCCGGCGGCAGGTAGCTCATGGCGCACAGCATTTCGTCGGCGTCGTGCAGCAGCACTTCCGGTACGGCCTCGGGCAGGATCGCGTGCACGACCCGAAACCAGGCCACTTCATACTGGTTGCGCTCCACGGGGGCTTGCCAGTCGGCCGCGACCTTGAGTTTGGACAGCGCGCGCTTGACGCAGAAGCTGCCGCGCTCGGTGCTGACCTTCCAGATGTCGGATGATACGCCGCCGGTCAGGGCTTCGAAAACCGGCTGCTCATCGGGGGCGACGAGGCCTGCGTTCTGGAGGCTGGTGAGCAGGCGTGCATCGGGTTGCGGTGTGCCGTTCATGAGAAAGCCCATCGTTTGAAAGCGTGTTTTGACTTTAGTGCGCAAACGTTTGCGCGTCAACATTTCACTCATATTAAGCCTCTATTTCTGATAAAAGAGTGTTGTTGAGATTTCGTTTGCGCAAGGCAGCCATGGTTACCATCAAGGACATCGCACGTGAGCTTGGCGTTTCACCGTCGACGGTGACGCGCGCCCTGGCCGGTAGTTCGCGGATCAGCGCGGAGACAATCCGCCGTGTGCGTCAGCAGGCCGAGCAGATGGGTTACGTGGCCGATTCAGCAGCCCGCGCCATGCGCAGTGGCACCAGTGCGCTGATTGGGCTGTTGGTGCCGGATATTCAGAACAGTTTCTACGCGACCATGGCGCGCATTGCGGCGCAGAGCTGTCAGCGTGCCGGCTATCAGCTGGTCTTGTCGGTCACCGAAGACCATCCGCAGATTGAAGAAAGCCATGTTCGAGCGCTCATCGGTGCGCGCTGTGCGGGGGTGATGGTGGTGCCGACCGGGGGGATAAGGCCGGCCACCTGTCATCTGCTGGCCGGTGTGCCGACGGTTCAGATGATTCGCCGGGCCGAAGGGCTTCGGGCGGATGGCTTTGGCGTCAATGATCGGAAGGCGCTCCTCGCTGCGACTGGCTATCTTCTCGATCTGGGCCATCGTCGCATCGCCCTGCTCGTCGGTGACAAGAGCCTCGATACCGCGCGTGCGCGTTTCAATGGCTATGTGGACGCTTTTGCCGCACGAGGATTGCAGCCCGATATTGATCTGGTGTGTGCCGGTGCGCCGCGTGCCAGCCAGGGCAGCGAGGCCTTGCGCGCGCTTTTGTCGCGCCGCGTGCCGCCGACAGCCATTGTGGCCGCAGGCGCCGCGCTGACCGAGGGCATGCTGGACGCGGTGAGCGCCCACTACGGCAGTCGATATCCGGCGGTGTCATTGCTGGGCTTTGGCGACACTGCGGCCTTTCGGTGGTGGCAGGGCGAGGGCTTGAGCACGATAGCGCTGCCGATTGCGGCAATCGCCGAGGCGGCATGGGCGCGCTTGCAGGGGTTGATCAGCGCCCCCGGTGCGGCGACGTCATCGGCTGCGGTGGTGAGCTTTGATACGAGCATGGTGCTGCGAGGCAGTGCCCGACCGCCGGCCGATCAAACACGCGCCGGTTAAAGGCAAAGAAAAAAGGGGCACACCGAAGTGCGCCCCTTGATCACTGCGGACACTGACAGGCTTATTCGCCCAGATACGCGGCGCGCACTTTCGGGTCGGCCAGCAGCTCCTGGCCGCTGCCGGTGATGGTCAGCTTGCCGCTTTCCATCACGTAGCCGCGCTGCGCAAACTCAAGCGCCAGGTTGGCGTTCTGCTCGACCAGCAAGATGGTGACGCCTTCGTCCTTGACCGTCTGCACCACTTCGAAAATCTTCTCGACCACCAGCGGGGCGAGGCCCATGGAGGGCTCGTCGAGCAGCAGCAGCTTGGGCTGGGAGAGCAGCGCACGGCCGATGGCGACCATTTGCTGCTCGCCGCCCGACAGCGTGCCGGCCACCTGTGCCAGACGCTCTTTGACACGCGGCAGCATGGTGTAGACCCGTTCCAGGTCGGCGTCGATACCGGCCGTATCGTTGCGGGTGTAGGCGCCCATGCGCAGGTTCTCTTCGACCGTCAGGCGGGTGAAGATGCCGCGACCTTCCGGCACCAGCGAGATGCCCCGACGCAGACGCTTGTGCGTGGGCAGGTTGCCGATGTCGTCGCCGTCGTAGCGGATGGTGCCGCTGGCCAGGCCGAGTGTGCCGGCGATGGCGTTCAGGGTGGTGGTCTTGCCGGCGCCGTTGGCGCCGATGAGGCAGACCATTTCGCCTTTGTAGAGCTCGAGGCTGACGCCTTTGACGGCCTGGATGCCGCCGTAGGCGATCTTGATGTCGTCGAGCTGGAGCAGCGGGGAGGCGGGGTTAGTGTGCATGCTTGGGTCCTCCCAGATAGGCGCTGATCACCGCGTCGTTTTTCTGAACCACGGCGGGGACGTCTTCGGCGATCTTCTTGCCGAAATCGAGCACTGCGACCCGGTCGCACAAGCCCATCACCAGCTTCACGTCGTGCTCGATGAGCATCACGGTGACGCCGTCGTGGCGGATCTGCTCGATCAGTACCTTGAGCTGGGTGGTTTCGGTGGCGTTCATGCCGGCGGCCGGCTCGTCGAGCGCCAGCAGTTGCGGCTCGGAGGCCAGCGCGCGTGCGATTTCCAGACGGCGCTGGTCGCCGTAGGAGAGGTTCTTGCAGACCGTTTCGGCGAAGCGCTCGATACCGACATACTTGAGCAGTTCGTAGGCGCGCTCGGTGGTCAGGCGCTCTTCTTCGCGGGTGTGCTTGTTCTGCGAGAGGATGCCCCAGATACCCGCGTTGGTGCGGATGTGGTGACCGGCCATGACATTCTCGAGCGCCGTCATCTGACTGAACAGGCGAATGTTCTGAAAGGTGCGGGCGATACCCTGCTGCACCACCAGGTGCGGCTTGCCCGAAGGCAGCTCGGTGCCGTTGAAGACGAACTCGCCGTCATCGGGGATGTACGCGCCGGTGAGCACGTTGAAGAAGGTGGTCTTGCCGGCGCCGTTCGGGCCGATCAGACCATAGATCTCGCCTTTGTTGATGGTCAGCGAGACCTCGGACAAGGCGGTCAGGCCGCCGAAGCGTTTGCCCACACCGCGGGCTTCAAGCAACTTGATCATCAAGCGCCTCCCTTGAGCAACTCGGGACGGGAGTAGCGTGCGTGGGCGGGCACCAGGCCGGCCGGGCGCAGCAACATCATCAGAATCATGGCCAGCGACAGCAGCAGCATGCGCAGCACTTCGGGGTCGAGAATCACGGTGCCGAACAGTGCTTCCTGCACCGGCAGGGCGATGTTGCGGAGGATCTCGGGCAGGGCGGTCAGGGCCAGCGCACCGACGATGGCGCCGGCGATGTTACCCATGCCGCCGAACACGACCATGGTGAGCACGGCGATGGATTCCATCAGCGAGAAGGATTCCGGCGACACAAAGCCCTGGAAGGAGCCGAACAGTCCGCCTGCCACGCCGCCAAAGGTGGCGCCCAGCGAGAAGGCCAGCAGCTTCATGTTGCGCACGTTGATGCCGATCGCCTTGGCGGCCAGCTCGTCGTCACGCATGGCAGCCCAGGCGCGGCCGACGCGTGAGATCTGCAGTCGTTTTATGAAGATGATGGAGCCGACGACGCAGGCCAGGAAGAAGTAGTAATACAGATACAGGTAGTGGATCTTGAAGTCACCAAACGAGAGGCTTTGCGACAGGTTCCAGCCGAACAGGTTGAGCGAGTCCAGGGCGTTGATACCCTGCGGGCCGTTGGTGATGTTGACCGGATGGTTCAGGTTGTTCATGAAGATCCGGACAATTTCGCCAAAGCCCAGGGTCACGATGGCGAGGTAGTCGCCGCGTAATCGCAAGACCGGAAAGCCCAATATGATCCCCGCCAGCGCCGCAAAGGC
>JBFIJC010000251.1:0-5918 GCA_041600915.1 Nitrogeniibacter sp.
CGGTGGGTGGCATAGCCTCCCACCCTACAAACCATCGTGCGCCACCCGCCGCCGGTTGCCGGACAACACGCCACGCCGATTGTCGTAGGGTGGGTGGCTCGCCACCCACCATCCACCATCGCCGCCCACAACGCGCCGCAACGGCACATCCGACACCGACGGTGGGTGGCAAAGCCTCCCACCCTACAAACCCATCGTGCGCCACCCGCCGCCGGTTGCCGGACAACACGCCACGCCGATTCTCGTAGGGTGGGTGGCTCGCCACCCACCATCGGCGGAGGCGCCGGCCCAAGCCGCCGCGATCGCGCCCCCCCATGGCAACTTGGCCGCAAACCCGGATAATGACGGCAGCACACACAGACGCCGCAACGCGCTCCGTGGTCGCCTCGCCCTTGCCCGGCGGCGCCCCGGCCATCGCAAGCGGCGCACCCATTGCCACGGAGAATCGGATTTTCATGTCTCATGCTTTTTGCGCCCCTCCTTCGCTGATCCGCCGGATCGCGGTGGCGGCTGCGCTGCTGTTGCTATCGCCACTCGCCGCGCATGGCGCCGGCTTTCCGAAAGACCTGCGCGTTGCACTGCAGGAGATCAACGTGCCGCTCGACGCGGTGGGCATCTGGGTGGCACCGGTCGACACCGGCAAACCCAGCCTCAGCCATAACCCCGACGAGCCGATGAACCCGGCGTCGGTGATGAAGCTGGTGACCACCTTCGCCACGCTCGACCGGCTCGGCCCCGCCTATTTCTGGACAACCCGCCTGGCCACCGACGGCGCCGTGCGCGGCAACACGCTGGAAGGCAACGTGTATCTGGTGGGCGGGGGCGATCCGGTGTTCACCCATGCCGATCTGTGGAAGCTGTTTCGCCAGTTGCGCACGCTGGGCATCGAGCGGATCAAGGGCGATATCGTGCTCGACGACACCGCGCTTCGCCTGCCGCCGCACGACCCCGACAGCTTCGACGGCCAGGCGCTGCGCCCCTACAACGCCGGCCCCAGCGGGCTGATGATCAGCTTCAACGCCTTGCGCCTCACCTTTGTGCCCGAGCCCGAAACCGAGCTGCCGGCAGCGGCGCCGCAGGTGGCCTCTCTGGTCAGCACACCGCCGAGCGCCGCTCTGGTGCCCACCGGCCCTCGCCCGCCGCGTGTGCTGCTCGACCCGCCGATGGCCGGCTTCGAACTCGACGCCAAACTCACGTCCACACCCGGGCGCTGCGCCGCACGCTGGTACAAGGCGCTGGACGCCGTGCCCGAGCGAACCCGCAAGGGCGACCGACTCAGCCTGAGCGGCGATTGGCGCGACGATTGCGGCGTCAAAGACTGGTTCGTGTCGCCGATGTCGCCCGAGCGTTTCGCCGAAGCAGTAGTCAGCGGCCTGTGGCACGAAATGGGCGGCCGGCTCAGCGGCCGCGTGCTGCACGGCCGCGTGTCGCGCGAGGCCAACACCTTGTTCGTACACACCTCGCGCCCCCTGGCCGACGTGGTTCGCGACATGAATAAGTGGTCGAACAACGTCATCGCCCGGCAACTGCTCGCCTCGCTCGGCGCCAGCGCGCCGGACGCGCCCGACATGGTCGCTGGCGGCGCACAGCTGGCGCGGATGCAACTGGCTGCGGCCGGCGTGGATCTGACGGGCTTTGAAATCGAAAACGGCTCGGGTCTGTCGCGTACAGCGCGCATGACCGCCAAGGGGCTCGGGCAGATGCTGCAACAAGCCTGGGAGCGGCCGTTCATGCCCGAGTTCATGAGCTCGATGGCCGTCGCCGGCATTGACGGCACCGCCCGCAAACGCCTGCGCAACAGCGGCGCGCGCGGCACGGCACATATCAAGACCGGCACGCTCAACAACGTGCGCGCCATGGCCGGCTACGTGGTCGACCAGAACGGCCGTCGCCACGCCGTGGTGATGATGGTCAACCACCCCAACGCCGGCGCCAGCCATGCGGCGCAAGACGTGTTGCTGGAATGGGTTTGGGAAGGGCGTTAAGGCGGACGGCGACCGAGCGGGCGGAAAACCACCCGATTTTCATTGAAGTTCGGACCACCGCTGGTGGGTGGCAAAGCCACCCACCATCAACAACCGCCCCCACCACGCACCGCAACGGCGCATCCGACACCGACGGTGGGTGGCAAAGCCACCCACCCTACAAACCCGTCGTGCGCCACCGGCCGGCACTGCTTGCCGGACAACATGCCGCGCCTATTCCCGTAGGGTGGGTGGCTCGCCACCCACCAACCTCCCCGCCAGGCGCTTTACCAATACTTCATCGCCCCATGAAACAGGCCCGCCAGATCGTTTTCGGTGACGGCCTTGGGGGCATTCTTGATCAGCCGCTGCTGCGCCCAGGCGCCGGCGGCGAGCGAATCCACATCGTCGGGCACATAGCCCACGCCGCCGACGCCATTCGGGATGCCGGTCGATTGCATGAGCGCGATCAGGCGCTGGGCGACGATCTCGCCGGCATCGGCGTTGGTGGCGCCTGCCACGTCGGCGCCCAGCCAGCGTGCCGCGTCCAGATGCCGCTCGGGGCAGGCGTCGGCGGTAAAACGGAACACGGCCGGCGCATTGACGATGACCGACATGCCATGCGGCACCATCGGTTCGTCCTGCGGGTAGCCGTGCGGGCAGAAGCTTTTGACCTGCCCCGCCACGGCGTAAGACATACCGTGCGGCAGATGCACGCCGGCGTTGCCAAAGGCGATGCCGGCCAGGGTGGCGGCGAACATCATGCCGTCGCGGGCTTCGTGGTCGTCTGCGCTACACACCGCGCGCTCCAGATACTGCCCGGTCATCTGCAAGGCTTTTTCGCAGCCGAGGTCACTCCACGGGTTGGCGCCCTGGCTCATCGGCCGCAGTGATGGGCGCTCGGCCGGCGCGCGGCGGGTGTAGGGCAAGGCAGTGAAGGATTCAAGCGCATGCGAGAGCACGTCGAAGCCCGACGCCGCCACGACGTTGGCCGGCAGCGAATAAGTGGTGGTCGGGTCGATCAGCGCCAGATTGGGCCGCAGGCGCTTGGAGACGATGCCGGTTTTGACCCGCCGCTCGACGAAATCGAAAATGGCGATGCCGGTGCACTCCGAGCCGGTGCCGCTGGTGGTCGGGCAGGCGATATGGGGTTTGAGCGGGCCGGGCACCGCCTTGGCGTTACCAATGGGCGCGTTCACATAGTCGATAAGCTCGGCCGGGTAAGTGCTGTAAAGGTTGGCCGCCTTGCAGGTGTCGATGACCGAACCGCCGCCCACCGACACAAAGCCATCGAACTTACCCTCGCTGGCAAAGCGCGCCGCCGAGAGAAAACTGCCATCTGTGGGCTCGACCTTGACCCGGTCATACACCACCACATCCAGCCCCGCCGCCAGTAATGATTGCTTGACCACGGCCACCGGCTCCAGCGCGGCCAGGCTCGCATCGGTAAACAGCGCCACCCGGCGCATGCCCAAGGCTCGCGCATGATCGCCCGCCTCGGCCAGGCAGCCCGCGCCATAGGTGATGGCCGACATGTCGACGGCAAAGGCGGTGTCGCCCCCCGCCGTGTGGCCGTAATAGTGACAGCACGCCATGAATCGTCTCCTCCGACTGATGCCGATCGAACGCCGGCCTTGGGCTTAAGGATGCGATGGCAAACGGAGGATGGCAAGCACGCCTCGTGCGTGCACAGCCGCACGAACGCCACCGACAGACCAGATTCACGAGGCAGGATCACACGATTGCGATGCTTTGGCAGGGTGGTCAGCTTTGCTGCCCGCCATGCGGTATTTGGCGTGAGACACGATGGTGGGTGGCGAGCCACCCACCCTACGGCACTGCCCACCAAGCGGTATTCGTCGTGGGGCACGATGGTGGGTGGCAAGCCACCCACCCTACGAGAATCGGCGGGGCGTGTTGTCCGGCCATCGGCGGCGGGTGGCGCACGATGGGTTTTGTAGGGTGGGAGGCTTTGCCACCCACCATCGGTGTTGGATGCGCCGTTGCGGAGTGTTGTGGGCGGCGATGGTTGATGGTGGGTGGCGAGCCACCCACCCTACGGCACCTACGGGACGGGATGCTGGGCGGATAAGCCGTAGGCGCATCCGCCGCACCGCTCAATCAATCCACCGGCATCGGCACCCGATTGGAGAGGTTGATCCAGCCGCGCACGACGCGGTAGAGCACCCACAGGCCGGCGATGGCGATGATGCCGAAGAAGATGGGGAGGCCGATGATGGTGATGGCCATCAGCCAGGCGATGCTGAACCACAGCAGCGCGAACCAGAAGGTGCGGATCTGCCAGCGGTAGTGGCTGTCGAGCCAGGTGCCGCGCACGGCGTCGCGTTTTACGTAGTTGAGGATGACGGCAATGATGGACGGCAGGCCGGAGACGAAGCTGCCGATGATGGTGGCCGTGGTGGCGATGCCAGAGAACAAGGCGATGGCGTGCAGGGCGTAGATGAGGTGCGCGAGGTTGATGAGCCCTTCGCGGGGCACTTCGATCACGGACGGCGACGGGGTGTCGTACTGAGCCATGGGTGCTCCTGTGGCAGTTGGGTCGTCTGTTTGAGGCGACAACAGCTGCATAGTTCGGGGTTTATGGCCCGATATCAAGTCGCCGACACGCTTTGCCATGAAAAACGCCAGCCCGAAGGCTGGCGTTTGTGATGCACCGGGGCGACCTTAAACGATGTCGCGCGGCTTGAGGCTCATGCTGGTGAAGCTGTGCTTGTAGGGCGATTCACCCATCTTGGTGAGCGCACCGCGACCGAGCTTGTAGCGGTAGTTGTTGGTCACCGGATCGGGCACGGCGTGCACGATCGCGTTGGCCGGGGCCTGCGGGTAGTTGAAGTTGGCCATGGCCACGCCCGGACGCATTTCTTCCGAAACGATGGCGACCGCCACAAACTGCCCGTCGGTGATCTGAATGTGGCCGTCTTTCAACAGATTGTCGAAGTTCTGGTCATCTTCCTTCACCCCCTGCGGCATGCCGGTCTGGACGTACACCGTGTCGTTATAGACCTGCACGAAGTCGCCTGACTCAATGCCCTTGGGCTCGGCATCTACCGGATTGATGATGATCATCGGATAGGGCCAGCGCTGAGCCAGGTAAGGCTTGCGCAAGTCGTCAAAGCCCGACTGCCAGGTCTCGTTCACTCGACCATTGGTGACCCAGATCTCGCCTTTTTCCTTGCGCGGCTGTGCGGCGGCATAGAACTGGCTCCAGCCCTTGAAGCCCCATGGCGATTTGAGCAGGTTGGCCTTGCCGCTGTGCGTGGAGAAGGCGTACAGCCACTTGCGCTGCACCTCCTGGCCTTCGATCTCGCCCCAGTCGTTCTTGGGATCGTGCAGACGCTGGGTGCCAATCAGCTCACCGTCGCGCTTGCGGATCGGGGTCTGGATGCCGGTGGTGCCGTAGCCGCGCAGCAGCTCGTGACCTTTCACCCCGTCTTCCTTGGCCTTGACGACCAGCGGATGGTAGTTGAGCACGCCATTGCGACCGAAACGCGCGGCTTCTTCGAAGATGTCGTTCGAGTCTTTCCAGGCGTAGCTGCCGTCGGCGTCGTAGCCCATTTTCTGCGCAAATTTCTGCACCGCCCACCAGTCCGGCTTGGCCTCGCCCGGTGCGTCGTAGAACTTGCTGTACAGACGCAGCCGGCGCTCGGAGTTACAGCGGGTGAAGTTGTCTTCACCCCAGGTGGCGGCCGGCAGAACGATGTCGGCAAACTGGGTGTTGATCGGCTCCTGCGGGTAGATGTCGGAGTCGACGATCACCGTGCCGCCCGAATCGACACGCTGCTTGAGCACCTCGAAGATCGCCTCGCGGTCGAGGCTGGAGATCTGGTGCGGGTTGCCACGGGTGAGCTTGAACATCTTGTCGGACAGCGCCTGCGAGGCCATCATCGCGGCCGTCCAGGTGGTGCCGAACACCCACGCGAAGCGCACTTCGCC
>JBFIJC010000252.1:0-5902 GCA_041600915.1 Nitrogeniibacter sp.
GCTGGGCGGCATCTCCAGCGGGCAGGACGTGCTGGTGAGCATGGCGATCAAGCCGACCTCCAGCATTCGGCTGGATCGACGCTCGATCAACAAGGCGGGCGAGCCGGTGATCGTCAACACCCATGGGCGGCACGACCCCTGCGTGGGCATCCGAGCCACGCCGATTGCGGAGTCGATGCTGGCGCTGGTGCTGATGGACCACGCATTGCGCCATCGCGCCCAGAACGCCGACGTGGTGTGCACCACGCCGAAGATCGCCGGTCTGGCGCCGGATGGCGCGCAAGCCGTGCCCTCGCCGAGCCTGCACCCCCGGGCCGATTGACCTGAATCAACTCAATGGGGCGGGCCGGGGCGTAGGCTGAAGTCAACGAAACGGCAACAAAGAGAGGACGAAAGATGAGCTTGCAAGCCCACGATCTGCATACCGAATTCCCCGAATATCGCGAGGCGATTCATGCCTTGAAAGTGTCCGACAACCACTTCTCGCGCCTGTTTGATCGCTACCACGAGGTCAATCGCCACGTGGTGCGCATTGAAGTCGAAGCTGAGGTGGCGACTGATCCGGAGCTTGAGGATCTGAAAAAAGAGCGCCTCAAGTTGAAAGATGAGTTGTTCGGTCTGCTGCAACGTTTCAGCCCGGCCTGAACGAACTCGCGACACAGCAAAAGCGCCTCCGGGCGCTTTTTTCATGCCTGTCGTTCGCGCGCGGTCTGAGGTGACGGGCTGTCGGTACAATGCCGGCCATGCTTCCCTACTGGCGCCTGTCGGGCTACTACTTCTTCTACTTCGCGTTCATCGGCGCCTTTTCGCCGTATTTCACGCTGTATCTGCAGTCGCTCAGTTTTTCCGCCACCGATATCGCCATTCTGATGTCGCTCATGCAGGTGATGCGGGTGGTTGCGCCCAATTTGTGGGGCTGGCTGGCTGATCGCCTCGGGGCGCGAATGCCCATTGTGCGACTGTCGGCGTTTGCCTCGCTGGCCGGCTTCGCACTGTTTTTTCAGACCACAAGCTTCGAGGGCATTTTTGTCGGCATGGCGATCATGGGCTTCTTCTGGAGTGCCGCCTTGCCGCTGGTCGAGAGTCTCACCTTCAGCCATCTGGCCGGGCAATCGGGGCGTTACGGCAATATCCGGCTGTGGGGTTCGATCGGTTTTATCGTTGCCGTGCTCGGCATCGGCCATGCCTTGACGTGGTTGCCGGTGGATAGCCAGCTATGGATGACCGCTGCGCTGCTGGGGGGTATTGCGGTGTTTGCCATGAGCGTGCCTGAGGCGCCAAGGCCACCGCACCACCACGACACGCCGGGTTTGTCGGCCGTGCTTGGCCGGCGCGATGTGCGGGCCTTGCTCGGTGGTGCGTTCTTCATGTCGGCGGCGCATGGCGCCTTGTATATTTTCTATTCGATCCTGCTGGTCGATGCGGGCTACTCGAAAGCCTTTGTCGGCTGGATGTGGACGCTCGGCGTGGTCGCCGAAATTGGCGTTTTCATGCTCATGCCACGGCTGACCCATCGCTTCGGCCTGCGGCAGATTCTGCTCGTCGCCTTTGCCGCGGCAGTGCTGCGCTTTGCCATGATCGGCTGGGGTGTGTCGTCGCTGGCGGTGCTGCTGTTTGCCCAGTTGCTCCATGGCGCCACGTTCGGCGCTTACCACGCGGCATCGATCGCGGCGGTCAATCAGTGGTTCCCGGGGCGGCTGCAGGCGCGTGGGCAGGCGATTTATGGCAGTCTCAGTTTCGGCGCCGGCGGGATGCTGGGCGGTTTGATCAGCGGTTACACTTGGGACTGGATAGGCGCTGCCTGGACGTTTACGCTCGGTTCGGTATTCGGGCTGATGGGCTTGGTTTTCATCTGGCGGGGCTGGCGGAGAGAATCGGAACAGGAGGAGCAACATGCGTGACTCACTAAGTCGCTGGTGCGCCGTGGCGTTTGCCGCGCTGCTGCTGGCGGGATGTCAGACCATTCAGACGACGCAAGGCGGCGCGGTCGGTGTCGACCGTGGGCAGTCGATGCTGGTGTCGGCGAACGAGGTTGAACAAGCCTCGGCACAGCAATATCAGCAGGTGATGGCCGCCGCTCAGAAAAAGGGGATGTTGAATCGTGATCGGCGCACCTTGACGCGAGTGCGCGGCATCGCCAATCGCCTGATCCCGCAGACCTCGGCCTTCCGGGGGGATGCGCCGGGCTGGCAGTGGGAGGTCAACGTCATCGAGTCGGACGAACTCAACGCCTGGTGCATGGCCGGCGGCAAAATTGCGTTCTATCGTGGCCTGATTGATCGGCTCAAACTGACCGACGACGAGATCGCCGCGGTGATGGGCCACGAGATTGCCCACGCACTTCGCGAACACGCCCGTGAGCGCGTGTCGCAGGCGATGGTGACCAATATTGGTGTGTCGGTGCTCAGTGCCGCGGTGGGCTTGGGGCAGCCCGGTGCGGAGCTGATGGGCACGGTCGCGAAGGTCAGCTTTGAGCTCCCCAACTCGCGCTTGCACGAAACCGAAGCCGACAGCATGGGCGTCGAGTTGGCTGCGCGCGCCGGCTACGATCCGCGTGCGGCGGTCAGCCTGTGGGACAAGATGGCTGGCCAGAGTAATGGTGCGCCGCCTCAATGGCTGTCGACGCACCCCTCGCATGCGACGCGCAAGGCCGATCTGGCGCGCGATGCTGCGCGGGTGATGTCGATTTATGAGGCCACTCGACGGCGCTGAAAATGCGATTGGCGCACTGCAGCATATCGGCTATCCAGCAGGGAATAGCTGTGGTTTAATCAAACGTTCACGGTGTGTTGGAAGACAAGATGCAACAAGCACAGACACTTTACGAAAAGTTGTGGTCCAGCCATGTGGTTCGCCAGGATGCGGACGGCACGGCGCTGATCTATATCGATCGCCATCTGGTGCACGAAGTCACCAGCCCGCAAGCCTTTGAAGGGCTCAAACTGGCCGGGCGCAAGCCGTGGCGGGTGAGCTCGATCGTCGCCACGGCCGATCACAATACGCCGACCGACCACTGGGAGGAGGGGATCAAGGATCCGATCTCCCGTCAGCAGGTCGAGACGCTTGACGCCAATATCCGCGAAGTCGGCTCGCTGGCCTACTTTCCGTTCAAGGATGAGCGTCAGGGCATCGTCCACGTCATCGGCCCGGAAAACGGTGCCACGCTGCCGGGCATGACCGTGGTGTGTGGTGATTCGCATACCTCGACGCATGGCGCGTTTGCCTGTCTGGCACACGGCATCGGCACCTCCGAGGTCGAGCATGTGCTGGCCACGCAGTGCCTGATGCAGAAAAAGTCAAAGACGCTGCTGATTCAGGTCGATGGCGATCTGGCGCCGGGCGTGACCGCCAAGGATGTGGTGCTGGCCATCATCGGGCGTATCGGCACGGCCGGTGGTACGGGCTATGCGATCGAATTCGGTGGTAGTGCAATTCGTGGCCTGTCGATGGAAGGCCGGATGACGATCTGCAACATGGCGATCGAAGCGGGCGCGCGCGCCGGCCTGATTGCTGTTGATGAAACCACGATTGACTACCTGAAAGGGCGCCCGTATGCGCCCGCTGGCGACGAGTTCGAGCGCGCAGCCGCTTATTGGCGCACGCTCACCTCCGACGCCGGCGCAGCGTACGACAAGGTCGTTCAGATGGACGCCGCAGCGATTCGCCCGCAGGTGACCTGGGGCACCTCGCCCGAAATGGTGTCCGATATCAGCGGTTCGGTGCCCGATCCTGCGGCCGAGAAAGATCCGGTCAAGCGCGAGGGCATGACCCGCGCGCTGGCCTACATGGGCCTGGAGGCCGGGACGCCGATCAAGCGCATTCCGGTTGATCGCGTGTTTATTGGCTCCTGTACCAATTCGCGGATCGAAGATCTGCGCGCCGCCGCGGCGGTGGCCAAAGGCCGGCAGAAGGCTGACTCGGTCAAGCAGGTGTTGGTGGTGCCGGGTTCCGGGCTGGTCAAGCGTCAGGCCGAGTCGGAAGGCCTGGACAAGGTGTTTATCGCCGCTGGCTTTGAGTGGCGCGAACCGGGGTGTTCGATGTGTCTGGCCATGAACGCCGACCGGCTGGAATCGGGTGAGCGCTGTGCCTCGACCTCGAACCGCAATTTCGAAGGACGCCAGGGCGCGGGCGGCCGTACCCATCTGGTGAGTCCGGCGCTGGCCGCCGCAGCGGCGATTGCCGGCCATTTTGCCGATGTCGCCGAGTTGAACTGAGGAGCGTGAGATGAAACGACTGATTGCCTTGATCGTGGCCGCGATGGCCTTGGTGAGCCTGTCGGCATGCAATACGGTGCGCGGCGTGGGTCAGGATATTGAAAAGGGTGGCGAAGCCATCCAGAAGGCGGCGAAAAAGTAATGCGAGCTTTTACAACTCTCGATGGATTGGTCGCTCCGCTCGACCGGGCGAACGTCGATACCGACGCGATCATCCCCAAGCAGTTCCTGAAGTCGATTCAGCGCAGCGGCTTCGGCCCCAACCTGTTCGATGAATGGCGCTATCTGGATCACGGCGAGCCGGGCATGGACAACAGTGTCCGCAAGCAGAACCCGGACTTTGTGCTCAACCAGCCGCGGTACACCGGTGCACAGATTCTGCTGACCCGCGATAACTTCGGCTGCGGCAGCTCTCGCGAGCATGCGCCCTGGGCGCTGGACGACTACGGTTTCCGTGCATTGATCGGCACCAGTTACGCCGACATCTTCTTCAATAACTGCTTCAAGAACGGCGTATTGCCGATTTGCCTGCCGGCCGACGTGGTCGACCGCCTGTTCGCCACCTGTTTGGCGAATGAGGGCTATCGCCTGAAGATCGATCTGGCTGCGCAGCAAGTGATCGAACCCGACGGGACAGCTCACCGCTTTGATGTGGATGCTTTCCGCAAGGAATGTCTGCTCAATGGCTGGGACGAGATCGGGCTGACGCTGCGCCATGAAGATGATATTCGTGCCTTTGAGGCGAGTCGCAAGGCTGAGCATCCTTACTATTTCCGCTGATTGCGAACCCATTTGATGTCGGCGTGCCAGGCGCGCCGGCCGGAGAGTTGAATGAAAATTTGTGTGCTGCCCGGTGACGGAATCGGTCCCGAGATCATGGCCCAGGCCTTGCGCGTGCTGGACGCTCTGCGTTCCGATGGATTGCCCTTCGAAACGGAAACCGCGCATCTGGGCGGCTGTGCCGTCGATGCGACCGGCGTGCCGCTGCCCGATGAAACGCTCAAACTGGCCAAGGCGGCCGACGCGGTGCTGCTCGGTGCCGTGGGCGGCCCGCAGTGGGACACCCTGCCGCGCGAGAAGCGCCCTGAGCGCGGTCTGCTGGGTATTCGCAAAGAGCTGAATCTGTTTGCCAACCTGCGCCCGGCGATTCTGTATCCGGAGCTGGCCAACGCGTCTTCGCTCAAGCCCGAGTTGGTGGCGGGGCTGGACATCATGATCGTGCGTGAGCTGACCGGCGACATCTACTTCGGTCAGCCGCGCGGTATTGAAGAGCGTAACGGCGAGCGCGTGGGCTATAACACGATGATCTACAGCGAATCCGAGATTCGCCGCATCGGCAAAGTGGCCTACGAAATCGCGCGCAAACGTGGCGGAAAGCTGTGCTCGGTGGACAAAATGAACGTCCTCGAATGCACCCAGCTGTGGCGCGATGTGATGATCGAAATGGCGCCGGACTACCCGGATGTGACGCTGAGCCACATGCTGGTCGATAACGCCGCCATGCAATTGGTGAAGAACCCGAAGCAGTTCGATGTGGTGGTGACCGGCAACATCTTTGGCGACATCCTGTCGGATGAAGCGGCGATGCTGACCGGCTCGATCGGCATGCTGCCCTCGGCCTCGCTCGACGAGAACAACAAGGGCATGTACGAGCCGTGTCATGGCTCCGCGCCCGACATCGCGGGCAA
>JBFIJC010000253.1:0-5862 GCA_041600915.1 Nitrogeniibacter sp.
CAAAGCGGGCGGACGCGACGGCACGCTGGTGGTGGTCAATCGTGACCTCACGCAGTGCCAGCGTGTGCCCGAGCTTGCTGCGACGCTGCAGCAGGCCCTGGACAACTGGGACGACACCGCGCCGCAACTGGCGGCGGTGTATGAGGCGCTCAACAATGGCGCAGCGCGCCACGCCGAGCCTTTCGACGCGGCCGCCTGCCATTCGCCGCTGCCGCGTGCCTACCAGTGGGCCGACGGCTCGGCCTACATCAACCATGTGGAACTGGTGCGCAAGGCGCGCGGGGCGGAGCTGCCCGAGTCCTTCTACACCGATCCGTTGATGTATCAGGGTGGCTCCGACAGCTTCGTCGGCCCGCGCGACACCGTGGTGGCCGATCCGGCCTGGGGTATCGACTTCGAGGCCGAAGTCACCGTGGTGACCGGCGATGTGCCGATGGGCGCGACGCCGGCCCAGGCCGCCGAGGCGATCCGGCTGGTGATGCTGGTCAATGACGTGAGCCTGCGCAATCTGATTCCGAATGAGCTGGCCAAGGGCTTCGGCTTTTTCCAGTCTAAGCCCGCCTCGGCCTTCAGCCCGGTGGCGGTCACGCCCGACGAGCTGGGCGAGGCCTGGCAGGGCGCCAAAGTGCACCTGCCGCTGCTGGTCGAACTCAACGGCAAGCCTTTCGGCAAGCCCAACGCCGGGGTCGACATGACTTTCGATTTCGGTCAGCTGGTCGCCCATGTGGCCAAGACGCGCGAGCTCGAAGCCGGCTCGATCATCGGTTCCGGCACGGTCTCGAACAAGCAGGGCGACTTGTTTGGCTCCAGCATCGACAACGGCGGCGTGGGCTATTGCTGCCTGGCCGAAGTGCGCATGTACGAGACCATTGAGCAGGGCAAGCCGGTGACGGCCTTCATGCAGCCCGGTGACCGGGTGCGCATCGAGATGAAAGACGCCGCCGGCAACAGCATTTTCGGCGTCATCGACAACACGGTCGTGTTGCCCAAGGGCGCGTAACCCAGCAGCAAGCCAACATATAAAAAAGGTGGACGAGACATGAAAAAGACCCTGATCACTGCAGCCGTCGCGCTGCTCGGCAGCACCGCGGCGATGGCCGACGAGCCGATCATTCTCAAGGTGGCGCACTTCTGGCCGCCCACCGCCATGAGCCAGCAAAAAGTGCTGGAGCCGTGGTGCGCCAAGATCGAGCAGGAATCGGCCGGCCGCATGAAGTGCCAGATCTACCCCGCCATGCAGCTGGGCGGCACGCCGCCGCAACTGATCCAGCAAGTGCAGGACGGCGTGGCCGACATCGTGTGGACCCTGCCGGGCTACACCGCCGGCCGCTACCCGTCGATGGAAGTCTTCGAACTGCCCTTCATGACCAACCGTGCTGAGCCGGCCAGTCGCGCCGCCTGGCACTACTACGAGCAGTTTGGTCTGGAAGACTTCGCCAAGGTGAAGCCGCTGGCTTTCCACGTGCATGACGAAGGCTATGTGCACAACAACAAGCGCCCGATCACCAAGATGAGCGATTTCCGTGGTCTCAAGATGCGCGCCCCGACCCGCCTGACCAACAAGATGATCGCCTCCTTTGGCGCCACGCCAGTGGCCATGCCGCTGCCGGCGGTGGCCGAAGCCGTGTCGAAGGGCGTGGTCGATGGCTATGTGCTGCCCTGGGAAGTGATCCCGGCGGTCAAGCTGCACGAGATGACCAAGTATCACTCCGAGACCGACAAATCGATGCCCTCGCTGTACACCGCGCTGTTCATCGTGGCCATGAACCCGGCCAAGTACGACAGCCTGCCGGACGATCTGAAGAAGGTCATCGACGCCAACTCGGGCGCCGATTTCTCGGCCTCGATCGGCAAAGCCTGGGATGTGTCGGCCCCGCCGGCACGCGAAAAGGCGGTCGAACGTGGCAACGAATTCGCCATGATCTCGGCCGAAGAGCTGGGCAAGTGGCGCAAGGTCACCGACAAGCTCGCTGAGAGCTGGGTCAAGGAGATGGATGGCAAGGGCTACAAGGGCCAGGCCATGCTCGACGGTGCCAAGGGTCTGATCCAGAAAGCCAACGCACAATAAGGTGGTGGTCACCGGGGCGGCAATGCGGCGCCCCGGTTTCACACCCGCCAGCGCGTCTGCGGGCGCGCCTCTGACCGAGAGACCTCCCCATGGCTGAAGCAATTCCTCGATCCGGCGACGCGCCGGATCCGCGTCCGCACGACCCGATCGGTCGCTTTCTCTACGGCTGGTCGATGCTCTCCGCCATCGGCGGCAGCCTGACCCTGTTCGCGATCTGCGGCGTGTCGGTCTATAGCGTGGTTGGCCGCTGGCTGACCGATGTGCCGGTGCTCGGCGACGTCGAGCTGGTGCAGATGGGCTGCGCGCTGGCCGTGGCGGCCTTCCTGCCCTGGGCGCAGATGAAAAACGCCCACGTGATTGTCGACTTCTTCACGCACAACGCTTCGCCCGGCGTGCGCCGCGTGCTCGATCGCATCGCCGCCGTTCTGCTGTCGGCGCTGGCCTTCGTCATTTCATGGCGCAGTTTTGTCGGCGCATGGGAAGCGTACGAGACCGGCGAAACCACCATGTTGCTCGGCTGGCCGCTGTGGTGGTCTTACACCACGCTGGGCCCGGGCTTTTTCCTGCTCGGCCTGACCGCCGCCTACACCGCCTGGAAAGGCACGCTGCACAGCGAAGGGGGCATGGAATGAGCAGCGTAGAGATCGGTTTTGCCATCGGCGCCTTCACCCTGGTGCTGCTGGCCCTGCGCGTGCATATCGGCATGGCCATGCTGCTGGGCGGCTCGATTGGTTACACGCTGGTGTCCGGCTGGGACCCGCTGATGAGCTACTTCAAGCACCTCGCCTACGGTCGCTTCTCGGTGTACGACTTGTCGGTGGTGCCCCTGTTTTTGCTGATGGGCAATGTCGCTGCCAAGGGCGGCCTGTCGCGTCGGCTGTTTGAAGCCACCAACGCCTTCCTCGGCCACTACCCCGGCGGTGTCGCGATGAGTGCCATCGGTGCCTGCGCCGGCTTCGGCGCCATCTGCGGTTCCTCGCTGGCGACGGCCGCCACCATGGGCCAGGTCGCGCTGCCCGAGCTGCGTCGCTGCAGCTACTCGCCCGCACTGGCCACCGGCGCGCTGGCTGCCGGCGGCACGCTGGGTATCCTGATTCCGCCCTCGGTGGTGTTGGTGATCTACGCCATCCTCGCCGAGCAGAACGTCGCCGCGCTGTTCATGGCTGCGCTGATTCCGGGCTTGGTCGCGATGTTTGGCTACATGATCGTGGTGAGCCTGTACGCGCGTTTCGTGCCGGGTAGCGGGCCGGCCTCGGCGCCTTTGCCGTGGCGGGCGCGTGTCCGGGCGCTGGGCCGGGTGTGGCCGATTCTCGCGGTGTTCATTACCGTGATCGGCGGTATCTACGGCGGTATCTTCACCCCCACCGAAGCGGCGGCCGTGGGCACTTTTGCCACCACCGCGCTGGCCGTGGCCTCACGCGAGATGCGCTGGCGCGAGTTTGTGGCGGCGGTGCTGGGCGCGGCCGAAGCGACAGCGATGATCTTCCTGATCCTGCTCGGCGCCGACGTGCTCAATGCCTTCCTGGCGCTGTCGCAGATGCCGGTGGCGATTGCCGAGTGGGTGCTGGCCAGCGGCTATCCGCCGATGGTGGTGCTCTTCGCCATGATCCTCGTCTATCTGCTGCTCGGTTGCGTGATGGACAGCCTGTCGATGATTCTGCTGACCATCCCGGTCTTCCTGCCCATCATCCTGGGGCTGGACTACTGGGGGCTGAGCTATACCGACAAGGCGATCTGGTTCGGCATTCTGGCGCTGATGGTGGTCGAGGTCGGTTTGATCACGCCGCCGGTGGGCATGAACGTGTTCATCATCAACTCGCTCGCCAAAGACATCCCGATGAAGGAGACTTTCCGTGGCGTGCTGCCCTTCCTCGCCTCAGACCTGCTGCGTATCGTGCTGATTGCCTTCTTCCCGGGCATGGCGCTGTGGCTGGTGCATTTGCTGGGCGGCTGATGGCCGGCACAGGAGACTGACATGAAGCTCTACACGTATTTTCGGTCCTCGGCGGCCTACCGCGTCCGCATTGCGCTCAATCTCAAGGGCATGCCCTGGGAGGCCGCCGCGGTGCATCTGGCGCGCGATGGCGGCGAGCAGCATTCGGATGCCTACCGGGCGGTGAACCCCGCCGCGTTGGTGCCCACGCTCGAAGACCGTGGCGCCACGCTCACGCAGTCGCTGGCGATCATCGAGTACCTCGAAGAACTCCGGCCGCAGCCGCCCTTGCTGCCGAGCAACCTGCTGGCGCGCGCCCGGGTGCGCGCCATCGCCCAGGCCATCGCCTGCGACATTCACCCGATCAACAATCTGCGGGTCTTGCAGTACCTGACCGGCGAAATGGGCGTGAGCGAAGAGCAGAAGCTGGCCTGGTATCGCCACTGGGTCGACACCGGTCTGGCGGCGGTGGAGGCCATGCTGGCCGATCACCCCGACACCGGCGTGTTCTGCCACGGCGACACCCCGGGTCTGGCCGATTGCTGCCTGGTGCCGCAGGTGTATAACGCGCGGCGCTTCAGCTGCCGGCTCGATCATGTGCCTACCGTGATGCGTATCGTCGACGCCTGCGAGGGCTTGCCGGCCTTCCAGGCCGCGTCGCCCGGCGCGCAGGCAGATGCCGAGTAGACCCGGTACGCCGGCGGTGCCCGGCCTGGGCATCGCCATTTTGCTGACCACCCTGGTCGCGCTGGGGCCGCTGTCGACCGACTTCTATCTGCCTTCGTTGCCCGCCATGACAGCGGCGCTGGGCACCGATGTGGCCGGCACCCAGATGACCTTGTCGATCTTTCTGGGTGGCTTCGCCGTCGGGCAGCTGTTTTACGGGCCGTTGTCCGACCGCTTCGGCCGGCGCCCGCTGATGCTGATTGGTCTGGGCATTTTCCTCCTCGCCAGCATCGCGTGCGCCCTGGCGCCCAACATCGAGACGCTGATTGTCGCCCGCTTTGTCCAGGCCATTGGTGCCTGCGCCGGGCCGGTGCTCGGGCGCACCGTGGTGCGCGACATCTACGGGCCAAAAGACTCGGCGCGCATGCTCTCCTACATCTCCGCCGCGATGGCGCTCGCGCCCTTGCTCGGTCCGGTGTTCGGTGGCTGGCTGTCGGTGATGTTCAGCTGGCGCGCCACCTTTGTGTTTCTGGTCATCTATTCGGCGCTGCAGTATGCGGCCACCTGGAAGCTGCTTGCCGAGAGCAATCGCCAGCCCGACCCGACCGCCATTCAGCCGCGCCGTATCCTCGCCAACTACGCCACGCTGCTGCGCGACACCACCTACCGTGGCGTGCTGATGTGCAATGGTCTGGCCTACGCCGGCATGTTTGCCTTCATTTCCGGCGCGCCCTTCGTGTTCATCAACTTGTTCGGCTTCAGCCCGCAGACCATGGGCCTGGCCTTCGGCTTGATGGTGTCGGGCTTCATTACCGGCACCATGTCCTCCGGCCGGCTGGCCTCGCGCCACGGGCCGGACGTGATCCTCACCGCCGGCGTGGTGGTCGGCAGCGCCGGCGGCGTGGTCATGCTGGCTTTGGCGCTGACCGGCTGGCAACACCCGGCGGCCGTCATGGTGCCGATGTGGCTGGTGACCTGCGGCATCGGCTTCATCATGCCCAATGCCACCGCCATTGCGCTGGCGCCCTGGCCGACCATGGCCGGTGCGGCGGCCTCGTTGATGGGCTTCTCGCAAATGGCGCTGGCGGCCGCATTTGGTATCTTTGTCGGTCACAGCTTTGTGGATTCCACCGTGCCCATGGCCGCGGCCATCTCGGCCGGCATGGGCGGTTCGCTGCTCAGCTATCTGTTGTGG
>JBFIJC010000254.1:0-5842 GCA_041600915.1 Nitrogeniibacter sp.
ACGATCCTGACCGCGTTGCCGGGTGTTGTTTCATGTGCTGTCGCCATGGTGCCGCCTCCGCTGAAATGCGCTTGTGTGCACTTCAGACCGTTGAGGCGGGGCGAGGCTTACAGTCGGTTGGCTTCAGCAGGCGCTGGCGCGCTCGCAGGTAGAGGCCGCTTCGAGCGCTTTGACCACGGGGCGCTTCTCTTTCGTCCAGGCGCGAATGCCGCCCTCAACGTTGTACACCTTGGCGTAGCCGACGTTTTCGGTGAGGAAGCGGCTGACCACGGTGGTGCGGTTGCCGCTGCGGCAGATCAGCACCACCGGCTCGCCCGGTTTGGCGATGGCTTGCAGACGCGCCAGCCAGGCCTCGGGTTCGGCCTCGCCACGGTTGTCGAAAAAGGTGAGCAGGTGGCTGCCCGGCACGATGCCGGTCTGCTGCCACTCGGGCGCGGTGCGGATGTCGACCACCGGCACGCCCTCGGCGCGCAGGCGTTCGAGCGTGGCCGCGTCGATGTTGACGGTTTCCGCCACGGCGGAAAAGCTCAGGCCGGCGAGGGCCGCGATCAGCCAGGCACGCATGGGAATGACTCCGTGTATCAGGAAATGCTGATTATACGCCCGGCGCGGATTCCCGGCGCTCGCGGCGTCCGCGCTGCCAGCCGCGCAGGCTCTCCCACTGGTAGATGGCCAGCCCGGCGAGGATCATCGCTGTGCCGGCCCACAGGCGCGGGCCGGTCTCTTCGCCGTTGAGCGCCTGACCGAGCAGCAGCGCCAGCACCGGTGTCATCAGTGTGATCAGCGCCACGCGCGAGGCTTCCATGTGACGGATGCAGTAGTAATAGAGCGCAAAGCCGATCACCGAGCCGAACACGCCGAGGTACACAATCGCCGCGCCGGCGCGCAGCGGAATGCTCTCCGGCAGCGTGCCGTCGGTGAGCCACCACAGCAGCGCAAAGCCGGGCAGCGACACGCTGAGCGTGCCCACCGTGGTGGCCATGGGGGGGCTGTCGTCGCCAATCCGTTTGAGCCACACCATGGCCGAGGTGTAGCACACCACGGCAATCAGCAAGGCGCCGAGGCCGGCCATGGCGTTGGGGCCACCGCGCGTGCCGCCGTGCAGAAAAATCACGGCCAGCCCGAGCAGGCCGAGGGCGGCGCCGATCACGCGCGGCCGGGTCAGTGAGCGCTCGCCCAGCCATAGCGCCGCCATCACGCCCGCGACCAGCGGCGAGAGGCCGAACATCACCGAGATCAGCCCCGAATGCACATAGCGCGCCGCCCAGTAGGTAAAGCCCATGCCGGCGAGCAGGCCGAGGCCGCCCACCAGGTAGGATTGACGCGCTTTGCTGTGCAGCGGAAAGCGGATGCGACCGGCGATCAGGATGGCCGCGCCAATAACGACGCCGATCACCATGCGCGAGAGCACCGCAAAGGCAAAGCCCGTGCCCTCGGTGCTCCACTGGATGGCCAGTGGCGTGGTGGACCAGATCAGGATGACGCCAAGATAGGCGAGTGAGACTGGCATGGCGGGGCGCTCGGGAGATAAGCGCCGAGTCTAGCCGCTGCCCGCTGTGCCGGCCAGCGCGGTCTACTCGAACAGCGCGCCCACGCTCTCGCCGCTGTGAATGCGCTCGATGGCCGAGGCCAGCAGCGGCGCGATGGTCAGCACCGTGAGCTTGTCCAGATGCTTGTGCTCGGGGATCTGTACCGTGTTGGTGACCACAATGGACTCGATCGGCGAATTGCGCAGGCGCTCGATCGCCGGGCCGCACAGCACGCCGTGTACGGCGCCGGCGTGGATGGTGCGCGCGCCCGCTTCGCGCAGGGTGTCGATGGTGGTGATCAGCGTGCCGCCGGTGGAGATTTCGTCTTCAAAAATCACCGCGTCGCGCCCCTTCACCTCGCCGATCACCTGCCCCTGCTTGACCTGCGTGTCGCTGATGCGGCGCTTGTCGATGATCGCCATCGGAATGCCCAGCCGCTCCGAGAAGCGTCCCGCACGCTTGGCGCCACCGGCATCGGTGGCCACGGCCACCATGTTGGAGATGTCGTAATGCTTGCGGAAGTGCTCGGCGATGGTCGGGATGGCGGTGAGGTGGTCCACCGGCATGGTGAAAAAGCCATGCACCTGATCGGCGTGCAAATCCATGGTCAGCACCCGGTCGGCGCCGGCCGTGCGCAGCATGTCGGCCACCAGACGCCCGGTGATCGAAATGCGCGGCGCGTCCTTTTTGTCGGAGCGCGCGTAGGAGTAATACGGAATCACCGCCGTCACCCGCCGCGCCGAGGCGCTGCGCAAGGCGTCGAGCGTGATCATCAACTCCATGATGTGATCGCTCACCGGCTCGGTGAAGGACTGCACCACAAACACATCGCGCTCGCGCACATTGGCCATCACCTGCACATGCAGGTTGTCGTTCGAGAAGCGCGCGATCTTCAGCGGGCTGAGCGCGATGCCCAGCGTGCTGCAGATTTCGCGGGCCAGCGGGTCGTTGGAGTTGCCGGCAAAGATGCGCAGGGCGTCGTTCATGGGGGGCTCGTGTCGGGCGGGCGGGGAGAGCGCCCATTGTAAGCCGATGTATCGGCTGTGCCGAGGCTTGGGGCGAACTTGGACAGCCGGTTGTCGCAGCCGGCCGGTGGCGCGGCGGTGTTGTCCGGGGTGCTGTGGCGGTCGGGGGGCGCACGGCCGAATTGCGGAAATGCGCCCGCCGGGAAAGCGTAGCGCCGGGCACGGCGCCCGTGTGCGTACTACAAAGAGAATGAAGGGACGCTGTCCTGCACGTCGTGACACACCGGGGGCGTTCGAACGCGAATCGTCGTCGCGGACGCGCAAGCGAACATGAGGAGGGCGTGCGCATGGCCAAGTCAAAAGCGCAACACCATGACCTCAGCGAGGAAGAACTCAAGCAGATCGTTGCCGAGGCCGACACCGGCGGGCGCAAGCCCACCGGTGTGACCGCCGCGATCATTGCCGCCACGGGGATCGCGTGGTCGCTGTTCCAGCTGTGGTTTGCCTCGCCGCTGCCCTTCGTGTTTGAAATCGGCATCCTCAACGATACCGAGGCCCGCGCCATCCACCTGGCGTTTGCGGTCTTTCTCGCCTTCATGGCCTACCCGGCCTTCAAGCGCTCGCCGCGCGCCCATGTACCGGTGCTGGACTGGGCGCTGGCGCTGATCGGCGCTTTTGTCGCCGGCTATCTTTTCCTCTTCTATGCCGCCTTGTCGGAGCGCCCCGGTCTGCCGACGACCCTGGACCTGGTGGCCGCCGTGGTCGGCCTGACGCTGCTGCTCGAAGCGGCGCGCCGCGCGCTCGGCCTACCCATGGTGATCCTGGCGCTGGTCTTCATCGCCTACATCTTCCTCGGCGCCTACATGCCGGACGTGATCGCCCACCGCGGCGCCTCGCTCGGCAAGGGCATGAACCACCTGTGGCTGTCGACCGAAGGGGTGTTCGGCGTGGCGCTGGGCGTGTCGACCAGCTTCATCTTCCTCTTCGTGCTGTTTGGCGCGCTGCTCGAGACGGCCGGCGCGGGCAACTACTTCATCATGTCGGCGATGTCGATGCTCGGCCACTTCCGCGGCGGACCGGCCAAGGCGGCGGTGGTCGCCTCGGCCTCGACCGGCATGATTTCCGGCTCGTCGATCGCCAATGTGGTGACCACCGGCACCTTCACCATCCCGCTGATGAAGCGCGTCGGCTACGCGCCGAAAAAGGCCGCTGCGGTCGAGGTGGCCGCCTCGGTGGACGGGCAGATCATGCCGCCGGTCATGGGCGCGGCCGCCTTTCTGATGGTCGAGTATGTCGGCATCCCCTATGTGCAGGTGCTCAAGCACGCCATCCTGCCGGCGCTGATCTCCTACATTGCGCTGTTCTACCTGGTGCATCTCGAAGCCATGAAGGCCGACATCCGCGGCCTGCCCCGCCGCCCCAGTCCGTACAGCTGGCAGATGCGGCTGATGCGCACCCTGATGACGATCAGCGGCGTGATCATCCTCGCCGGCATCGTCTATTGGGGCATGGGCTGGATCAAGGCGCTCACCGGCGACGCCTCGTTCATCATCGTCGCCGTGCTGATGTTTGTGGCCTATCTGGTGCTGCTGTGGTTTTCAGCGCAGCAGCCCGAACTGCGCATCGAGGACCCGAACGACGAGATCACCGAACTGCCCGAGGTCGGCCCGACGCTCAAGTCCGGCCTGCACTTCCTGCTGCCGGTGGTGTCATTGATCTGGAACCTGATGGTCGAGGAACTCTCGCCCGGCCTGTCGGCCTTCTGGGCGACCAGCTTCATGATCTTCATCCTCGTCACCCAGCGCCCCATCCTCGCCCTGATGCGCGGCAAGGGCGACACCCTGGCCGAGCTGCATCAGGGCTTTCGCGATCTTTACGACGGCCTGTCGATCGGCGCACGCAACATGATCGGCATCGGCATCGCCACCGCGGCGGCCGGCATCATTGTCGGCACCGTGACGCTCACCGGCATCGGCCTGGTGCTGACCGAGTTTGTCGAAGCGGTGTCGGGCGGCAACCTGATGGCCATGCTGTTCATGGTCGCGGTGATCTGCCTGATCCTCGGCATGGGCCTGCCGACCACGGCCAACTACATCGTGGTGTCGACGCTGATGGCGCCGGTGGTGGTCGAACTCGGCGCGCAGAGCGGCCTGCTCGTACCGCTGATCGCGGTGCATCTGTTCGTCTTCTATTTCGGCCTGATGGCCGACGTTACGCCGCCGGTCGGCCTCGCCTCGTATGCCGCCGCCGGCATCGCCCGCTGCGACCCCATCGCCACCGGCGTGCAGGCCTTCATCTACTCGATCCGCACCGCGATCCTGCCCTTCATGTTCATCTTCAACACCCAGTTGCTGATGATCGGCATCGACAGCGTGTGGGCCTTTGTCCTCACCGTGGCCAGCGCGGTGCTCGCCAACCTGGTCTTCGCCGCCGCCACCCAGGGCTGGTTCCTCACCCGCAGCCGCCTGCACGAGACCGCGCTGCTGCTGCTCGTGACCTTCAGCCTGTTCCGGCCCGACTTCTGGATGGACACGATCTACCCGCCGTACAACGCCGTGCCGGCGTCGCGTCTCAATGAACTGGTCGAGGCCGCGCCCGCCAACAGCAACCTGCGCGTGTGGGTCGAGGGCATCACGCTGGAGGGCGACGACGTCTCCAAAGGGGTGCTGCTGCCACTCGGCGAAACCGCCGGGAACGCCCGTGCGCGCCTCAAGCAATCCGGCCTGAGCGTGATGGCGCTCGGCGACAATGTGCAAGTCATGGTGGTCGACTTCGGCAGCCGCGCCGACAAACTCGGCCTGGAACAGGGCTTCACCGTGACCCACATCGAACTGCCCGCCGAGCGCCCCGCCAAGGAATGGATCTTCGTGCCGACCCTGCTGGTGCTCGCCCTCGTCGTCGCATTGCAGCGCGCACGCGCTCGGCGTGAAGCGGCCGGCCATCAGCCGCGTGACGCGCCGCCGGCCGACCGCTGACGCGTTTCGACTACCGGGCCGAACGGGCGATTTTCGATCTCGATCCGTTTTCGCTCAATGGGGCCCCAGTCGGGGATGGCACGGTTGAGCTGTGGTCGCTGGATCACGGCGGGGCGGTGTCGATGAGTGCCGAGGCTGAGTGGCAGGGCCGGTTTTAACCGGACATCGGTTTTCGGTCGGGTATCGGTTTTTCGATGGTTCGTTGGCCGGGTCTCGCCCCGGCGGGCGAGTCACTTCTTTGTAGCGACAAAGAAGTCACCAAGAAAACGCCCCCGCTGTACCGCCGGCTTCGCCGGTGCCCTCTCTACGCCCGCGCCCGGCGGGTCGTGTCGCAAACTCGCCCTGCGGGCTCAAACAGGCGACACGACAATTC
>JBFIJC010000255.1:0-5814 GCA_041600915.1 Nitrogeniibacter sp.
CCATGCGGATGCGCGGGCAGAATCAAGGGCAAGGCCAGGGCCTGGCGCAAGCTCACCGCCGCCTGCGGCCGGTCCGCCGCCGTGGCGGATGAAATCAGCGACAGATGCTCATCGAGCAGCACCGTGCGCTCGAATTCATCCAGCGTGCCATCATCAAACAGCACCGCCAGATTGATCTGCCCGCTGCGCAGCTGCGGCACCAGGTTGCCGGTCAGCTCCTCGGTCAGCTCCAACTCCACCTTGGGCAACTGCTCACGCACCGCCTGCAACAGCGGCAAGGCCAAGGCATTGGACGCGCTGTGCGGCACGCCAAACACCACCTTACCGCTCGGCTCGCCCGCCACATTCATCACGCTCGCGCGGGCATCTTCCACCTGCCGCAAGATGGCCGTGGCGTGGGCAAGAAAGATCCGCCCCGCCTCGGTCAGCTCCACCCCCCGCCGCGAGCGATGAAACAGGCGCGCGCCCAGTTCAGACTCAAGCTGCGCCAACTGATGGCTGAGCGCCGACTGCGCCACAAACACCTGCTCGGCCGCTTTCGAAAAGCTGCCGTGCTTGGCAATGGCAGAGAAGTAGCGCAATTGACGAAGTTCCATGCGGCACGATCATACGCCAACCATCTTGAATCAAGATGCAAACATCTTCATTCAGTGTTTTTCAGATAACGAACTTTCAGGTCAAATGCATCCAACAGATCAACACGAACCCCGGCAGCCACCCGCCGCCGGCCACAAGGCCCACCCCGCCACGGTTCGCGAAGATCGCATTTCGACCCGAAATGACACAGCGCCCGTTCAACACCCCCCGAACCGGCTCACCGACAAAACAAAGGCCCGCGTCCAGCGGGCCTTTGTTTTTGCGGACGGCGGCGCCCGCGCACATGCTGTCTATAGTGGACATGTCCCCTCAACACGCCCTCGGCCATGGATCGGCCGCCGCAAAGGACCGTCGTCATGTTCGACATCTTCCTCTCGCACGCCCACCAGGACGAAGATCGCGCGCGCACCCTCGTCAAACGGCTCGAAGCCTGGGGCCTCTCGGTCTATGTAGACTTCAGCGACGCGGCCCTCTCACAACTGCCCGACCACGCCCTGGCCGACCGGCTCGTCACGCGTCTGCGCCAGTGTCGGCTGCTGGTTTTTGCCTTCTCCGAAGCCTCGGTCAACTCCCGGTGGATGCCCTGGGAGCTCGGTCTGGCCCATGGCGTGATCGGCCGTGCCGTGCTCTGGCCTTTTACCCAGCGTGCCCTGCGCGCCAAGGCGGCGCAAGAGTACCTGCACCTCTACGAAGCCCTGTCGCCGGCCACCGCACAGGCGCGCCTCGACACGCTGCTCGGCGAGGCCCGTGCCGCCCCCATCCGCCCGGCCGACCTCCGCGCCATGCAGGACATGGCCGGGATCACCGCCGACAAGGCCCCCGAGTTCGGCCAGCCCGAGGTCGCCACCGAGTTCATGCTCAACGGCCCGATGAAGCTCTACCTCGCGTGGCTGGACTCGCTCACCAGCGCCTGGCGGCCAAAGTAGTCGCACACACGTGCCACCCACCCGCCCCATCAACCCCGACCGGCGACGACTGCTCGCAGCGGCCCTGGCCAGTGCCATGGGCACACCGCGCCTGCTGGCCGCCGCCCCGCCGATCCACACCCGCCCCATCCCCGCCAGCGGCGAACGCCTCCCGGCGCTCGGCATGGGCACCTGGATCACCTTCGACGTGGCACGGGGCCCGTCGCCGGCGCCCAGCGACGCCCTCACCACCCGCTGGCAGGTGCTGCAAGCCTTTTTCGCCGCCGGCGGCCGGCTCATCGACTCCTCGCCCATGTACGGCAGCGCCGAGTCGGTGCTCGGCGAATTGCTGCCACAAAGCCCGGGCGCTGCGGCGCTGTTCTCGGCCACCAAGGTTTGGACCCCCGGGCAATGGATGGGCGAGCAGCAGATGGCCCGCTCGCTCGACCTGTGGGGCCTGCCGCGCTTTGACCTCATGCAGGTCCACAATCTGCTCGACTGGGACGCCCACCTGCCCATCCTGCGGCGCATGAAAGCCGAAGGACAGATCCGCTATCTCGGCATCACCACCTCCCACGGCCGGCGGCATGACGATCTCGCCGCACTGATCCGCAACGAAGCGCTCGACTTCGTGCAGCTCAGCTACAACCTCGCCCACCGCGTTGCCGACACCCGCCTGCTGCCGCTCGCCGCCGAGCATGGCTGCGCCGTCATCATCAACCGCCCCTTCGACGGCGGCTATCTGTTCAACCGCGTACGCGGCCACCCTCTGCCCGGCTATGCCGCCGAGATCGGCTGCACGAACTGGGCGCAAGTCTTTCTCAAATTCGTCATCTCGCACCCGGCCGTCACCTGCGCCATTCCCGCCACCTCGCAGCCCGCCCACATGCGCGAAAACATGGGCGCGCTGCACGGCCCATTGCCGGATGCGGCCCTGCGACGGAGCATGGCTGCGCACTTCGACCGGCGGTAAGTCCCCCAAATCGACCGACCTCCGCTACGACGCATGTGCGCTGCCATACGCTACGGGCCGGGAAGCGCCGAAGGGCGGGTGCGGACCTTGGGTAATTCATGACCGTGCCGTAGAATCGTCACGGGCCGCTTACCGGCACGTTGCTTACCGGCACAGGCCAACGAGAAGACATCTATGCTTGAACTTGACACCATTAGCATCAAAGGCTTCAAGAGTATCGCGGCCATTGAGCAATTGAAGCTCGGCGCGATCAACGTCGTCATCGGTCCGAACGGCTCAGGCAAGTCGAACTTCATCGGAGTATTTGAATTCTTGCACGCGATTCGCGACGGGCGCCTGCAGGACTATGTTGTTAAGGCAGGCGGCGCGGAAAAGGTGCTGCACTTCGGATCAAAGGTCTCGCAAAAGCTGCAGGTGCGAATTTCTTTCCAAGATCAGCGGAACCAATACTCCATCCACCTAGAACCAACCGATGCCGACGAACTCGTGCCCAGCTCGGAGACTGTGTATTTCTGGGACAAATCCAGATACGCGCAACCATACAGCGACGTCATTCCCCGATCGGGCAAGGAAGCGGGAATCAGTGCTCAGAGGTCCACTAGTATCGGTAATTACGTACGTGATCATCTAGGCAAGTGGCGCTTGTATCACTTTCATGACACGAGTTCGTCGTCCCCGATGAAGAAGACGGCGGACGTGAATGACAACCGCTATTTGCGGCCGGATGGTTCGAATCTGGCCGCGTTCCTCTATTACCTGCAAGAAAAGCACGAAGGCTCGTACAGCTTGATACGCCGGACGGTACAGCGAGTAGCCCCTTTTTTTGACGACTTTCAGCTGGAGCCGCAAAAGCTGAATCCAGACAAAATCCGTCTGGAATGGCGTCACAAAGGCTCAGAGGCATACTTCGATGCGCCTTCGCTGTCCGACGGGACCTTGCGCTTCATCGCACTAACGACGCTGCTATTGCAGCCCGAAAGTTATCGACCGTCCGTCATCTTGGTTGATGAGCCCGAACTTGGGCTGCATCCCTATGCGATCACCCTGCTGGCCTCGTTGATTAAACAGGCGTCGACCAAAACACAGGTCATTATTTCCACACAATCTCCCCTCCTGCTCGACCATTTTCAGCCAGAGGACGTACTCGTAGCAGACCGCGTCGAAGGCGGGACACAGTTCACTCGCCTAGAGTCATCCGGACTGGCCTCTTGGCTACAAGACTACAGCTTGGGCCAGCTTTGGGAAAAGAACGAACTGGGTGGTCGTCCGGGGGCTGAGTAATAGCATGACGCGTTTGCTTGTTCACGTGGAAGGGGAGACCGAAGAGTCATTCGTCAACGAAATACTCGCAGGTCACCTGCAAAGGTTCGGCTATACCAAGGTCAGCGCGCGACTAATCGGCAATGCCCGCCAGAGGGATCGGCGCGGCGGCATCCGTGCTTGGAGTTCGACGCGCAAAGACATCCTGAGACATCTCAAGGAAGACCCCAGCAGCCTCTCCACAACAATGGTCGATTACTATGCGCTACCGCAAAGCGGTGAGCGTGCGTGGCCGGGACGTTCCGACGCTGCTTGCCGGTCGTTTGCCGACAAGGCCGGCACGATCGAGAGGGCGTTGCTGGACGACATTTGCAGAGAACTGGGAGCGGACTTTGACCCACGACGCTTTGCCCCGTACGTCATGATGCATGAGTTTGAGGGATTGCTGTTCAGCGACACGGGCAAACTGGGTGAAGGGATTGGGCGACCGGATTTGACACCAGCTTTCCAATCGATCCGCGAACAATTCTCCACTCCAGAGGAAATCAACGATTCACCTCAGACGGCGCCATCAAAGCGAATCCTTGAGCTTGTACCTGAGTACGAGAAGCCCCTGATGGGCACCTTGGCTGCGCTTGAAATCGGCCTAGAAGTAATCCGCCAGGAATGCCCGCTATTTGGAGCTTGGGTTGATTGCTTGGAACAATGGCCGACGGGATGACAAGCAAAAATGAGTAACGAAACGCCAACGGACGTCGATTGAGCTGACGCAGAAAGGTCAAAGCGCATCACTCGAAGCGCAGCTTCGCTCAGCTAACATAGCTGCTTTGAAGATCGCCAACTTTAAGGCTGACTCGACATCACCCTCCTGATGGTCCTGAAAACCACCTTACGCGCGCTGTGCGCCGAACGGCGGCTACTCGCAACACCGCCGCCGCTCATCGGACGCTGACCCGACGGCAACTCAGACCGAAACGCCCCCCAATCCCTCTGCCCCCCGTCATCTCCCAATACCCCGGACGCTGATACACCTCGCGCAGGTACTCCACAAAACACCGGATCTTCGCCGGCAGGTAGCGCTGCTGCGGGTACACGGCCTGGATGGGATAGCCGGGCACGGCGAAGTCGTCCAGCGCGGTCACCAGCGTGCCGTCGCTGAGCTCGGGCTGGATTTCCCAGGTGGAGCGCCAGGCGATGCCGAGGCCCTGGCGGACCCAGTCGAAGAGGATTTCGCCGTCGTTGCAGTCGAGACTGCCGTTCACGCGCACCGAGAAGCGCTTACCCTCGCGCATGAAGGTCCAGCCGCGCTGCTGGCCGCCTTGCAGGTTGAAGGCGAGGCAGTTGTGGTGGGCGAGGTCTTCGGGGGTCTTGGGGGTGCCGTGGCGGGCGAAGTAGTCGGGGGTGCCGCAGACGACGCGGCGGTTGGGGTAGAGGGGGATGGCGACATAGTCGGGGTCGAGCTGTTCGCCGATACGCACGGCCATGTCGTAGCCTTCGCGCACCAGGTCGACCACGCTGTCGGTGAAGTTGAACGAGAGTTTCAGTTCGGGGTATTGCGCAGCAAAGGCGGCGGCGTGGGGGCCGATGTGGCGGCGTCCGAAGCCGGCGGGGGCCGAGACCACGAGATGGCCGCGCACATCCGAGCGGCCGGCGCTGACGCTGCTCTCGGCGGCGTCGAAGTCTTTAAGCAACTGCCGGCATTGCTCGACAAACTGTTCGCCCAGATCGGTGAGTGTGAGGCCGCGGGTGGAGCGATGCATGAGGCGCACGCCGAGGCGGCGCTCCAGCGCGTCAAGCCGACGGCCCATGACCACGGGGGTGACGCCCTCGGCCAACGCGGCGGCGGCAAAGCTGCCTTTTTCGGCGGTGAGCGCGAAGCTGCGGATTTCGGTGTAGCGGTCCATTCCATACCTCAGGTATCGATAGAAGCGACTCTAGCAGGAATTCCCTCTTGCTCAATCCGCCGCTATTCTTGAATCCTGTCTATAGTGTTTGCAGCGCATCATTGCGCCAGCCACCCGCCAGCGAGGCCCATGACTCACGCCACCCACGGTTCGCTCTTTGCTGATTTGCCCGCCC
>JBFIJC010000256.1:0-5802 GCA_041600915.1 Nitrogeniibacter sp.
AGGCGACGGCAATAACATCGCCGCCGCCACCACCGGCGACAGCAAAGTCTTTGAAGACGCCAAGCAGGCCTATCACGTCTACACCACGCGCTTCGACACCGAAGTGCCGGCCGGCACGCTGGTGCGCCGCGCCTTGCTGCGTGAATACCGCGAGCGCATCGACAAACGCATTCTCGAGCAAGGCATCAACCTGCCGCGTCTGGCGCGCATGCTCGGCGCCATTCTGGCCCAGCCGCAGCGCGACGGTTGGCTGTTTGGCCAGGAAGAAGGGCGCATCGACGGCGCGCGTCTGTCGCAGCTGATCAGCTCGCCGGCCGAGCGGCGCTTGTTCCGGCAGGATCAATACAAGCCCGCCGCCGATTGCGTGGTCAGCTTCCTGATCGACTGTTCCGGCTCGATGAAAACCCATGCCGAGCCGGTTGCGATGATGGTCGACCTGCTCATTCGCGCGCTCGAGATGGTGGGCGTCACCACCGAGATGCTCGGCTTTACCACCGGTGGCTGGAACGGCGGCCGCGCGGTCAAGGAGTGGATGGCGCACGGCAAACCGGCCCATCCGGGGCGGCTCAATGAAGTCACTCACATGGTGTTCAAAGAGGCCGACCGCAACTGGCGCCGCGCGCGTATCGACATGTGCGCGTTGCTCAAGCCTGACCTGTTCCGTGAGGGCATCGATGGCGAAGCCGTCGACTGGGCGTGTAATCGCATGCTCGCGCGTAGCGAAGAGAGGCGCATCCTCATCGTGATCTCCGACGGCTGCCCGGCCGACAGCGCCACCGGCCGCGCCAATGACGCGTTCTACCTCGACAACCATCTCAAAGAAGTGGTCGCGCGGCGCGAGGCGCAGGGCGCGGTGGAGATACTCGGCCTCGGCGTCGGCCTCGACCTCAGCCCCTTCTACCGCCGCTGCCTGGCCACCGACATGAGCCAGGCGCTGGACAACAACTTGTTCTACGAAATCGTGCAATTGATCGGCGGGCGCCATCGGCGCTGAGATGCCCGGCCGGCCCGGTGGCTGGCGCGGGGGCTTGGTGCGATGCGTCCCTCGGCTGGATCCAATGAAACAACACATCTGGTGCTATTGGCTATTCCGGGATGTCGCATACGCTGCTTCGGAGGCGTCGTCCCTCTGGCAGCCGCGAGCACCCGGCCGGGGCGTCCGCCGACTATTCCATAGTGCTCTGATTTCGCAGAAGGGTTTTCCCGCCGATGAAAAATATTTCGCCTGAGAGTCGGCTTGTTGACTCCTGTGTGCCAAGCGGGCGTATTGCGCGGCTGCGGCGCGCCCCCTTGTTCGTTGTGCTCGGTATGGCGCTCGTCGTGCTGACCGGGGTGGTCGTGGTGCAGGCGGCCATGCCTGATCTTCGCGAGGCCGGGAGTCCGCTGCGTCAGAGCCTGGCGATGCTTGGCGGTCTGCTGTTGCTGGTGCCCGCAGGCTTCTCCATCGCCAAGCGCGGGGGGCTGAGCAAGCGTCCGCCGAGCTGGTTTGTGGCGCATGTGCTGGCCAGCGCCGCGGGATTGGCGATGGTGAGTTTTCACGCCGTGGGCGGGCGCTTGTTGTCGCCGCCGGGGGTGGTGCTGGCACTGCTGTTTTTTCTGGTGCTGCAAGGCACGCTGGCGCGCATCTTTCTGTCGCCCAAGCTGTCGCAGCAATTTGGTTCGCGGCCGCCGAGTTACCGTGAGGTCGGGTCCAGCGACCGCGCAGCGCTGGCAGCCATCATCGAACGCAAGCGCGCGCTTCTTCCCCGTCTTGACGCGCAGGCCAGTGAGGCCTTGTTTTCGCCCAATCTGCGTCATGCACTGCGTCATCCGTGGCTGACGCTTCGGTACGCCCGACTGGCCGCGATCGAGTCGCGCCTGGTGGGGGCTCGGCGAGGCGCCGGGACAAGTTTGTCTTTGTGGCGTCGGCTGCACATTGCGGTGGCCCTGATGTTTCTGGCCGGGCTGGCCGCTCATGTGATCGTGGTTGTTGTCTTTGCTGGATATGCCGCCGCAGGGCGACCGATTTACTGGTGGCATCTTGCCGCCTGGGGAGCATGAGTATGGGACGCCTGAGCCTGAGTATTGACCTTGAGCGCTGCACTGGCTGCAAGAGTTGCGAGGCGGCCTGCAAGCAGGTCAATGGCCTCGGTCCGAGCGAGTACCGCAACAAGGTGATGTGGCTCGGCTCGCAGGAAGCCCCCGCCCTCGACTTCCTCACCGTGACCTGCCAGCAGTGCGAACGCCCGGCGTGTTTGCGCGCTTGCCCGGTGTCGCCCAAAGCGCTGTGGAAAGATCCGGTCACCGGCGTGGTCAGTGTTGATGAGTCGCGTTGCACCGGTTGTGGTGAGTGCGTGCTGGCCTGCCCGTATGGTGCGATGGGTTACGACGCGGTCGACCACCACGCGGTCAAGTGCGACCTGTGTGCGCCGCGCCGCGAGCGCGGTGAGGGGCCGGCGTGTGCCAGTGTGTGCCCGACCCGTGCGATCACCTTTGGCGAACGCGATGAGCTGGTGGCCAGGGCCGAAGCGGCCGACAAGCCGGTGCGCGATCATGACCACTTCCTGCAGGGACCAGCCACCCTCTACCTCGACCGCAAACGCAGTGTCGAGGCGGTAGAGCCGCTTGACCGGCTGGCTGGAAAGATGCCGCCGGTGCTGCTGACCGATCATCGCCCCCGCCAGCGCCTGAACGCCGAAGTCGCCAAAGCACCCTACCGTATGGACAACTCGGCGGCGGCCGATGAGGTCAAGCCGGGCGGCTGTCACATCTGCTTCAACGCCTGTACGCTGAAATTTCATGTCCGTGATGGCGCGGTAGTGAACATTCTCGGCAACGATGAGGATCCAGTGTTTCAGGGCCGCATTTGCCCTAAATCGCAGATGACGCTCCAGCTTTACAGCAACCCTGCGCGACTGACGCGTCCGCTCAAGCGGATAGGCGAGCCGGGCAGTGGCCGTTTCGAAGAAATCAGCTGGGAACAGGCGCTCGACGAGATCGCGGCGCGTCTGGGCCAGGTGCGCGAGGCGCACGGCAGCGAAGCGCTGGCGATCCATATGGGGACGCGCACGGGCGTGCTCAACATCATGGGTTATATGCGGCTGTTCTCGCAGATGTGGGGCACGCCAAACGTGTTGACCACCGAGCCTTTTTGCGATGCCGGCAAAGTCGTTGCGCTGGAGCAGACGCTGGGCTCGACCGCGCTGGGTAACATCTATACCGAAGATGACATCGGTAGTGCCCGGCTATATGTCTACTTTGGCGACAATCAGGCAGAGACCCGACCGGTCAACTTTGGCATGGTCAACGACTGGCGCCTGACCAGCGGCGCACGCATGGTCGTGATCGATCCGCGCCTCACTGCCACCGCGAGCAAGGCCGATCGCTGGCTGGCGATCCGGCCCGGTACTGACATGGCGCTTGGACTTGGCTTGATCCACGAAATCTTCGCCACCGGGCGCCACCAACTGGCGTTCTGTGAGCAGTGGGTGATGGGGTGGGAGCGCTGGCGCGACTTCATTGAGGCCAAGGGCTACAGCGCTGAGTGGGCTGCCAGCGTGACTGATCTCGATGTGGCGATGATTCGCAGTTTGGCTGCCGAGATCGCTGCGGCTGATGGCTGTATGATCTTCGCCAGCCGCGGGATCAATCAGCACAACAATTCGGTGCAAACCAACCGCGTCCTGATGTTCCTTGCGGCCATTACCGGTAACTGGGGGCGCAAGGGCGGTGGGTTCTTCAATGTGGCGGCCGAGCCCGAGTGGGTGACCGTGCCGGTGCCCGAGGCGCGTCGCGCGCCCATTTCCAAGCCGGCGCTGGGCCGTAGCCCGGTCGCCTGGTTGGAGGGGATGCTACGCGGTCGGCCGTATCCAATCCGTGCGCTGATCACCGGCAACAACCCGGTTGGCCAGTGGCCGGGCCAGGCCAAAGTCCGCCAGGCGCTGGAGGGTCTGGATCTGCTTGTGCAGGTCGAGTTGTTCCGCAATGAAACCTCGGCGCTGGCTGACTATGTACTGCCGGCCGCCTCGGGTATTGAAAAGGGCGGTATCAGCCGCTTGGCCGAGGACCGCCGAATTGTCTGGAATGACAAGATTGCCGAGCCGCCCGGCGAAGCGCGCTCCGACCACTGGTTCTGGATTGAGCTCGGAAAGCGTTTCGGTTTCGATGATGTCTTGCAGGAGCGCTACAAGGACCCCGGCGTTTTCTGGGATGAAGTCTTCCGCCGCGCGACGCCCGATCTCACTGACATCACGCTGGCCCGACTCAAATCGAAACCATATCGCTGGATGCGCACTCCGGTGGCGCACGAGGACGACCCCGAAACCGGCACGCTCTACCTCGAAGGCAGCACGGCCTTCGGTCGTGCGCCAGGCAAACGCTTCCCCACCCCGAGTGGACAGCTTGAGTTCTGGAGCGCGGCACTCGATGCCAAGTTTGCAAGCATGGGGCTGTCAGCCTTGCCGGTGTTCTATACGGAGGCCGAACAGCTGATCGATCTGCCGTATCTCGCGCCGGCCGGCAATGAGGGCGCGGCGGCGCAGCTGTCGCCGTTCTTCCATTCGCCCGCCGCGCTGGAGACGGTGGCTTTGGTGTCGCCGGGCGCCGACTCACCCGGCGCGCGCTTGCGTGCCGAGGGCTACGACACCGAGCTGGTGACCGGTCGGCCGACGGCATCGCATTTTCACTCCTGGACCCACTACTTCTGGCAGTCGCAGGAGATGTGGCCGGAGCTCTATTGTCAGCTGCACCCCGACAAGGCGCGCCGTATCGGCATCGCAGATGGTGAGCGGGTGTGTATTGAAACGCCTCGCGGTTCGCTCGAGGCGCGCGCCTGGGTCACCGCGGGTATCCGCCCCGACGCGGTCTTTGTGCCCATTGGCTGGGATACGACCCAGCCCTTCCATCCGGCTGGATCGGTGAATGTGCTGACCGAAGGCCAGCTGGATCCGATTTCACACCAGAGCAACCTCAAGCTGCACCTGTGCCGAGTGCGCGCAGCCGGCAGCTAAGTACGATGGCGCTAACAAGAAGGAGTCTTGCCTTGACGACAAAAGTGATCAGTTTCAATTCCGACGTGCCGCCCGTCGAAAGCCGCTTGGCCGATCTGCCCGGTCGCGTGGTCGACGGCGATCCGCAGCACCGCAACGCGCAGTTTTTCGAAAGCGCCGATGGTGAGCTGATCGCCGGCACCTGGACGTGCACGCCCGGCCGTTGGCACGCCTTCACCGATCGCGACGAGTTCTGCATGATTCTGGCTGGGCACTGCCAGTTGATCGCCGAAGACGGCAGCGCCAAAACTTTCAAAGCCGGCGACGCCTTCATGATCCCCAACGGCTTTCGCGGCTACTGGAACGTGATCGAAACCACCACCAAACACTACGTCATTCGCAGCTATACCTCTTCCAAGGACTAAACATGGCCCTCAAGAAAATGGTGGTGCAGTTCGGCATGGGGACTTCGATCCGCAGCCGCAACTACACCCAGGCCGGCGCGCGCGCGATTCGTGACGCGCTCTGGCATCACTCGCTCAACGTCGCCGACGCCTTCGGCTTTCCGCGCACCGCCATGGCGATCGAGGCCGTCGTCGCCGTGCAGCGCCCCGATCTGGTCGATGAAGCCGAGCTGATCAAGGTCTTCCCCTACGGCCAGGTGAGCGTGCGCGTGGTCGAAGGCGGGCTCGATGTGCCCAAGCCCAGCGGCGACAGCATCAGCGTCATCGCCAATGCCGCCATCACCGTTTCCTTTGACATGGAGGCCGCACATGACTGAAAAACGCGTCATTCTCGAAATGGGCACCGGCAACGACCTCTACGGCGAGGACTA
>JBFIJC010000257.1:0-5791 GCA_041600915.1 Nitrogeniibacter sp.
CCGCTGATCCTGCCGCCGACCGTGCTCGGCTTCTATTTACTGGTCGTCATGGGTCCGGACGGCCCGCTTGGCCGCCTCACCCAGGCCATCGGTCTCGGCGCGCTGCCCTTCACCTTAGCCGGCCTGGTCATCGGTTCGCTGATCTATTCACTGCCCATCGTCGTCCAGCCGATTCGCGACGCGTTCATCGCCCTTGGTCCACGCCCGCTGGAAGTGGCCGCCACGCTTGGCGCGCGGCCGCTCGACGCCTTCTTTTCCGTGGTGCTCCCGCTGGCCCGCCCCGGCTTCCTCACCGCCACGGTGCTCGGCTTTGCGCACACGGTGGGAGAGTTCGGCGTCGTGCTGATGATTGGCGGCAACATCCCCAATGAAACCCGCGTCGTCGCGATCCAGATTTACGATCACGTCGAAGCGCTGGAATACACCCAGGCCCACTGGCTGGCGGGTGGCTTGCTGGCGTTTTCCTTTTTGGTGCTGCTCGCGCTCCACACCCTCAACAACCGTCAAACGCGCCGATGAGCACAGACAAGGCCCTGCAATTTGAGCTTGCGCTCGATCTGCCACAACTCAGCGTGCAGGTCGCGGCAAGCTTGCCACCGAAGGGCGTCACCGCGCTGTTCGGCCCGTCGGGCTCAGGCAAGACCACCCTGCTTCGGATGCTTTCCGGGCTTGAACCCGAGGGGCGCGGCCAACTCCGGCTTGGCGATAGCGTGTGGCAGAACGACACGACGCGGCTGCACCTGCCGACCCACCAACGCCCCCTCGCCTACGTTTTCCAGGAGGCGAGCCTGTTCGCCCACCTCAACGTCCGCGACAACCTCGGCTTCGCGCTCAAGCGTGCCCGCAGTGCTGAGCGCCGAATCCGCTTCGATGACGCCGTCGCCTGGCTTGGCGTTCATCACTTGCTCGATCGCCTGCCATCGCACCTCTCCGGTGGCGAGCGCCAGCGGGTCGCCATCGCCCGCGCACTGCTCGCGCAACCGCAGTTATTGCTGATGGACGAGCCCCTGTCGGCGGTCGACGCTGACGGCCGCGACGCCATTCTCGATACGCTGGAGCAGCTGCCCGAGCGCCTCGGCATCCCCATCGTCTATGTCAGCCATTCGATTGAAGAGGTCGCGCGACTGGCCGACCATCTGCTGTTGATGTCGGCCGGCCGGCTGCTGGCTGCCGGCCCGACCAACGCGATACTCACCCGCTGTGACCTGCCGCTGGCCCACGGCGCGCACGCAGGCGCCGTTGTGCAGGCGCGCGTCACAGAACATCTCGCTGACGAACACCTCACCCGGCTCAGCTTCGACGGTGGCGAGTTGCTGGTCGGCACCGTGGTTCGTCCTGCCGGCGCGGGCGTTCGGGTGCGCATCGCCGCCCGCGACGTCGCCATTGCGCTCAGCGAGCCGCAGAACAGCAGCGTCATCAACCACCTGCGCGCCACCCTCATCGACATCAGCGACGACCCCAATCCGGCGCACTGCCTGATCCGCCTTCAAGTCGGCCGCGCGACACTGCTGGCGCGCATCACCCGTCATTCGCAGCATCGCCTTGGCTTGCAGCCGGGCATGGCCGTATGGGCGCTGGTCAAAGGCGTAGCGGTGCGCTGACGCCAAGCTGCCGCGACAGGGGGTGCTGGCTGTATAATGCGCGGTTTGCATTGATCACCCGGAGCCCCCGACCATGGACGCAGAACGCATCAACGACATCGCCGAAGCCCTTGCGGACTTGAAGCGCCGCGGGGAAGAACTTCGGAGGTATCTTTGACTACGATGAAAAAGCATCAAAACTAGAAGAAGTTAACATCGCCCTCGAAGACCCTGCCGTCTGGAACGACGCTGCGCGCGGTCAGGCGCTGGGCAAGGAAAAGAAGCTGCTCGAAGGCGTGGTGGTGACGCTGCAACACGTCGCCCAGCAGTCGGGCGACCTGCTCGACCTGTTCGAAATGGCCGAATCCGAAGGCGACGACGACACGCTCGAAGCCATCGAGGCCGACGCCAAGGCGCTCGAAGAGATCGTCGGCGGGCTCGAATTCCGCCGCATGTTCTCCGGCCCCATGGACGAGAACGCCTGCTTCATCGACATCCAGGCCGGCGCTGGCGGCACCGAAGCCCAGGACTGGGCGGGCATGCTCGAACGCATGTATCTGCGCTATTGCGAACGCAAGGGCTTCACCACCGAACTGCTCGAAGAGTCCGACGGCGAAGTGGCCGGCATCAAGAGCGCCACGATCAAGGTCACGGGCGAGTACGCCTTCGGCTTTTTGCGCACCGAAAACGGCATTCACCGTCTGGTACGCAAGTCGCCCTTTGACTCCAACGCGCGCCGCCACACCAGCTTTTGCTCGGTGTCGATCTACCCGGAAATCGACGATTCCATCGAGATCGACATCAACCCGGCTGATGTGCGTACCGACACTTACCGCGCCTCGGGTGCGGGTGGTCAGCACATCAACAAGACCGACTCGGCCGTGCGTCTGACGCACAACCCGACCGGCATCGTCGTGCAGTGCCAGAACGACCGTTCTCAGCACCGCAACAAGGACGAAGCCTGGAAGATGCTCAAAGCCAAGCTCTACGAGCTCGAACTGCGCAAGCGCCAGAGCGAAGCGCAGGCACTCGAAGACGCCAAGAGCGACATCGGCTGGGGCCACCAGATCCGTTCCTATGTGCTCGACCAGTCGCGCATCAAGGATCTGCGCACCAACTACGAAGTCGGCAACACCCAGGCCGTGCTCGATGGCGATCTGGACAAGTTCATCGAGGCCAGCCTCAAGCAAGCCGTCTGACGCGCTGCATGCACTGAGCGCACCACCGGCATGACAGATCAGGATCTCGCGGACTATCTCGCGCCCGGCTACGCCGTGGACGATGTGCCAGAACTCTCGGCACTCGCTGCGGCGCAGCCGGTCATCGACACCTTCATCTCCCTGTTTCGCGGAAGCGAGGCGGAGGTCTTGTTGCGCCTGCTGGTTTTGCGCGAAGTCGGCCACGATGTTGACCACCCGCGCTGGTCGCCCGACGCGCTGCGCCGCCGCTTCGCCTACCTCGACCCGGTCAAGCTCGAAACCACGCTCAAGCGCCTGCGCGAATCGGGCCTGATCAGCTACGCCGACGACGGGCTCTATCACCTGTCGGACGCCGGCCGCAACGCCGTCGCTGCGCTGGGCATGCTGCTGCGTTTTGGCGAGTCAGAAGACGCTGAACTCGGCTTCCTCACCGCCCAGCTTGCCGGCCTGCAAGCCACCGACAGCATCAATGCCGAGGCACTCGGGCATCTGCTCTCCAAGCTCAACGACCTCACCCTGCATTTTGAAGAGGCCATCGCCTCGGGTTCGGAGTTTCGCATCGTCGAATCGCGCCGCCGGCTGTCGGCCAACGGCAAATGGCTGGACCGCGGCACCGACATCCTGCGCTCACTCCTCTCGGACGCCGACGCGCCCTTCGATGTCGCCCGTATCGCCCAGCGCATCGGTCTGGCGCAATCGCGGCTGGCCCGCGTCGACGCCGCTTTCCAGCGCGCGCTCAACAAAATCGAGACCCAGCGCGTCACGCTCGGCAGCTCGGGCATCTCGTCCAGCGACGTCACCGCCTGGCTCGGCCAGCAAAGCATGGACGCACTGGCCGCGATGGCCTTTGACGCCATCACCGACACCCCGCACATCCCGCTGCTCGCCGGCGGCCACGAATTGCTCGACCGCGCCGAAACCGCCCTGTGCGATCTGCTGCGCGGCGAGGCCGACGACACCACCCTGCCAGCGGCCGACGACGCACCCACCGCGCTCGCGCCCGAAGAAGAAGACCTGCGCCTGCTCACCCATTTTGCCGACCGGCTCGACGCCATCGACTCCGAGCCCGCCACCTTGCACGACATGGTTGCCGGCGGTGGCTTCGGCCATGCCGCCTATCGTCTGTCGCTGCTCGCGCTACTCGCCGACAGCCAGGACAGCGCCCCTGCCGACGGCCCCATTGGCGCCTTCATGCGCCTGCCGCTCAAGGTGGACTTTGACACCACACTGGTCGACGTCGGTCACGACGAAATCGCCCGCATCAGTGCCGGCAGCATCCGCCGCCTGAACGCCCACACCACGGACTGACGCGCCCATGGAACACGACATCCGCGCCCTCACCGCGCGCCTCATCGCCCAGCGCTGGCTGCCGCGCAAAGACCCGATGGTGCGCCGCGCGCTCATCGACGAGACTTTCCGCCACGAGATCGACCAGCGCCTGGCCAGCGTCGGCCTGCGCCTGCTCGACAACCCCTACGCCGCCCATGTGGCCGTCGGCCTCACCCCCGACGCGCTCGAACCCACCTTCGGCAGCGGCCGCGAGTACCAGGCCAGCAACATGGGACTCACCCGCGACGAAATCGCGCTGCTGGTGGTGCTGTGGGCGCTGATCATCCTGCCCAAACGCGAGCGTCAGGTGACCCGCCAGAACCTCGCCAACGAAGGTCAGGAGGAGTTGTTTGCCGCCGAACAGCCTGTCGCCCACGGCGCCGAAGTGTCGGCCGGCGTGTCCGAAGCCTCGCTGATTGCCGACTTCGGCCCGCGCCTGGGCGGCAAAACCAAAGTACGCAACTTCATGCTCGGCCGGCTCGCCCGCCTCGGCTTTATCGAGCGCCGCGGCGGCATGCTGCTTGAAGGCCCGCTGCTCGACGTCGCGCTCGATTACCGCCTGATGGCCGACCGCATCATCCACGGCACCCTCGCCGGTGTGCTCTCCGATGCCGGTCACCCGCCGCCCGCCGCCGACGCCTTTGCACTCGCCGGCGCCGACGATGAAGACGAATTCGATGGCGACATGCCTGAACCCGGTTCCGAGATTTTCTGATGACCCGTTTTGCCTCATGCTCCCTGGCGCTGCTCATCGCGCTCAGCGCATCACCCGCCTTGGCCCTCAGCAGTGCCCGCGCCGGCGGCAACGACGCCAGCAACGATCGGCAAACAACGGTTCAGCCCGACCGCAACTGCGCGCGCTACCAAAGCGCCGTCGCCAAGCTGGACGCACGCATTGCCCGCGAAACGGATCGCAGCCGTGCGCAGCGCCTCACCGAAAGCAAGCGACGCTATCAACAACGATTGCAGGATGGCGGCTGCGGCCGCAGCCTGCGCTGACCAGACGCCCAGCCAATGTTTCATATCAAACAGATCGAACTGGTCCACTGGGACTTCTGGCGCCGCTTCACGCTGCCGCTGGACGCCCAGATCATCACCATCGTCGGCCCCAACGGCTCGGGCAAGACCACCCTGCTCGACGCGCTCCGCACGCTGTTTGCGCTGCGCTGCTCGGGCAAGCGCGACTTCCGCCGCTATGTGCGCCGCGCCAACCGCAGCCATGCGTGGATTCGCGCCACCGTCGCCAACCTGCCCGGCGCGACCGGCCGCCGGCCGTTTTTTCCGTGTCTGGCCGACACCGTCACCCTCGCCTGCCGCATCCGCCGCGCCGGAGGCGAATGGACGCGCGACTACACCATTGTCGATGACGATGTCGACATCGAAGCACTCGACACCAGCAACGACTGGATCGGCCTGCGCGACTACCAGAGTCGCCTCGCCGCCGGTGGCCTGACCCCGGCCATCGCCAAGGTGCTGGCGCTGGAGCAAGGCGACACCGACAAGCTGTGCGAGTACGCGCCAAAGGCGCTACTCGAACTGGTGTTCGACGTCTTCGGCGACAAGGAAGTGCTGGACAACTACGACGTCGCGCGCGAAGAGCAGCAAAACGCCGAGCGCGAACTCGACAGCCTGTCCATCGACCTCGACCGCCTGCGCGCCCAGGCCGAAGCCAAGCGCCTCGAA
>JBFIJC010000258.1:0-5750 GCA_041600915.1 Nitrogeniibacter sp.
CATGACCTGGCTGAACGACACCCTGCCGGACGACGCCATCCTCACCAACGGCGCCGGCAACTACACCATCTGGCTGCATCGCTACTTCCGCTACCGTCGCTTCCACACCCAGCTGGCGCCGACCAGCGGCAGCATGGGCTACGGTGTGCCGGCAGCGGTGGCGGCCAAGCTGGCGCATCCGGACCGGATGGTGATCGCCTGGAGTGGCGACGGCTGCTTCATGATGACCGGGCAGGAGCTGGCCACGGCCGTGCAGCATGACCTGGCGATCATCTTCATCGTGGTGAACAACGGCATGTACGGCACCATCCGCATGCACCAGGAAAAACACTATCCCGGCCGCGTCGCCGCCACCGCCTTGAAGAACCCCGATTTTGTCGCCCTGGCCCAGGCCTACGGCGCCCACGGCGAACGGGTGACCGACACCGATCAGTTCGCGCCCGCCTTTGCGCGAGCGCAGGCCGCCGGCAAAGCTGCGCTGATCGAACTGGTGCTCGACTCGAACGTGCTTACGCCGACGCTGCGTCTGAGCTGAGCGCAGGCTGAAGCAGCGCGGTAAGCACGGCGCGGTCGGTGTGGCGACGGCGCTCGGTCATGTCCACCCAATGCACTCGCCGGCCGGCCTCGCCGAGGTCGGCCTCGGCGGTGGCGCGGTCGGTGTGCTCGTTGATCAGAATCACGATCTGCTGCATATGCGTGGCGCGTGACAATTCGCCCAATTCAAAGCGGCAGCCGCCGTTCTCGGCGCGAAAATCGCGCAAATCCATCAGCACCGCATGCGAGTGCGCCACCAGCGTTTGCAGCGCGCCTTGCCAGGTCGCGTCGCCGCAATAGCACTCGTTGATGCGATAGCGGCCGTCGTGGTCGGGCGCCAGATCGAAGTCGGCCAGCCGGCGCGGGATGTCCTCCGGCTGGAGGATGAAGCGCTCGCGCAGTCGGCGGCTAAGGAAGACGAACAGGTCGTCGGCGTCCAGGGTGCGGCTGACCAGATCGGTGCCGGCAATCAGCACCGTGTTGCCGGTGGCACGCCAGCGCTCGGTGACGGCGTCGAACAGCGCTTCGACCGCCGCGTCGCGCCGGAACACCCGCAGCACCAGCAGCGTCGGCGGGGCCGCCGGCGGCGCCAGCCAGTCACGTGCCAGCGCAAAACCGATTGGCACCCATAGCCACACCAGCACGATGCCGAAGGCGGCCAGCCCCACCGCATGAATGCTCGGCAAGGCCATGGCGATCAGCACCACCAGCCAGAACAGGCTAAACAGATAGGCCTGCTCCGAGAAGCGCTTGTGCCGATAGGCCGCCGCCAGGGCGCGCAGCACGCCCACCACCGGCCAGATGCCAACGGCCCACGGCGCGACGATGAACACGAAAATGGTGGGCACCGCACCGATGGCGTCGAGCAGGGTGAGCAGTGTGTCGGGCGGCGCGTCCACCATCGACGCCGCCCAGGCCAGCCCGATCAGCGAGGCGCCCACCAGCACCACGGCGGCTGGAAAAAGCAGCGGCGCCACCGCCCGGATGCGCCCCGAGGCGGCCAGACCGAGCAGGCTGATCATCGGCAGGGCGACAGTCGATGCCAGCCAGCCGACAACCATGGTCATCGTCTGTGCGGCGTTCGAGCCGAGCAGAATGATGGGTACGAGGCACAGCATGTAGGCCGCCACGCCGCCGATAGTGCGCCACACCGACCAGCGCCACAGCAGCCCCAGTGCCGGCACCACGGGCCAGGTGTACACCGCCGCGAGGATGAGCCAGCGATTCAGACCAAAGCCCGGGTCGGTATGCACGGCAAGCAGCTCGAAGGCGCTGGCCGACAGCCCGAGCAGAATCGAGATGCCCGCCAGCACCACCGCGAGGCGGCGATTCTGGCGGTGGTTGATGGCCGAATCGAAGCGGGCGGGCGCTGCGGTGGCCCCCACCACCGTGGTCATGGGGCTTGCCACGGTCGTATCGCGCGGTGGCGTCGGCGTGCTCATCAGCCGCAGCATGGCCTTGCGGTATCGCCCGGCCAGCCACCACGCCACAATGGCGGCGATGGCCAGCGAGACCAGCAAGCCGAAAAGCAGTTGGCCGTCGAGATTCGCCATGTCAGCGGCGTGCGCTTACTTGACGGTGATGGTGATCGTCTGGCTCAGGTCTGGCCCCAGGGACTGGTGCAGCCCGTCGGCAAATTGCAGGGTCAGCGTGTGTTGCCCCGGCGCGAGCTTGAGCATGGTTTCGGTCTGGCCCTTACCAAAATGCAGGTGGGTGGCGTCGGCGGGCACGACCACGCCGGCCGCAATCGGCTTGCCATCGATGATCAGGTGGTGGTGGCCGGTGCCGTCCATCAGCGCGCCGGATGCCTGCACCTTGATGCCCTCGACCCCCATCCTGACGGCAAACTCCTGCGCCACGGTGGCGCCATCGACCGGTTCGATGAAATGCACGCTGCCGCCGGCCATGGCCAGTGATGAGAGGGCGGTGGCGCACAGGCCAAACACGAGTGAGCGAATTTTTGTCATGGGGTTCTCCTGGGGTTGGCGCCAGTACGGCGTCATTTCAATCTATGTGCGAAACGATCAAAACGCCAGATTTTCAATGTATCCCGGCGTTAGCGGCGCTCTATACTCTGCCCGCTCAACCGGACGAGGCTTGCCATGGAACACTTCACCGCCGATGACGGCGAACGCCTGCATCTGAAGATCTCGGGCGAGGGTTCGCCGCTGATTCTGCTCCACGGCTGGACGGCCTCGCACCGCGACTGGAATCCGTTCATGGCGGACTTAGAGGTACATCACCGCGTGCTGCGCTGGGATGCGCGCGGCCATGGCGGCCACCCGTTGCGAACCGCCACGCCGCCGACCGTGCAGCGCATGGCGCGGGATCTGGCGGCCGTCATCGATCACTACGCACTCGATGGGGCGACCGTGGTCGGTCATTCGATGGGCGCGCTGACGCTGTGGCAATACCTGCGTGACTTCGGCCATGCGCGACTGTCGCGGCTGGTGTTTATTGATCAGTCGCCGCGCCTGGTCACCGGGCCGGGCTGGCGCTGCGGCATTTATGGCGATTTCGATACCGCGCGTAACGCCGCCTTCATGCGCGACTTGCAGGCCGACTTCGCCGAGGCCGTGCTGCGCCTCGTCGCGCATGGTCACAACGATGCGGCGCGGCTGCGCTATGACGAAAATGGCGAAGCCATGCAATCGGCCCGGCGGCGTCTGGCCAGCGTGGCCGCCCAGCCGCTGATCGACTGCTGGGCCAGCCTGACGGCGGCCGACTATCGCGATGTGCTGCAAGGCATTCCGCTGCCGACACTGCTGGTCTATGGCGGCGCGAGCAATTTCTATGGCACCGAGGTTGCCCACTATGTGCGCGACAGCATCCCCAACGCCTTGCTGCACATTTATGAAGACGTCGACCATGCGCCCCACCTGTGGCAGCGCGAGCGCTTCGTCAATGACGTGCTCAATTTTGTGGCCGAGGCCTCAGGCCAGTAGGGCGACGGCCGCCGAGAAGGTAAAGAAGGATACCGCCGTCGACACCAGAATCACCCGCGCGATGCGTCCGTTGTCGGCACCAAAACGCTCGGCCAGCAGCGACACATTGCTGGCGCTGGGCAGTGCCGCCGCCAGCACGATGACGGTGAGCGCGAAGGGGTCGAGCGGCAGACCGAGGTCGATGGCGATGCCGCCGACGATCAGCACCAGCAGCGGGTGCAGCAGCAGTTTTTTGAGCGCCACCGGCACATAGTCGGCCAGCGGGGTCGGGTCGGTGCTGGTCATCTGCGAGCGCGCCAGCACTGCGCCGATGGTGAACAGCGCCACTGGCGAGGCGGCGTCGGCCAGCAGGCTGATGGTTTTGTTCAGCGGACCGTAGAGCGTCAGCCCGACGGCCGAGCTGATGCCGCCCAGCACAATCGCCCACGGCATGGGATTGCCCGCCACCCCGCGCAGCGCCTTGCCGGCCGCCGCCCGGGCACCACCGGCGCTACGCCCGTCAAGCCGCGACAAGGCGATGCACAGCGACGAGGTGACCAGCAGATCCACCAATATGGTGACGATCACCGGCCCCGCCGCGCGCGCGCCGAGCAGCGCCACCAGCAGCGGCACGCCCATGAAGCCGGTGTTGGGGAAGGCCGCGGTCAGCGCACCAAAGGCGGCGTTGTTCCAGTCGATCCGCCCGCCCAGGGTGAGCGCGACGGTGGTGCCCACCATGATCAGCGCGCACAGCAGATAGACCCCGATCACGCTGGGGTCGAGCAACTGCGCAATCGGTGTGCTGGCGCCGAAGCGATACAGCAGGCAGGGCAGCGCAAAAAACAGCACGAAACCGTTCAAGCCCGGAATCGCCGGCAAGGGCAGTGCACCACGGCGCACGGCGATATAGCCGCATAGCACGAGCGCAAAAAACGGAAAGGTGACGGCGAGAACGGACAGCACGCGAGGGCTCCTGATGCGGCAGGCGGTGAGCCGTATCGTCGCATGCTTTGAGCGCGGATCGTGCGGTCGCAGCCATCATCGGTGCGTCCGGTGATCTTCGCCGGCACGACATGCGCGTTCTTCGCTCCGGTTCGCTCAAGATCGCTATCAGATTGCCGAAGATCTATATATGAAGGCGAGGCATCCGCAGTCGGGTGCCGACAGGTTCATTGTCGGTCAAATGCAAAGAGGGTTGTCAAGGCGCTGTTTGGCCGGCTGTCGCCAGTCTTTGCCTGGTCGGCAGTCATGACGGGTGGTTATTGATGCAAAGCTGCGACTTTGGAGTGCAACACAATGGCGGGTCCGAGCGCGCGTGGCGCCGGGCGGCGAGGGGCTGGGCGCTGCGTATGCTCGGCGCGCTGCTGTTGGTCATGGGCGGCGCGGTCGGCGTGGGCGCGCAGGACATTCGTGTGGTGACCGAAGACTATCCGCCCTACAACTATGCCAAGGACGCGGTCGTGGTCGGCGTGAGCACCGACGTTGTGCGCGCGGTACTCGCCAAGGTGGGGGTCGATGCGCCAATCGAGCTGATGCCCTGGGCACGCGCCTACGATCTGGCGCAGGGCTCGGAGAATGTCCTGATCTATTCGATCACGCGTACGCCCGCGCGCGAAGCGCTCTTCAAATGGGTGGGGCAGGTCGCGCCATCGGAGTGGTTTCTATACTCCTTGCGGGGCCATGAACTTGGCCTCAAGACGCTTGATGATGCCAAGCGCTACCGAATTGCGACGGTCTATCAGGCCGTGGGTGAGCAATTCCTGCTCGAACGCGGTTTTGACCGGAAACGCAACCTCCAGTCGAGCAACCGCTATGCGCACAACTACGAGAAGCTCAAGCTCGGGCGGGTCGACCTGTGGGTGAGCAATGGCGTGGTCGCGGACTACCTGGTCCGCCAGGCCGGTGACGATCCGGATCAGCAACTGACGGCAGAGCTGAAGCTGGATGAGTTGGGCGGCGATGGCCTGTATATGGCCTTCAGCCTCAACACCCCGGATGCGCTGGTTGAGCGCTTCCGGGAGGCGCTCGACGCCCTGCGTCGCGAGGGGCGTTTGCCCCGTCCGGGTTCTGGCAAGCCGTGAGTGCTGACGCCGCCCAAGGGGCGCAGGGGATGCCGGAAGGCCGCAGCCGAATCGCGGTGCGTATGTTGCTCGCCACGATCATGGCGGGCCTGGTGTTTTCGGTGCTGAGCACCTTGGTGCGGGGCGGCTTCGCGTATATCGACGAACGTGATGAGATTCTGGCCGAGCTCGCCGAGATTCAGGCCATTGTTCAGCCGGCATTGACGAAGGC
>JBFIJC010000259.1:0-5727 GCA_041600915.1 Nitrogeniibacter sp.
CACCATGATGCAGTTGTCGATGCGTCGCGCCATGCTGCGCGCGCTCACCGCTGCCGGTCTCGCTTTTGCGTTGCCGGCAAGCCCCGTGTTTGCGGCTGACACCCTCCGCGTGTCCGCCATCCCCGACGAATCCCCGACCGAACTGCAACGCAAGTTCGCGCCGCTGGGCGCCTATCTTGAGCAGCAGATCGGCATGCCGGTCAAGTTCGTTCCGGTCACCGATTACGCCGCCGTGGTCGAGGCGCTGGGCGCCGGCAAGGTTGATCTGGCCTGGCTGGGCGGCTTCACCTATGTGCAGGCCAAGCTGCGCACCAACGGCACCGCCGTGCCCCTGGTGCAGCGCGAAGAAGATGCCCGCTTCACCTCCAAGTTCATCACCGCCAGCGACGACATCAAGAGCTTTGCCGATCTCAAGGGCAAGCGCTTTGCCTTCGGCTCGCCGTCGTCCACCTCGGGTCACCTGATGCCGCGCTTCTTCCTCGGCAAGGAAGGGATCGCGCCCGACACCGATTTCGCCAACATCGCCTTCTCCGGCGCGCATGACGCCACCGCCGCCTTCGTTGCCGCGGGCAAGGTCGACGCCGGCGCGCTCAATGCTTCGGTGTGGGACAAGCTGGTTGCCACCGGCAAGGTGGATACGGCCAAGGTGCGCGTGTTTGCCACCACGCCGCCGTATTTTGACTACAACTGGACGGTGCGCGGCGATCTCGATGCCGGCCTGCAAGCCAAGATCAAGGCCGCCTTCCTGGCGCTTGATCCGGCGAACGCCGAGCACAAGGCCATTCTTGATCTGCAACGCGCTGCGCGTTTCATCCCGACCGAGTCGGCCAACTACGACGGCATCGAATCGGCTGCCCGCGCGGCCGGTCTGCTCAAGTAAGCATCGTGATCTCGCTCTCCGCCGTCTGTGTCGCGCATGCGCGGGGCCGGCTGGCACTCGACGGTATCGATCTGTCGGTGACAGCCGGTGAGCGGGTCGCGGTAATCGGCCCCTCGGGTGCCGGCAAGACCACCTTGCTGCGTGTGATCGGTGCCAGCCTGCGGCCGACGGTCGGGCAGTTGCGGATTGATGGGGTCGATCCCTGGTCCTTGAATGGCCGTGCGCTGCAGGGCTTGCGTTCTCGCATCGGCAAGATGCATCAGGCGCCGCCGATTCCGCCTCGCCAGCGCGTTGTCACCGCCGTACTGGCCGGACGCCTCGGGCAGTGGCCCTTGTGGCGCGCCGTCGCCTCGCTGGTCTATCCGCTGGATATCGCTGGCGCACGGGCTGTGCTCGAACCGCTCGGACTGGCGGATCGCTTGTTCGACCGATGCGATCAGCTCTCCGGCGGGCAGTTGCAGCGAGTCGCGCTGGCGCGGCTGTTCTATCAGCAGCCGCAGCTCGTGCTGGCCGATGAGCCGGTCTCGGCGCTCGACCCGGCACTGGCCCGCTCGGTGGCGGTGGCGCTCAACGAGGATGCCAAACAGCGTGGCGTCACATTGATCGCCAGCCTGCATGCGGTCGATCTGGCGCTGTCAGAATTTTCGCGGGTGATCGGTCTGCGCGACGGTCGTGTGGCCTTCGATCGGCCGGCGGCGCAGCTCGGGCCGGCCGAGATCGACGCCTTGTATGCCGGCGCCCCCGTTAGCGAGGTGGTGGAGACGCCCGAGTCCGCTCCGCGCCCACGGCTGACGCGCTGCGCATGAATACCGTGGCGCGCGATCCGGTCGCTCGCGGCCGGGCCACCGCCCTGGTGCTCGGCGTGTGCGTGCTGTGGCCCTTGCTGCAGATTGCCGAATTCAATCCGGCAGCGTTGTTCGCGCCGGGCAATCTCGCCACGCTGGGCGGCTTTCTGTCCACTTTCCTGCCGCCCGCGACCGAGGCCGACTTTCTCGGTCTGCTGGCCGCGGCCACACTCGACACGCTTGCCATTGCCACCGTCGGCATCGCCCTGGCCATGCTGATTGCCGTGCCGCTGGCGCTGCTGTCTACCCGCAGCTTGTCGGTCGGCCGGCTGGATGGTCGGCTGCGACCGTTTTCCGAAGCAGTTCGTCTGTTCGCGCGTGGCCTCACTCTGGTGCTGCGGGGCGTGCCCGAGCTGGTGTGGGCGCTGGTGTTTGTGCGCATTTTCGGCCTTGGTCCGGCCGCCGGCGTGGCTGCGCTGGCCATCACCTACGGCGGCATGCTCGCCAAGGTGTATGCCGAAATTCTCGAATCAACCGACCTCACCCCGACCCGCGCCTTGCTCGCCGCCGGCAGCGGCCGACTCGGCGCGCTCGGCTATGGGCTGCTGCCGGTGGCCTCGGACGAGCTGGTGTCTTATACCGTCTATCGCTGGGAGTGCGCGGTGCGCGCCTCGGTGGTGATGGGCTTTGTCGGCGCCGGCGGGCTCGGCCAGCTGATGGACCAGTCGATGAAGATGCTCAACGGCGGTGAGGCCTGCAGCATCCTGATCGCCTTCTTGTTGCTGGTGATGGCGGCCGATGCCCTGAGCGCCTGGCTGCGCCGGCAGGTGTGCTGATGGTGGCGCAGCGTTTGCCGCATCGGGGCTTGCTGATTAGCGCGGGTGTGCTGGCGGCGGTGGTTGCCGGTGTGTGGCGGCTCGATCTCGTTGCCGGCTTTGCCGAAGGCGCGCAGAGCCTGGGCGAGTTGCTCGGGTTTTTGCAACGCTTCGCCACGCCCGACCTCTCGCAGCCCTTCCTGGCCAAGGTCGGGCAGGGCGCCATCGAGACATTGGCCATTTCGCTGATCGGCACCTTGCTCGCGGTGGTCGGTGGTGTGCTGTTCGCGCTGCCGGCCAGCGGTCGTTTCGGTCGGCCCGCACAGGCGGCGGCGCGCTTCTGTCTCAATCTCTTGCGCTCGGTGCCAGAGTTGGTCTGGGCCACCCTCACCGTGCTCGCCGCCGGTCTCGGCCCCTTCGCCGGCACCCTGGCGCTGGCGCTGCACACCGCCGGCGTGCTGGGCCGGCTCTATTCGGAGGCGCTGGAGAATGCCCCGATTGCGCCTGAGGCGGCCTTGCGTGGCGCGGGCAGCGGCGCGGTCGCAGCGTTTCTGTATGGCACTTTGCCTGCGGTGGCGCCGCAGTGGGTGGCCTACGGCCTCTATCGCTGGGAAATGAATATTCGCGTGGCCGCCATTCTCGGCTTTGTCGGCGCCGGCGGCCTCGGCGCGCAGCTCTATTACGCGCTGTCGCTGTTCCATGAGGCGCAGGCGGCCACCTTGATTGTCGCCATGCTGTTGCTGTCACTGGCGGTCGATGCCATGAGTGGCTGGCTGCGGCGGCGACTGGTCGCGGCCTAGGACCGGCATCTGCCGGCCATGATGTTGGCCGGGTGAATCCGGGCGGTGGCAAGCGCGAGGCTTTAACGGCTACCGGCGAAAAGTGCACAATGAAGCTCCCCAACAGGAGATTCATCATGGCCATCCAACCCTTTCATCTCGCCTTTCCCGTCGATGATCTAGACGCCTCCCGTCGTTTTTACGGCGAGGTGCTCGGCTGTCCCGAAGGGCGCAGCTCGGATCACTGGATCGACTTCGACTTCTTCGGGCACCAGATCGTCACCCATCTCGCCCCAGGTCGGGGTGGCCGCCAAGCCAGCAACGCGGTCGATGGCGACGACGTGCCGGTGCCGCATTTTGGTGTGGTGCTGACAATGGCCGACTTTGACCTGCTGGCCGAGCGGCTGAAGGCGGCCGGCGTGCGCTTCATCATCGAGCCGCACATCCGCTTCGCCGGCCTGCCCGGCGAGCAGGCCACCATGTTTTTCCTCGACCCGTCGGGCAACGCGCTGGAGTTCAAGGCCTTTGCCGATATTGGCCGTTTGTTTGCCAAGCAGTGAGTGGCGGGGCGAGACTCGGCTGTCGTTCGGTCGGCACATCGCCCCACGTGCCCGTCTTGCACGATCCGTCCTTGCAATGGTGCAATGCCATCTGAGAGTGGCTCCCAGCAAGAGACGACCATGAAACCCGCCCAACACCCCACGGCTTTGCGCACGGCGCAACTGCTCAGCGACGCCGGCATCGACACGCAGGTGGTCGAGTTTGAACAAGCCACCCGCACCAGCGCTGAAGCCGCTGCGGCGATTGGCTGCTCGGTGGCCGAAATCGCCAAGTCCATCGTGTTTCGCGGCAAGACCAGTGGTCAGGCGGTGATTGTGGTAGCCAGCGGTGACAACCGGGTGAGCGAAGCCAAGGTCGCGGAGGCCGTGGGCGAGGCGCTGGCCCGGGCCGATGCCGACTTTGTGCGCGCCGCGACCGGCTATGCCATCGGGGGTGTGGCGCCGCTCGGTCATGCGCAGCCTGTCAAGCTGGTACTCGACGAAGACCTGCAGCGCTTCGAGACCGTCTGGGCGGCAGCCGGGACGCCGTTTTCGGTGTTCCCGCTTCGGCCCGCGTCATTGCCGGCGCTGACGGGTGCCGTGTGGCGCGAGATCCGAGCCTAGGGCAAGCATCGATGTTCGATCACAAACTCTTCTACTTTCTTGCCGGACTCGCGCTCGGACTGTCGCTGGCTTTTGGCCCGGCGGTGGTTCGGCGTGTGGTGGGGATGCTGGAGGGGCCCGATCGCGTGGTGGTCTATCGATCCGTGGATGGCCACGATCTGCGCATGCATGTGTTTGACGCAAAAGGCGAGGCGCCGTCGGCAGGCGCGCCGGCCGTGTTGTTGTTTCATGGCGGCGCATGGCAATTCGGCAGCCCCGAGGCGTTTTTTCCACAGTGCCGTGTCTTTGCGGCGCGCGGCATCCACTGCATCAGCGCCGAATACCGGATTGAATCGCGCCATGGTACCGACCCGCGCGCCGCGGTGGACGACGCGCGTGCGGCCTTTGACTATCTGCTGACCAATGCGCGTACGCTTGGGGTCGACCCGGCCCGAATCGCGGTGGGCGGCGGCTCGTCGGGCGGGCAGCTGGCGGCGATGCTTGGTTTGAGTGAAGGCATCCGGCCGGCGGCGCTGGTGTTGTACAACCCCATGCTCGATCTGTCGCCGGGCAAGCCGGATCACCATCTGGTGGCTGAATTCTGGCAGGCCGTGTCGCCGCTTCAACAGGTCGATTCGAGGCTGCCGCCGAGTCTGATATTGCTCGGCACCGAAGACCGCGAAGTGCCGGTGGCCAGCGCCCAGGCGTTTTGTGATGCAGCGGTCACTGCTGGCGGGCGCTGCGAGCTGGCCTTGTATGAAGGCGCGCGGCACGGGTTTTTCAATCTGCGCGAGAATGACCGGACGTACTTTGATGCGACCAATGAACGGGTCGCGGCATTTTTGGTGACGCTTGGCTGGCTGCGTGATTGAGCGGGATGGCCGCCCACTGGACCTCTGATGAATCCCATACTCGACAATATTCTCTGGCACGCCTTGTCCGGGCCGCACGCCAAATATTCGGTGGGGACGGACAGCGTGCGTCGCTACGCGCCTGGCTTCTCACCGATCATCGGATTTGCCGATATGGCGCAACCCGACCTCGCGGCGATCAAGCCATTTTGCAAGGCAGGCGAGCGTTTCTATTGCGCCGGCTGGACCGGTGTGGTGCCGGCGGGTTGGCGGCTTGAGGCCGAATCCAGCATGTTTCGCATGCTGTGGGCGGGTGGGGTGCCGGCCGACGACGCGCCTGACGAAACCGGATTGCTGCCATTAAGTGCCGGGCACGCCGAGGCGGCGCTTGCGCTCGCCACGCTGACCAATCCAGGCCCCTTTGGCCTGCGCACTCTGGAGCTGGGCGAGTATCTCGGCTGCTTCGACAATGGGC
>JBFIJC010000260.1:0-5718 GCA_041600915.1 Nitrogeniibacter sp.
GCCAGCCGAGCGGCGGGTCTTGCTGCTCGCCCTGCGCGGGCATCTTCGCCATCGTCAGGCGCTGGAGGTGGCGATCTCGGTACCCAACGCCATGGGCGGAAGCCGTCACCTGCTGGTGCGCGGACGGGCTGCATGGGACGCGCTGGGCCGCGTGACGCGGGTGGCCGGCGCGATCTCCGATGTGTCGCTGTTGCATGAACGCGAGCTGGCGCTGGAGCGCGCACGCGAGTTCTACGCCCGTGTGCTCGACTTCCTGCCGCATCCGGTGCTGGTCAAGTCGGTCGACCATCGCTATGTGCTCGCCAACCAGGCGGCTGGCGTGTTTCTCGGGCGCGATGCCGAGCGAATCGTCGGCTTGCGCACAGAAGATGTGTTGCCAGGGCAGTCGGCCAGGCACCTGGCCGAGGATGCGCGGGCGCTCTCTGGCGCGGTGAGCACCCAGGAGTTTCACCTCACCCAGGACAACGGCAATGAACACGACGCATTGATCAGCAAGGTGGGTGTTGCCGGCCTGGACGGGGAGCCGGTGATCCTCGTGGCGATCACCGATGTGACGGCCTTGCGCCGGGCGGAGCGGGCACTCAAGTCCTCGCTGGCCGAGCTGGATGCGCTGTTTCGCAACTCGCCGCTGGGCATGGCAATGGTCAGGGTCGATGGCAGCATCGTGCGGGTCAATGATGCGTTTGCGCAGATCGTTGGTGTGGCGGCAGATGCGCTGCCCGGCATGCGGTACGCCACGCTGACGCCGGCACGCTTGCATGCGCTGGATCGCGAGAAGACCATCGACGCCTTGCATCAGGGCGTGGTGACGCCCTATGAGCGCGCTTTTGTCCGGCCCGATGGCAAAGAAGTGCCCGTGCTGCTCAGTGGTGCCGTCATGCGCGACGCCGAAGGCGGTACGGCGATCTGGACCGTGGTGGAAGACATCTCCGAGCGCAAGGCGGCGGAGGTGGCGCTGGCGGCAGCGCACGCGACCAATGCGTCGATCATCGCAGCCATACCCGACATGCTGGTCCAGTTTGACGCCGACCTGCGTCTGGTCGCGGTGCGCACCCGCGATGACGTGCGTTTGACCATGGATATGGATACCGCCGTTGGCCGGCCGCTGGACGAAATCATTTCTCGGAAGCGCTTTATGCAAGTGGTGCCGACGCTGCGCCGGGCTCAGTTCAGTGGCCAGTTGCAGTGCGTGGAATACCGTGCGCCCGATGGCGACGGCAACATGCAGGATTACGAAGCCCGGGTGGCGCCGGTGGGTACGGGCGGCTTGCTGGTGGTGTTGCGCAATGTGTCTGAGTTGAAAGCCCGGGAGCGCGCCTTGCGCGAGAGCGAGGCGCGTTTCCGGCTCTTGGCCGATGCGGCGCCAGTGGTGATCTGGCTGGCCGATGCGGCGCTGAATATTACCTATGCCAATCGTGCATGGCTGACGCTGACGGGTATGAGGCAGGTGGATACGCTGGGGGTGGACTGGTTGCGCTATGTTCATCCGGACGATCTGGCCGCCGTCAAGGAGGTTGGCCGGGAGGCGCGCCGGAGCGGGATGGCGTATCAGATGGAGTTCCGGGTGCGTCGTCCGGGTGGGCGCTATGCCTGGCTGATGGCCAAGGGCGAGCCGCGGATTGATGATCAGGGCCAAGTCGTCGGTTTCATTGGTGTGGCCGTTGATATTTCGAACGAGAAGCAGGCGCGCGAGGCCTTGCGCAAGCATCGCGACCACCTGGCTGAGCTGGTGACGGAAAAGACCGCCAGCCTGATCGAGGCAAAAGAAGTGGCTGAACGGGCCAACGAAGCCAAGTCGCGCTTTCTGGCCAATATGTCGCACGAGCTGCGCTCGCCGATGCATGCGGTGCTGAGCTATGCCCGTCTGGGCGAGGACAAGGCGGATCGAGCGACGCCCGATAAGCTGAAGGACTATTTTCAACGCATCCGCAGCAGCGGCGATCGCCTGCTCAAGCTGGTCGACAACCTGCTCGATCTGTCCAAGCTGGAGGCCGGGCGCATGGAGCTCGACATCCAGCCGCTGTCGCTGGCGAGCGTGGTGGCGGAGGTGCTTGATGAGCTCGAGGGGCTGCGGGTGGCCCGAGGGATTGGCTTGTCGACCGACATGGCCACGGATGTGCCCGCAGTTGCCGGCGATGCGCAGCGGATCGGACAGGTGGTGCGCAATCTGTTGTCCAATGCCATCAAGTTTTCGCCGTCGGACGGGCAGATTCGCGTGGAAATGGCACATGCCAGTTTGCCCTGCGGCCGCCGTGCCGACGATGCCGGAGACCGCGATGCGGTCGCCCTGCGCGTGATTGACCAAGGCCCCGGCATACCCGAAGCGGAACTTGAAGCTGTATTCGATAAATTCGTGCAAAGTAGTGCCACACGAACCGGTGCGGGCGGGACGGGTTTGGGTTTGGCGATTTGTCGCGAGATTCTGAGTGCGCATGGCGGTCAGATCCGCGCCCGAAACATGGCAGGCGGGGGGGCTTGCTTTGACATTACGCTGCCGGCGTTTTCGCCGGCCGATGAAAGCTTGGCGGAGGAGCACCTGGAACGATGAGTCAAATCCGTATTCTGGTTGTCGATGACGAGCCCTTTAACCTGGACATCATCAGTGAATACCTCGAGGGCGCGGGCTATCTGCTGCAGATGGCCGAGAGCGGCGAGGAGGCCTGGACGTATCTGCGTCGCGGCGAACTGCATTTCGATCTGGTGGTGCTTGACCGCATGATGCCGGGCATCGACGGCCTGGAGCTGCTGCGCTGGATCAAGGCAGACCGGCGTCTGGCCGATATTCCCGTCATCATGCAGACCGCCGCCGCCAGCCCCGAGCAGGTGCGCGAAGGACTGGCCGCCGGTGCCTACTACTACCTCACCAAGCCCTTCGAGCCGGAAAGCCTGCAGAGCATTGTCCGCGCCGCGCTCGACGACTTGCATCAGCATCGCGCGCTGGCCGAGCGCCTGGCCGCTCAGCGCAATGCATTGCAGACCCTGCAGCACGGGGTGTTCGCATTTCGCACCATGGAGGAGGCCCATGGCCTGGCTGCGCTTGCGGCATCCATTTGCGATGAGCCCGATGTCGTCGTGCTGGGGCTGTCCGAACTGCTGGTCAATGGCGTCGAGCACGGCAATCTGAACATCTGCTTCAAGGAAAAATCCCGTCTGCGCGAAGCCGGCGAATGGGAGGCCGAAGTCCAGCGTCGCCTGCTCCTGCCCGAGAATCAGAGCAAGTATGTGCGGCTCACGGTCACTTCCGACCCGCAGGCCTGGGTGTTTTCAGTCGAAGATGAAGGCGGCGGTTTTGCCTGGAAAGAGTTTCTTGAACTTGCGCCGGAACGGGCGTTTGCGCCCAACGGACGCGGCATTGCGCTGGCGCGGCAGTTGGCCTTCGATGAGCTCGAATATCTTGGAAACGGGAACTGTGCGCGGGCAACGGTGCGTAAGCGGCGACACTGAGGGCATCGCGGTGTTGTCTCGCAAAATTGTGTGGCGGTGATTGTCTTGCGGGCATTTGTCGCTTTGCCCGATGGGAAAATCGGGCACACTAGGCAAAAAGACATAGCCGGCCCGGCGGTTGCACGGATGATTTTTGCGACCTTCCGCCAGTTGGCAGAATAACGAGCGATGCCATGTCGAGTGCAGCACTGACCGTTCTTGTAGTGGATGACACTGCTGCCAACCGCAACCTGGTGGCGGCGTTTCTCGCCAAGCTGGGGCATGAGGCGGTGTTCGCTGTTGACGGCGTCGAGGCGCTTGAACGCTTTGAACAGCGCCGGCCCGACATGATCCTGATGGACTTGATGATGCCGCGCATGGACGGCTTCGAAGCCACCCGGCTGGTGCGCGAGCGGCAGGGCGACATCTGGACGCCGATCGTCATCATGTCGGCACTCAACACCGATGCCGATATTGTTGCGGGCCTGGATGCCGGCGCCGACGACTACCTGGTCAAGCCTGTGTCTTTTGCCGTATTTGCGGCCAAGATGCGCACCGTGCAGCGACTGCTCGACATGGAGCGCCGGCAGCGCGAGTTGCTCGACCGCATGCACGCCATTTCGAACGCTGTCATCGACGGCATCATTACCATCGATGAGCAGGGCGTGATCCAGTCGGCCAATCCGGCCGCGTGCAAGATGTTCGGCTACGAAGACAATGCCCTGGCCGGCAAGAGCGTCGGCGTGCTGGCGGCGCCGCCCGGTGGACGCGAAGACGGCAGGCAGCTGGCAACGTATCTGGCCGGAGGCACGGCGGGCATGATTGGCACGGTCCGCGAACTCGACGGCGAGCGGGCCGATGGCGAAGTCTTTCCGCTTGAAGTCGGGGTGACCGAGCTGCACATCGACGATCACCGCCTCTACATCGGCGTGATGCGCGATATCAGCGAACGGCTCATTCAACATGCGGCGCTGGCCGAAAACGCGGCGCGGCTCCAGCGTTACCACGACGAACAGCAGCGCGAGCAGGAACTGGCCCGTCAGATCATGGCCAGTCAGGTCGACGCCGCCGGGCTCCGCGACCCCCGGGTGCATTTCACGGTGATGCCGGCGCGCCGGTTTTCGGGCGATCTCGTGGTGACCGCCAGCTCGCCGGGCGGCAGGCTCTACGCCATGCTGGCCGACGCGACCGGACACGGGCTGTCGGCGGCCATCAGCGTTCAGCCCGTGTTGCCGGTGTTTTATGCGCTGGTCGCCCGCGACGTGCCACTTGCGCAGTTGGTTGGCGAACTCAATACGGTTTTGCACCGTTCATTGCCGATCGGGCGTTTTGTGGGCGCGGCGCTGGCGTGCCTCAATAGCGACGGTGACGACATCGAGGTGTGGGTGGGCGGCGTGCCCGAGGTGGCGCTGCTCGGCGCTGACGGGCGGGTGCGCCGGCGATTCGAGTCCAGCCATCTGCCGCTCGGTGTGGTCGAGACCGATGATGAGGGCTGTCAGGTCACGCGAAGCCCCGCCGAGCCGGGTGATCAGCTGGTGATGTACTCCGATGGCGTGATCGAGGCGACCAATGACATGGCCGAGGGCTTTGGCTTGCTGCGTCTGGAAGCGGTGCTGATGTCGCACGCCAGGGGGATGCGCATCGACGAGTTGCGTATCGCGCTGGCCGAGCACCTCGCCGGCGCGTCGGCGCATGACGACATGTCGGCGCTGTTGATTGACTGCGCACCGCACCCGCAAACGCCGGCCAGAACCGAACCGGCGCGCTGAGTCTTGGCCGCCCAAAAACAAAATCCTACGGTTTTTCGTCTCGCAGCCGTTATCTGTCTGGATTGCACGGCGTCCGGCCGGATGTCCGTGTTTGCGTTCGTTCGGCGTGTTTGCGCGCCGGCCCCTTAGACCTGCCGTCAATAGCGATCAGCCATGAACCCTTACGACGATAGACGCTCGACCCGGCGAATGCCTCTGGGCTGCAATGCCTTGATCAAGCCCGCCGGCCAGGCGCCCGCCGTGCCAGCGCACTGCATTGAGTTGAGCCCCGGCGGCATGACGCTGGAGAGCGATTACGTGCCCAGCCTGTCTGAAATGCTCGACGTGCTGGTCCGCCAGCCCGAAGGCGGGCTGGAGCGCCCGCCGCTGCATGTGCGGGTCGAGGTCAAGCGCTGCCACAAGGCCGAGTCGGGCAAATACGTGCTCGGCGCGCAGATCGTTCAGGTGCTCAAGTAGGGCCCTAGCGACACACCAGATTGGGTGCCGCGCTGTCCTTGGCGTTGTTGGCCGCCACGGCGGTCACGAC
>JBFIJC010000261.1:0-5705 GCA_041600915.1 Nitrogeniibacter sp.
CTGGTGCGCAGCGCCGACGACCCGCAGCCGATCATCGCCGAGGGCGAGTGGCACGGCCGCATTCTCGACGCCCCGCGCGGCAAGCACGGCTTTGGCTACGACCCGGTGTTCTGGCTGGAAGACCTGCAGCAAAGCGCCGCCGAACTCGACGCCGCCCTGAAGAACATGCTCAGCCACCGTGGCAACGCCTGCCGACACCTGCTCGAACGCGTTCGGGCATTGCAGGCGCAGCCGTGAGCGAACGCCGCGTCATCCCGCTGCGACCGCAGCGCGCCACCCCGCCGGCCACGCCGCAGCTGAGCGCGCCGCCGCCCTTGTCGCTGTACATTCATTTCCCGTGGTGTGTGCGCAAGTGCCCGTATTGCGACTTCAACTCGCACGCGGTGCACCAGGACGGCATCCCCGAGTCGGCCTATGTCGACGCCCTCATCGCCGACCTCGAAGCTGCCCTGCCGGACGTGTGGGGCCGGCGGGTGCTCAGCATCTTCATCGGCGGCGGCACACCCAGCCTGATCAGCGCCGAGGGGCTGGACCGCCTGCTCACCGCCGTGCGCATGCTGCTGCCGCTCGACCCCATGGCCGAGATCACGCTGGAAGCCAACCCCGGCACCGTCGAGGCCGAGCGCTTCGCCGGCTACCGCGCTGCGGGGGTCAATCGGCTGTCGCTGGGTATCCAGAGTTTCGAAGACCGTTACCTGCGCGCGCTGGGCCGCATCCATGCCGGCGCCGAAGCGCACAAGGCCGCCGAGCTGGCGCTGACCCATTTCGAGTCGGTCAACTTCGACCTGATGTACGCCCTGCCCGGTCAGAGCATGGACCACCTCGCCGCCGACCTGCGCACCGCGATCGAGCTCGGCCCGCAGCACCTGTCCTGCTACCACCTCACGCTCGAACCGAACACGCCCTTCCATCACAACCCGCCAGCCAGACTGCCCGACGGCGACGTCGCCGCCGACATGCAGCAATTGGTGGAAACGATGCTCGCCGAGGCCGGCTATCAGCACTACGAAACCTCGGCCTTCGCCCTGCCGGGCAAGCGCTGCCGTCACAACCTCAACTACTGGACCTTCGGCGATTACCTCGGCATCGGCGCCGGCGCGCACAGCAAGCTCTCCAGCCACACCGGCATCGTCCGCCAGATGCGCCACAAGCATCCGGGTGCCTACCTGGCGGCGCACGGCCATGGCGATTTCGTGCAGACCGAGCAAGGCATCGGCGTGGCCGATCTGCCCTTCGAGTTCATGATGAATGGCCTGCGCCTGATCGACGGCATCCCCACCGATCTGATGGAAGCGCGTACCGGCATTGCCCTCGACGTGATCGAAGCGAAACTGCTCGCGGCCCGCGACCGCGAGCTCCTCGACATCGACGGCAATACCCTGCGCCCGACCCTGAAAGGTCAGCGCTTTCTCAACGACCTGCTGGAGATGTTTCTCGACTAGTGGTCTGCTTTGCAATTGTCGCCACCCCTGTAGGGCGGGTTTCAACCCGCCTTGGTCGGCTGAAGCCGACCCTACGCGGTATGGCAGCTTCGCAAGCACCACACTGGGTCACGACCCCGCGTCAACGCAAAACGGCCCGCAACAGCGGGCCGTTTTGTTGATGCCACCGACACTCAGGCCGGTTTGCAGTCACTCGCCAGGGGCTTGCCCTTGCGGTCGTCGAGCAAGACGCTCTTCCACGGCAGATCGATCCACACCAGGTCACTGCTGGCACTTTCGTAGCGCGGCAGACCCGAGGCCGAGGGGTTGCGCGCCAGGGCGACCAGCTCGCCATGCCAGCCGACATTGATGCGGTGCCGGTCTTCGGTGCTGCGGAAGACATCCACCGTCTCACCGGCGTCGCAGCGATAGCGGCCGCTGCTGAGTGAGAACTCCATCTGTCCGGGCTCACCCGTGACCGGATCGGGGGGCGGAGCCTCAACCACCGACACCGATGGCGTCGAACTACACGCCGCCAGCCACACAGACACACCCACGATCGCCAGCCACTTCCCCGCCATTGCTCCAGCCTCTTTCCTGTCATTGGGCCGTTCAGGGTACCCGCTCAAGCGCCGGCAAGCTGCAACAAAACGCTTCACGGCGCGAGCGGCGCACACTGGCAATGCGCGTAGAGATGGTCGGGGTCGTTCCAACTCAGCATCTCAAGCGCATCGTGACGAAGCGCCGACAGCCACTGCGGACCAATGCCACTGGCCGGCGACGACAGTTCGGGCAGCAGGTGCTGCAAGACCTGCAGGCGTATCGGCAAAGGCATGCTGGCCTCGATGCGATGATAGCTGCTCAAACCGGCCAGCCGCGCGGCGGCGGCAACCGCCTGATCCAACCCGCCGAGCTGATCGACCAGACCGCGCGCCTTGGCCTCATTGCCGGTCCACACCCGGCCCTGCGCCACCACATCGGCCGCATCGAGGCTGATGTTGCGGGCATCGGCCACGCGCTGCAAAAAGCGGTCGTAGGTGTGATCGACGCCCATCTGAAGGGCTGCGCTGGCATCGTCCGACAGCGGACGGCGCGGGTCGAGCGCTCCGGCCAGCGGCGCGGTGGCCACGCCGTCGACATCCAGGCCCAGGCGTTGCAACGGCGCGGACACGTCGGGGAACAGACCAAACACGCCAATCGAACCGGTCAGCGTCATCGGCGCGGCCCAGATCTCGTCGGCGCCGGTAGCGATCCAGTAGCCGCCCGACGCGGCGACCGAGCTCATCGAGGCCACCACCGGTTTGCCGGCGTCGCGCAAAGCCTGCATGGCGAGCCGGATCTGCTCGGAGGCAAAGGCGCTGCCGCCCGGGCTGTCGATACGCACCACCACCGCACGCACCCGCGGGTCAACGCGCAGCGCCTGGAGCATGGCCACCGTGGGATCACCGCCGACGGTACCCGGCGGGCCGTCGCCATCGACGATGGCGCCCTGAGCGGTGAGCACGGCGATGGCCTCGCCATCGGTCGACGCCCAGCCATCGGTCGCGGCGAGATAACCATCCACATCGACACGCGCGGCGGCGATCAGGGTCGGATCGAGGCCGAGCTCGGAATGCTGGAAACGCGCCCAGGCGTTGTCGTCCATCAAGTCGTCGACCAGGCCCTGGGTCTTCGCCATCTGCGCGGTATCGCCGCCGGCGGCCGCCATCAGGTTGCGGTAGCCGATCACGTAGTCGTCCACCACCGCCGGCGCAATCTTGCGCGCCGCGGCCACATCGCTGCGCAACTGAGTCCACACCGTATCGAGCAGCTCGCGGGTGACCGCCCGGTCTTCGGGCGACATGTCGCTTCGGGTGTAGGGCTCGACGAAGGATTTGTACTTGCCGGCGCGGAACACCTGCACCTTCACACCGAGCTGATCGAGCGCACGCTTGTAGTAGGTGCCGTAACGGGCCAGACCCTGCATCAGTACGTAGCCATCGGGCGCGAGAATGATGCGGTCGGCGGCGGTAGCCAGGTAGTACTGCGCCTGGTTGTAGCGGCGGGCACGGGCGACGACCGGCTTGCCGCTGGCCTTGAAGCTTGCGATCTCGTCGCGGATGGCGGCCAGCTTGGTGATCGGCGCCGGACCGAGGCGATCAGTCTCGATCACCAGCGCGCGGATGCGCGAATCGGTCGAGGCACGACGGATGGCGGTCAGCACATCGTCGAGCACCACTTCGCCGACACCCCGCCCGCCTTGCAGCAGATCGGTGGGCGCCGGGGGCGTCGCGGCCTCAACCAGGCGGCCTTCGGGCGCCAGAAACAGCACGCTGCCATCGGCGATATCCGGCCCCCGGCTCAGCCACCAGGCCAGCGCGATAACCGCCACCAGCAAGAGCAAAAGCAGATTGGCCAGCAGTCGGCGCAAGCCATCGATAAGTCGCCAGACGCCACGAAACGGTGCAGTCAGAAAACGCCACATACGTGCCTATCCTCGGGTTCGGTCGGTGTCAGCGACGCTGGAAGACGAGATCCCAGACGCCGTGGCCCAGCCGCAGGCCGCGTTGTTCGAATTTGGTCAGCGGCCGATAGTCGGGCCGCGGTGCATAGTCATCAGCAGTGTTGGCCAGCGAGGGCTCGGCCGACAGCACCTCGAGCATCTGAACAGCATACGCTTCCCAGTCGGTAGCGCAGTGGATATAGCCGCCGGGCTTGAGCCGGCTGGCCAGCAGCGCAACGAACTCGGGCTGAATCAGGCGGCGCTTGTGGTGCCGCTTTTTGGGCCAGGGGTCGGGGAAGAACACATGCACGCCGTCCAGCGAATCGGGCGCGATCATGGCCTGCAACACCTCAACCGCATCGTGCTGGATGATGCGCAGATTGGGGATGCCGTCGGTGTCGATCAGCTTGCACAGATTGCCCACGCCGGGGCCGTGCACTTCGATGCCGACAAAGTCGGTGTCCGGCAGCGCCTGCGCAATCTTGGCCGTCGCATCACCCATGCCGAAACCGATCTCCACCACATGCCTGGCCTGCCGACCGAAGACCTCGGACAAGTCGATGCGGCTGTTCCGGTAGGCGATACCGATCACCGGCATCTTGGCTTCAAGGAAACGGGTCTGGGCGTCGGACATGCGGCCCTGGCGCAGCACGAAGCTGCGAATGGCGCGATGCGACATGCGGCCATCGGCCTCGGGCGTATCCGGTGTGTCGTGGGTGTCAGTCATATTGAGCGTCAGCTGGCCCGACGCCTGAGCGCCGGGCGGGGAACGGAGTCAGCCGCCGATCAGGCCGCCGGTAGGCGAACTGGGGCTGGCAGCGTAGGTTTTGCGGGGCATGCGCCCGGCCAGAAAGGCGTCGCGGCCGGCTTCAACGCCTTTCTTCATGGCGCAGGCCATCAGGATCGGGTTCTGCGCCTTGGCAATGGCGGTGTTCATGAGTACGCCGTCGCAACCCAGTTCCATGGCAATCGCCGCGTCAGAGGCCGTGCCCACGCCGGCGTCGACCAGCACCGGCACCCGGCTCTGCTCGATGATGAGCCGCAGATTCCACGGGTTGAGAATGCCCATGCCCGAGCCGATCAGGCTGGCCAGCGGCATCACCGCGACGCAGCCGATGTCTTCGAGCATTTTGGCCTGGATGGGGTCGTCCGAGCAGTACACCATCACGTCGAAACCGTCTTTGACCAGCGTCTCGGCGGCCTTGAGCGTTTCGGGCATGTTCGGGAACAGCGTGTCCGGATCGCCCAGCACCTCAAGCTTGACCAACGTGTGGCCGTCGAGCAGCTCGCGCGCCAGACGCAGCGTGCGCACCGCGTCGTCGGCGGTATAGCAGCCAGCGGTATTGGGCAGCAGGGTGAAGCGATCGGGCGGCAGGAAGTCGAGCAGATTCGGCTCGTCGGCGTTCTGGCCGATATTGGTACGACGAATCGCGACCGTCACGATGGCCGCCCCGCTGGCGTCAATCGCCGCGCGGGTTTCGTCGAAATCCTTGTACTTGCCGGTGCCCACCAGCAGGCGGGAGGCGTAGGTCTTGCCGGCGATGACGAGAGCGTCGTTCATGGGAAGGCTACCGAGTGAGAATCAGGAAAGGATGCCAGACAATCAACCGCCACCGACGGCCACCACGATTTCCAGCGTGTCGCCATCGGCCAGCGTCGTCTCGGCATGCGCGCCACGCGGCACGATCTGGCCATTGCGCTCGACCGCCAGCCGCTTGCCGGCCAGGCCCTTGCTCTGCAGCAAGTCGGCAACGGATAGCGGCGTATTCAGCGTTTCGGGCTGACCATTGATATGCACTGAA
>JBFIJC010000262.1:0-5656 GCA_041600915.1 Nitrogeniibacter sp.
AAAACCCAGCCCGCTCAGCGTGACGCAGGTGATGTGAATATGTTTGATTGCCAGATACATCGCCCTTACCCCGCCCGACCGTCAACGCGTGCCCGCAAGTAGATCGGCACATATCGTTTGGCCCACAATCCAAAAACCACCAGCCAGCACATGACGGTCAGCACAAGCAAGATGCCGTTCGCGCCCAACCACAGCTCGGCCCCGATACGCAGCACGGCCACGCCCTGCACCGCCCAGCACAGGCGCCAGGTCATCGCATCGGCGGACAAGGCCTGACCCGAATGACCGAGCGTGACACGCGACACCATGCCCAGCGCCACGACCGCAAACATGCCAATCACCAGTGCATGCAGCGGCGCGAGCCCCAGCACGGCAACGCCCTGCCAGGCCGCAAAGCTCTGCACCCCGAACAATGTCAGCGCCAGCCCCAGCCACATGAAGCCAAGATGAAGCATCGCCAGCAACTGCACAGCGAAGCTCCGCACCAAGCCCCAGCGCACCGTCAGAAAGATCGCCAGCGCCGCAGCGGGCAGATCGATCAGCCAGGTGAGCGCCGCACCATCGAGCAGCACCAGCACGCCGTGGCCAAGGGCGGCACCGAGCATCATGAACAAGGCCCACGGCGGTCTGAAGGCGTCGTAGTCCGGCAGCACGGCGCTGGAGAAAAAGGGAATCATCCGGTGGCTGACCGTAAAAAACACCGGTAGCAAGAAGCACCAGACGCCCAGCTCGATTGCCACACGCGCCCACACCCCATCACCGGTCGCGGCGAACACACCCCAAAGCCCCCAGCCAATCAAGCCGACGACCGCGGCCACCCAGGCCGGAACCGCATGCAGGCGGCCGTTTCCGGCTCGAAACGCCACTGGCGCAAGCATGACCACAAGCCACGCCCAGCCTGCGAAAACCAGGGCCACGCCGGGCACACGAATGGCTGGCAACACCATGCTTGCGTAGATCAGCCCCCACCCGGCGAGCAGCAGGAACCACGGTCGGTGAAACATCGTTGCGGGCAAGTCGCCATAGCCTTGCCAGCGCGGCATGGCGGTCAGCAGGAATCCAAACACAAAGAAGGGGAAGATGCCGTAAACGGCCAGCATTGCATGCCACCACCCCGGCGGCCACGCCCACGGCAGAGCGACGCCAAGGAGCCGCGCGATCATTTCGGCAGCCCAAGGCAGCATGGCGAGTATCAGCTGCATGGCACCGGTAAAAAACATGGCGCGATGAGGTGCGGCCAGAAGCCAGCGAAAGTGAGTTGTCGGTAGTTGCTGATTCATCATGAGTTTCTGATATGTACGTGCCCATTACGCAGGGCTTGGGAGCGTGGTACATTCTGCCGCTACTGGTGACGCTTGCCCAAAAAATGAGTCAAGACAAAATCGATATCCACGGACTACTCGGTCGCATGCCGCTGTTCAGCGCGCTTTCGCCGGAAGACTTGCAACAAGTCGCCGACGCCACACGCGAGAAACGCATCCAGAAGGGCGAGATGCTTTTCCAGCGCGGCGACCAGCCCAAAGGGTTTTACTACGTCATCTTTGGCCAGATCAAACTGGCCTTTTCGTCGCCCAATGGCAACGAAAAAGTCGTTGAAATCCTCGGCCCTCACCAAAGCTTCGGTGAGGCCGTCATGTTCATGGACCGGCAATATCCCGTCTTTGCCGAATCCCTGGCCGACACCTTGTTGCTGCACATCACACGCGACGCCGTCTTCACCCAGATTGACCAGGACCCCGGCTTTGCACGCCGCATGCTGGCCGGCATGGCCATCCGCCTGCACAGCATGGTGCGCGACGTGGAGTCCTACTCGCTGCGCTCTAGCACCCAGCGCGTCGTCGGCTATCTGCTTCAGCAGCTGCCCGATGCGCCCTGCCTCGACGCCCAGGTTGATGTCGACCTGCCAACCAGCAAACAGATCATCGCCTCTCGCCTGAACCTCACGCCTGAAACCCTGTCGCGGATCTTCCACGACTTGAGCAACGCTGGCCTGATTACAGTCCAGGGCAAGCACATTTCCTTGCACAACGTCGACAAACTGCGCAACTACGAAGGCTGAGCCAGGCGCAACGCCACACGAGCGCGACTCACCACGCGTATCAACTGGCCGCCCAGCAAGGCGGCTGAGGCCACCAACAAACTACCCGCCAGGTACGCGGCGGGCCACCACAGCGTTGCCATCAGGCAGGCACAGACCATCGCCACATGTACGCGCCAGTGCCACAGCACCCAGCGCTCATTGAGCATGCGCGTCATCGGCGGCACGCCCTTCACTCTGGGCTGAAGGTAAAGCCAGAGAATGAAGGGCACGATCTTGTAGAGCATGCCGGAGATCACCGACACAAAGCCGCCCAGAATTGCCAGCACACCCACGGCCAGCGGCAGCGCGTTGCCACCGACATTGAGCACCATCAGCGCCGCGCCCCCGCACGCGAGCAACGTGCATCCCATCGCAAAACGCCAAAACCGGAAGGTCGCGTCCAGTTTGGCGCGACGCCGACGCTGCTGGCGATCCAGCGTGACGCCGGCAAACAAGGCGATCAAGCCAATCAGCGGCAACCAGGCCGTGGGGTGCAACGCCCACATGCCGAGACCCAGCGCAGGAATCATGGCCAGCGCGAAGCTGCGGGTGAACCACTTGGGGTAGGCCGGCGTCAGCTGAAACATGGGCACCACCAGGTAGCCCACGGCTGCGACCAGCACACAGCCCCACCCCGCGATTGCCAGCGCCACATGGCCTGAGGACAAGCGCAACCATTGCGTGTCGATCACGCCGGCGCGGGCGAGCGCCATCGTGCCGCCCGCGAGTACCGCCAGAAAAAACGCGGCCAGCGCAAACCGGAACGCAATCAGCGAATCGCTTGACGCCGGCGTGCGCCACAGCGCGAGCATCCCGGCGGGGAAAAACACCAGAACGCTGCTCCCGATCGCGGCCACGCCCCACTGATACGCCCAGTCGATCTGATGATGGAATGCCGCCACCAGCAGCAGCGCACCCACGGCGGACAGCAGGTGCACTGGCAGCGCCAGCAAACTCGGGCGCCACAAATTGGCGCCGGCAGCGACCGGCATCAACTGGAACAGCGCGCCGAGCATGACCTGCAGCATGAAACCGGCGGTCATCAAATGGGTCAGCGCCAGTGCCGCGGGCGTCCATCGCGACGCCATCACCGCCTCGCCGTCGACCAGCAGGAGCACGCCTGCGAGCAACAAGAACAGCGGCGCGGTCAGGAAAAAGCGCAGCGGGACCGACGGCGGCGGCGCCTGCTCGAAGGACAAGGCCTGCATGATTCAGGCCCGAACCTTAGGCCACCCGGGCGCGCACAGCGCACATCGCCCAAGGTCTGCGCGCGAACGGATCAATCGACCGACGCCTGACGGATCGTGATGTGAAACACACCATCTGCTTGCGGCTCCACCGTATAGGTGTATCCGTTGTTGCGCAGCATGTCGAACAAAGGCGCAGGCTGGCGCGGAATCATCAGCAGCACTTCCTGGCCGGGCTGCATGTCATCCAGCGCTTCCAGGGTCCGCTCCATGGGCTCCGGCGGAAGCAAGTGCCGCGCATCAACGACGATTGGCGGGAGGCGATCAGTCATGGGACTCCTTTTGAACAAGCCCCTCGACCGCAGCGCCGACGGCCGGGTCATTTCCGACGGTCTGGTCGCACATCGGATAGAGGATGTTCTCTTCTTTCATGTTGTGCTGTTGCATCAGAATCAAAAGGGTTTCGGCGGCGTCAGAAAAGGCATCGGCATCAGATGCGTCGGCCGCAGCAACCAGTGCCGCCATCAGGTCACGCATCTGCGCATGCTCGCCGCGCATCACCCGCGTCGGGCCTTCGGTCATGCCGGTCGCCGCCTCGAAGGCCGGAAAGATACAGTCTTCTTCGGTCGAGAAATGCGCGAGCACATCGTCCCGGAATGCATTCGCAGCCAGCGCACAGGCGTCCCAGTCACCGCGCTCGGCGGCAGCCTCGGCACGTGCAAATACATCATCGCAATAGGTGTGATGCGCTGCCATTTTTTGGGAAAGAGGTGCCATGCCGTCCGATGCTCCGTGAATTCTGTGAGTGTCTGGATCGATTGTCTCGCACCGACAGAGCACCGCATTGACACGCATCAACCGACCATTTCGGCCATATCGAACGGGTTTGTAAAATCATGGAAAGACGGGGCTGAAACGACGGCTTTGTCCCCGTCCGGCGCTCGGCAGAACAGAACCGGGGCGCGCCCCGGCGGTCAAGACGCACCCGTTCTCTAGTCGAGCGTCGCCCGAGCCCTCACCTCTGCTCGACGCGATGCGCGCGCAACGTCAGTGGCGGTCAGTGCTCATGCACATAGACACCCGGTGCCGGCGCGAGGCTGGGGTGGGTGGCATCTGCAGCCGGGCGCGCCGGGACCTGTGAGCCGCTGCGCGGTTTGAGCCAGCGCATCCAGTCGTCCCACCAACTGCCATCGGTGGGCTTTGCACGCTCACGCCACGCCTCCCAGCGATCGGCCCGGTGGGCGGTGTCGGCCCAGTAGCGCCGCTTGGCGGGCTTTGTCGGCGGATTGACGATGCCCAGAATGTGGCCGGAGCTCGACAGCACGAACCGCTTTTCGGCCGTCACGAAATGGATAATGCGGAAGGTCTGCTGCCAGGGGGCGATATGGTCGTCCTCGGCCGACACCACATACAGCGGCTGGGCAATCTGGTGCAAATCGATCTTCTCACCGGCGACCGTCAGCGCGTCGGACTCGATCAGGCGATTATGCAAATAGAGCTCCCGCAGATACCACGAATGCATGCGATACGGCATGCGGGTGGTGTCCATGTTCCAGAACAGCACATCAAAGGCGGGCAGCTTTTCGCCATAGAGCCAGCTCTGTACGGCGAAGTGCCAGATCAGGGAGTTGGAGCGCAAGAGGCGGAAGGCCGAGGCCATTTGCCCACCATCGAGATAGCCCTTGCGCGCCATGCCGGAGGTGATGAAATTGACGCTCGCCTCGTCGACAAAAACCTCGATGTCGCCCGGCTTACGAAAATCAACCAAAGTTGTCAGCAAGGTCCAGTCCGCCACCGGCATCGCGTCGGGGCCGAAGCGCCGGTTGGCCCACGCCATATAGGTAGACAACGCGGTGCCGCCAATGCAGTAGCCCACGGCGTGCACCGTCGCCTGGCCGCTCTGCGCGCGCGCGGCCTCGATCGTGGCGTGAACACCGTCGACAATGTAGTCGTCAAAACTCACTTCGCGCTGACTGGCATCGGGGTTTTTCCAGCTGGTGATGTAGACATCCATCCCCTGGTCCAGCAGGTAGCGCACCATGCTCTTGCGCTCATTCAGATCAAGGATGTAGAACTTGTTGATCCAGGGCGTGATGATGACCATCGGCCGGGCCCGCACCCGGGCGCGAGTCGGTTCGTAGTGAATGACTTCGACCAGCGCATTCCGAAACACCACCTCACCCGGCGTGGTGGCCAGATTGCCGCCGACCTTGAAGCCGTCCTGATCGCTCATGCGCACCGTGCCGGCCTGCATGTCATCAACAAAGTTGTGCCAGCCCGCGTGCAAGCTGCCGCCCAAGGTCTCTGCAGCTTTGCGCAGCGCCACTGGATTGGTCATCAGAAAATTGGTCGGCGCCACCGCATTGAGCCAGTTACGCCACCAGAACGC
>JBFIJC010000263.1:0-5605 GCA_041600915.1 Nitrogeniibacter sp.
ACCCTGCTGCAAAAAGCCGACGTCGCGCTCTATCAGGTCAAGAACAGCGGGCGCGGCGACTATCGTTTCTTCTCGGCGGACATGAACCGGGAGCTTGAAGACCAGTTTGATCTCGAGTCCCGAATGGCCCCCGCCCTGCGTGACGGGCGCATCCAGTGGTGGTATCAGCCGCAATTTGATCTGAGCACCGGTGCGCTGGTCGGTGCAGAGGCACTGGCGCGCTGGATTGAGCCCGACGGCACACGAATCGGCCCGGACACCTTCATTCCTGTGGCCGAGAAATTCGGTCACATTCAACGGCTCGGCGAACTGGCGCTGCGATCGGCCTGCGGCGAAGCGCTCAAGTGGGCCGCCGTGTGCGGTCGCCCGATTCCTGTGGCCGTCAATCTGTCGGCGATCCAGTTTCGGCGCGCCGGGCTCACCGAGCTGGTCCATGCCGTGCTGGCCGACACCGGCCTGGCGGCCGAACACCTGATTCTCGAAATCACCGAATCGGTGCTGATGGAAGACAACATCACCACCCGCGAGACCCTGGCCGGCATCGCCAGTCTCGGTGTCGGGCTATCGATCGACGACTTTGGCACCGGCTACTCCAGCCTGGCCTATCTGAAACGCTTTCCGCTCAACCACCTCAAGATCGACCGCGCCTTCATCGCCGATCTGGGCTGCGACCCCGACAGCGACACCATCGTGCGCACCATCATCCAGCTCGGGCACAACCTGAATCTGCAAGTCGTTGCCGAGGGCGTGGAGTCGGCGGCGCAGGTCGAGCAGCTCCGGAGCTACGGCTGCGACATGGCCCAGGGCTATTTCCATCACCCGGCGCTGCCGCCGGAACGCTTCTTGCAATTACTCCATCAAGCCTGAGCGCTGGCGACATGTCGCGTCGCTTCAATGGGTATGAACACACGGCCAAAACCCGCTTGAAATGGCGCCATGTGGTCATTTTCGGCGCTGGCGTATAGTAGTGGAGTGCCCTGCAGCTCAAACGCCGGGCCATTTGAATGCCCCAAACAAGTGCATGCACAAGCTTTTGCCTGCACCGCCTCATGGAGGAGCCATGCCGCAAATAGATTGGAATACCTACGCCTGCGAAGGCCTGTACGACGAGCTACTGGCGAGCGCGGGCAAGCCCCGGCCTGCCGCTCAAGCGGTATGCGACTACCTGAGCTCGCTGGACGTCAGCGAGGTGCGTGATCTGAAAGCCGCAGCCGAAGTCGCGATCCAGGTCATGGGCATCACCTTCACCGTGTACTCCGACGGCGACATGATCGACCGCGCCTGGCCCTTCGACATCGTGCCGCGCATCATCCCCAGCCACGAGTGGGCGCATGTCGAGGCCGGCCTCAAACAACGCGTGAAAGCGCTCAATCTGTTCATCGACGATCTCTACAACGAACAACGCATCATCAAGGACGGCGTGTTCCCGGCCGAGTTGCTGGAACAGTCGGTCAATTTCCGCGAGCAATGTGTTGGCATCCGTCCGCCCGGCGGCATCTGGGCGCACATCTGCGGCTCCGATCTGGTCCGCGACAAGGACGGCACCATCTACGTGCTCGAAGACAACCTGCGCATCCCGTCCGGCGTGTCCTACATGCTGGAGAATCGCAACGTCAGCAAACGGGTGATGCCCGAGCTGTTCCAGACCGGTCGCATCCTGCCGGTGGACGACTACCCGGCCCAGCTCTACGACATGCTCGCCGCAATGTCGCCGCGAAAGATCAGTGAGCCGAACATCGTTGTGCTGACGCCCGGCATCTACAACTCGGCCTACTACGAGCACGCCTTCCTGGCGCAGCAGATGGGTGTGGACCTGGTCGAGGGCTCCGACCTCATCGTCGGCTCCGACGATTGCGTTTACATGCGCACCATCGACGGCCTGGTACACGTCGATGTGATCTACCGCCGGGTCGATGACTTGTTCATCGACCCCGAGGCCTTCAACCCCGAGTCCACCCTCGGTGTGCCCGGCGTCATGCGCGCATGGCGCAAAGGCACCGTGGCCCTGTGCAACGCCCCCGGCGCCGGCGTGGCCGACGACAAGGTGGTGTATGCCTACGTGCCGGAGATCATCCGCTACTACCTGGATGCCGACCCCATCCTGCCGAACGTGCCGAGCTACCTGTGCATGCGCGAAGAAGACCGCAAACACGTCCTGGCCAACCTCGACAAGCTCGTCGTCAAGCCCGCCAACGAGTCGGGCGGCTACGGCATGCTCATCGGCCCGCACTCGACCCCGGAAGAACAAGCCAAGTTCGCCGAGCTGATCAAGGCCAATCCGCGCAATTACATGGCACAGCCCACCCTGAGCCTGTCCGTCACCCCAACGCTCACCGACGACGCCGTTGAACCGCGCCACGTCGACCTTCGCCCCTTCATCCTCTCCTCCGGCAACGACACCTATGTCACCACGGGCGGGCTGACCCGCGTGGCGCTGGTCAAGGGCTCACTGGTCGTCAACTCCTCACAAGGCGGTGGCAGCAAGGACACCTGGATCGTCGACACCGGCGGACAAGGACAAACACAAGGACAAGGGAGCTGAAAATATGCTGTCACGTGTAGCCGAAAACCTGTACTGGATGGCCCGTTATCTGGAGCGCGCTGAAGACACCGCCCGCCTGGTGCGGGTCAGCCGTCACCTGATGCTCGACTTCCCCGGCACCGCCACCCTCGGTTGGTCTTCGCTGATCTCGATCAGCGGCGCGGATGAAATCTTCGACGAGTACTACACCGAGCGAGACGCGGCCAGCGTGCTCACCTTCCTGTGCGCCGACCGCCGCTACAGCGGCTCGGTCCTTGGTGCGCTCGCAGCCGCTCGCGAGAACCTGCGTACCACGCGCGAAGTCATGCCGCGCGAAGTGTGGGAAGAAGTAAACCGCTTGTTTCTCGAATGCAGCGACATCTTCAGCGGCACCATCGACCTGCGCCGCCTCGATGACTTCCTGCGCGTGGTGATCCGGGGCTGCCAGGCCCTGACCGGCATGCTCGACGGCAGCCTGAGCGACACCCCGGCGCGGACCTTCTGCGCGGTCGGCGGCTACCTCGAACGCGCCGACATGATCACCCGCATTCTCGATGTCCGCTCGGCCAACCTGCTGCCTCGCACCCCGGACGATCTCACCCCCTTCGAGAACCTGCAGTGGATGAGCGTGCTCAAGTCGCTGTCGGCCTATCAGATGTACCGGCAGCATGTGCGCTTGCGGGTTCGCGGCCCCGATGTGGTGCGTTTCATTTTGCTCAACCCGCAGTTCCCGCGGGCGCTCAATCGCTGCCTCAACAACCTGAATCGCAAGCTGAGCACCCTGCCCCGATCCGGTCTGGCCTGCCAACGCGTGACCGAGCTGCTCGGCATGCTGGCCACCGAGGACGCGGCGAGGCTGGCCGATGCACCAGACCGGCTGCACGCCTTTGTCGATGAGCTCCAGTTGGGGTTCAACCGGGTGCACGAAGCAATCCAGGCCACCTGGTTTGCGGGAATCGACAGCCCGGCACCGGTGGTGGCTGACTAGGGCAATCCAGTCTCTCGCCGAACACGCCGTTCGGCGAGGCACTGGCAATCGACCCGGCACGAGCGCCCAAAAGAAAACGGCCCGCGATCCTTAACAGGACGCGGGCCGTCATCATTTCATCTGCAGCGTGAGCAAGCCCGAACCCGGCTTGCCGGCCGGTCTATTGCGCCAGCTCGGTCTCGATCAGAAGATTCACACCGCTGGCATCCGGCGGCACGGCCAGTACACCACTATCCAGATCACCCGGTCGGGCACCGGCGTTGCCGCTCTTGGAAATACGGGCGCCGATCTCCACCTTGGCGGGAATCGGTCGATCGCCGGCCATTGACGGGACGCCGGCAAAATCAAACTGCAGCGGCAAATCGGCCACCGTCTTGCGCAGGATGGCAAAGGGCATGCCGCCGCCTTCCGGACGCACATAGACGAACACTACATCTTCGGCATTGGCTTTTTCGGCCAGCGCCGGCGACAAGGCGACCGTGCCCGACAACGCGATTCCGGCACCCGATGTCGCCATCGGTTCTGCCTGCGCCATCGGTGCAGCCGCAGCCGCCATCGGTGCAGCCGCGAGCGGCGCCATGTCCGCCTTCTGACGCGCCTCGGCGATACCTTCACGAATCGAGCCGGCCAGTTCGCTGTCCGCCGGCAACTGCGCGAGCATGCGTTCCCACTGCGCCGCGGCCTTGGCAAAATCCGAGGCCTGGAAAGCCGCACTGCCCGACAGGGCCAGCGCCTTGATGTTGTCCGGCTCGAGCGACAAGGCTTTGTCGATCAGCCGCGACGGCTCGCCGATAAGCGAGCGGTTGTTGCCCGCCGCCAGTGCATCGGCCCAGTCCGCATAGACTTGCGCTTCGTCCGGCATGCGCTTGGCCAGCTCGCCGTAGGCAAGGGCGGCGTCGCTGAAGCGCCCCATCGCGCTGTAAGAGCGCGCCAGCATGAACCAGCCCTCGGCGTTCTCGGGGTCTTGCTTGAGGCGTTCGGCCAGCGTGGCGACCATCTCCTCGACCTGCTCCGGCGTGACCTGATGCGTATCCTCACCCGCCACCTGCGTCGGATCCAGCCCGTCCAGACTGCCGATCTCAAAATAGATGACACCGGCGAGCAAGGGGATCAGCACTGCGGTCGCGATACCCCAGGCGCGTGCCGGCTTCCCGACCAGGGTGCCGGATCGGGTCTGGCCTTCTTCGAGTGCGCGTCGCTCGAGTTCCTCGCGGCTGCGTTGGTAGTCAGCCTGCGACAAATCCCCCGAGGCGATATCGGCATCGAGTTCGGCCAGCTGCTCGCGCAGGACCGCCAGGGCCGTCTTTGTTTGCAAGGCGTTGGCGTCGTCGTCGAGCTGTGCGCTGGACGCCGTGCGAAACAGCGGCGCCACAACCATCAACAGGGCTGCCACCACCAGCAGCCCGGCAAATACCATGAAGCTCGTCATGCCTGTGTTCCGTTGTTGTCGTCGTTATCAAGCAGGGCCTTCGCCCGTGCTCGCTGCGCTTCGTCCAGGGCCGGTGCGCGCTCCTGATTCCGGCGCGACAGACGCGCCATCAATACGCCAATACCACCCACCGCCAGCACCATCGGGCCGAGCCACAGCAGCAGCGTGCTGGCCCGCATCGGCGGTTCGTAGAGCACGAAATCACCATAACGGGCGACCATGTAGTCGGCAATTTCGTCTTCGTTCTTGCCCGCGCTGAACTGCTCGCGCACCTGGGTGCGCAGGTCCACCGCAAGATCGGCGTCGGACTCGGCGATCGACTGGTTCTGACACACCAGACACCGCAACTTGTGCGACAAGGCCATCACCCGCTCTTCGAGCACCGGATCTGCCGCCACCGTCTCGGCCGTATTGGCGTGCCCGGCGAGGGCGAACAAAGACAGCCCGCAGGCCAGAAAGAAACGTCGCATGATCAGCTTTCCGCCCTGAGGGCGGCCACTTTGGGCAGGATGGTGTCGCGCACGGCGTCGGGGGTAATCGGGCCGATGTGCTTGTAACGAATCACACCTTTCTTGTCGATCAGAAAGGTCTCTGGCACGCCGTACACGCCAAAGTCGATGCCGACGCGACCATTGATATCGAGAATGCTCACCTCGTAGGGGTCGCC
>JBFIJC010000264.1:0-5602 GCA_041600915.1 Nitrogeniibacter sp.
TACGGTGCGCAAAGGCGACACGCTCTGGGACATCTCCGGCAAGTTTTTGCGCGAACCCTGGCGCTGGCCAGAAGTGTGGCAACTCAATAAAGACCAGATCCGCAACCCGCATCTGATCTACCCGGGTCAGGTCATCTTCCTCGACCGTAGCGGCCCCTATCTGCGCCTCGGTCGCCGGGTCGGCGACGGCAAGCTGCAACCGCAGATCTACTCGGAAGCGACCGACCAGGCGATTCCCAGCATTCCGCAAAATGAGATTGCGCCTTTCCTCACTCACCCGCTGGTGGTCGACGAGAAGCGCATCATGAATTCGGCCACCATCGTCGCCACGCAGGAAAACCGGCTGTATACCGGCCAGGGCGACACCGTGTTTGCCAAGAACGTCCAGGCCGGCGTCAACACCTGGCACATCTACCGGCCGGCCAAGCCGCTGACCGATCCGCTGACCAAAAAAATTCTCGGCTATGAAGCCGTGCATCTGGGCACCGCTGACGTCACCCAGCCGGGCGAGCCGGCCGCACTCGAAATCTCCATGGCGCGCCAGGAAATCGGCGCTGGCGAGTTGATGCTACCGGCCGACCGGCCCGAGCTGCTGTCCTACGTACCGCATGCGCCCTCAAGCAGCATCGAAGGTCGCGTGATCGCCATCTATGGCGGCGTCAGCGAAACCGGCCGTCAGGGCGTCATCACCCTCGGCGTTGGCGAACAAGATGGCGCCGAAGTCGGCCATGTACTGGCGCTCTACCGCCACCGTGGCTCGGTAGTCTACAAAGACGCTGACACCAACAAAAAGGAAAGCTTCCAGTTGCCCGAGCATCGCTACGGACTGGTTTTCCTGTTCCGCGTGTTTGACCGGGTGTCCTACGGGTTGGTGGTCGACGCCACCGCCCCGGTTCAGGTCAGCGATACGGTACGCACCCCCTGACCCACGGGCCGCGCTCCCCCGAACTGGCCGACTGGCTGCGCCTGACGCTCATCCCCGGTATCGGAGGTGAGCGTCAGCGCCGTTTACTCAAGGCGTTCGGCCTGCCGGCCGCGATTTTCGAAGCCCCCCTGGCCGCACTTACCGAGCTCATCGGTGACAAACTCGCGCGACTACTGCGCGATCACGATTCAAGCGAAGCCGTCGCCGCCACGCTGGCCTGGGCCGAACAGCCCGGCAACACCTTGCTGAGCCTCGCCGACGCCGCCTATCCGCAGCGTCTGCTCGAGCTCCCCGACCCACCAACCCTGCTCTACGTCAAAGGCGAAGCCAGCCTCCTGAACCGGCCGGGCCTGGCCATCGTCGGTGCCCGCAGCGCCACCCCGCAGGGTGAATCGAATGCCGCCGCCTTCGCCGGCGCACTGGCGGGCTCGGGGCTCACCATCATCAGTGGTCTTGCGCTGGGTATCGACGCCGCCGCCCACACGGGCGCGCTGGATGCCGACGGTGCAACCATCGCCGTCATCGGCACCGGTGCCGACCGTATGTATCCGGCACGCAATCAAGCCCTGGCGCGGCGCATCATCGAGCGCGGCGCCATCGTCAGCGAGTTCCCGCTGGGCACACAGGTGGCTGCGCACAACTTCCCGCGCCGCAACCGCATCATTTCCGGTCTGGCCCAGGGCGTACTGGTGGTCGAGGCTGCCCTGAACAGTGGCTCGCTGATCACCGCGCGGCTGGCCAGCGAACAAGGCCGCGAGGTCTTCGCGATCCCCGGCTCCATCCATTCGCCGCAGTCCAGAGGCTGTCATCGCCTGATCCGCGACGGCGCCAAACTGGTCGAAACCGCCGAGGATATCCTCGAAGAAGCCGTCTTTTCGGGCTACGCCAATGCGGTTTCACCAGCCCTCGATACCCCCGTCGATACGCCCCCCGACACCGACGAATCAACGGACGACCTTCTGGCGGCGCTCGGCCATGATCCCGTGAGCCTTGATACACTCGCGGCCCGTACCGGCTTGACGGCCGATGCGCTGTACGCCATTCTGCTTTCACTGGAACTGGACGGTCATCTGGCACGCCTGCCCGGCGGCCGCTTCCAGCGACTCACATAGAGCCCCTGCTTATTCATGTTTGACGTCCTCGTTTATCTCTTCGAAACCTATATCCACGCTGAAGCCTGCCCCGCGCCGGAGCAACTGGCACGCCGGCTGAGCGCCGCGGGTTTCGAGGAAGACGAAATCAGCGACGCCCTCGAATGGCTGTCGGATCTGAACCAGACGGCCAACGAGTACACCGCCTTCAGCGCGCCATCGTCGGGTGCGATGCGCTTGTATTCGGCCGAAGAAACGACCAAGCTGGGGCGCGAGGGCATTGGATTTCTGCTGTTTCTTGAAGACTCCGGCGTGCTCGACGGCGCCAACCGCGAACTCATCCTCGATCGCCTGATGGCCTTGCCGGACGCCCATGTGGCCGTCTCGCGCCTGAAAGTCATCGTCTTGATCGTCCTGTGGAAGCAGGCCTACCCGATGGATTCGCTGGTGCTCGACGAACTGCTGAGCGAGGACGACGACATCTCGCCGGTGCTCCACTGAAGCACGCAACTGCCCAGCGCACTTGCGCGCGCCGCCGCGCCATCCTTAAGATGTCGCGCTTAACCACTTGATTTTCCGGGAACCTTGACCGGCACCGCCGGTTATTCCGCATGCCATGAGCAAACAACTGATCATCGCCGAGAAACCGTCCGTCGCGCAGGACATCGCCCGTTCGCTGGGTGGCTTTACCCGCCAGAAGGACTTTTTCGAGTCCGACGACTACGTGCTCGCGTCGGCCGTGGGCCACCTGCTCGAACTGACCGTGCCGCCCGACGAAGAGGTCAAGCGCGGCAAATGGTCTTTTGCCAACCTGCCGGTCGTGCCGTCGCGCTTTGCGCTGCAGCCCATCGCCAAGAGCGAGGACCGCCTCAAGCTGCTGACCCGGCTGATCAAGCGCAAGGATGTCGAAGGCCTGATCAACGCCTGCGACGCGGGGCGTGAGGGCGAGTTGATCTTCAACTTCATCGCCGAACACGCCAAAACGAAAAAACCGGTGCAACGCCTGTGGCTGCAGTCGATGACCGCCGGCGCGATCCGCGACGGCTTTGCCCATCTGCGCTCCGCCGACGAGGTCGACGGTCTGCGTCAGGCTGCAGTGTGTCGCGCTGAAAGCGACTGGCTGATCGGCATCAACGGCACGCGGGCGATGACCGCCTTCAACTCCAAGACCGGCGGTTTTCACCTGACCACGGTGGGCCGTGTGCAAACCCCGACGCTCACCCTGGTGGTCGAGCGCGAGCGACGCATCCGCGAGTTCAAATCCCGCGACTACTGGGAGCTGCATGCCAGCTTTGGCTGTGCCGAAGGCGGCTACGCCGGCCGCTGGTTTGACGAAGCCTTCAAGAAAAACGATGACGAGCACGCCCGCGCCGAGCGCCTGTGGGATGTTGCCCGCGCCGAAGCCATCCGCGCCAAATGCGAAGGCAAGCCGGGCACCGTCGAAGAAGAATCCAAGCCCTCGACCCAGCAATCGCCGCTGCTGTTCGACCTGACCAGCCTGCAACGCGAAGCCAACGGCCGCTTCGGCTTCTCGGCCCGTGCCACGCTGCAGGTTGCACAGGCGCTGTACGAGCGCCACAAGGTGCTCACCTATCCGCGTACCGACGCCCGCGCCCTGCCCGAAGACTATGTCGACACGGTCAAGGAAGTGCTCGGCAACCTGCCCGCCGAGTACGCCAAATTCGCCAACGAGATCAAACGCGAAGGCTGGGCCGGCCCGAACAAGCGCATCTACAACAACGCCAAGATCTCCGATCACTTCGCCATCATCCCGACCGGCAACGCGCCCAAGACGCTGTCGGAGCCGGAGCAGAAGATCTACGATCTGGTCACCCGACGCTTCCTGTCGGTGTTCTACCCGGCCGCCGAGTTCCGTGTCACCACCCGCATTACCCGCGTCGAAGGCGAAGCCTTCAAGACTGAGGGCAAGGTGATGGTCAAGCCGGGCTGGCTGGTGGTGGTCGGCCGCGACAAACCCAGCGACGACACCGAAACCCTGGCGCCGGTCGCCCAAGGCGAGAAGGTCAGCACCGACGAGGTCGAAGTCAAGGCACAGCAGACCCGCCCGCCCGCACGCTTCAACGAAGCGACCCTGCTGTCGGCCATGGAAGGCGCCGGCAAGACGGTGGACGACGAGGAATTGCGCGCCGCCATGGCAGGCCGCGGCCTCGGCACACCGGCCACTCGCGCGCAGATCATCGAAAACCTGATCGGCGAGCAATACATGCACCGCGACGGCAAGGAGCTGATCCCCACCGCCAAGGCCTTCTCGCTGATCACCCTGCTCAAGGGCCTGGGTGTCTCGGCGCTGACCTCGGCCGAGCTGACCGGCGAGTGGGAATACAAGCTGTCGCAGATGGAGCAGGGCGGACTGACCCGCGACGCCTTCATGGAAGAGATCGCCACCATGGCACGCGACATGGTCGAGCGCGCCAAGCAGTATGAATCTGACACCGTGCCGGGCGACTTCACCACCCTGGCCACCCCCTGCCCGAAATGCGGCGGCGTGGTCAAAGAGAACTACAAGAAATTCGCCTGCCAGGCCTGCGACTGGAGCACCTGGAAGATCGTCGCCGGCCGCCAGTTCGAGATTCCCGAGATCGAGGCCCTGCTGCGCGACGGCCACATCGGGCCGCTGATGGGCTTCCGCAACAAGATGGGCCGGCTGTTCAATGCCGACATCAAGCTCAACGAAGAGCTGATGCCCACCTTCGACTTCGGCCAGCCGCGCGACGACGAGAACGCCGAACCGGTGGACTTCTCCGAGCAAACAACGCTGGGCGCCTGCCCGAAGTGCCAGGCCAATGTGTACGAACATGGCATGTCCTATGTCTGCGAAAAATCGGTCGGGCCCGAAAAGTCCTGCGATTTCCGCTCGGGCAAGATCATCCTGCAGCAACCGATCGAGCGCGAGCAGATGGGCAAGCTGCTCACCGACGGCAAGACCGAACTGCTCAGGGGCTTTGTCTCCAACAAGACCAAGCGCAAGTTTTCGGCCTTTCTGGTGCGCAAGCCGGACGGCGGCGTAGGCTTCGAGTTCGAGCCGCGCGCCCCCAAAAAGCCGGCGGCCGCGAAGAAAACCACCAAGAAAGCCGCCAAGGGCGACGAGTAAGCCACCCATGCCGACGCTGCCCGACGCCGCCCGCCAGATTCTCGATTTCTGGTTTGGCGCGCCGGGCACGGCCGAGTACGGCACGCATCGCCGGCTCTGGTTTGAAAAAAGCGACAACACCGACGTCCGCATCGCCGAGCGCTTCGGCCCGCTGATCAAGCAAGCGCTGGCGGGCGGATTCGCTGACTGGGACAGCACCGCCCACGGCGCACTCGCGCGCATCGTGCTGCTCGACCAATTCACCCGCAACGTCTTCCGCAACACGCCACAGGCCTTCGCCGGCGATGCGCTCGCCCTCGAGGCGGCGCGCGCGCTGGTCGATCAAGGCGCCGATGCACAACTGCTGCCCGTCGAGCGGGTGTTCGCCTATTTGCCATTCGAGCATGCCGAAGATGCCACCGAGCAGACGCGCTCAGTGGCGCTCTTTGCCGCCCTCAGAGATGCGCATCCCGGCTTCGACAACACCTACGACTA
>JBFIJC010000265.1:0-5574 GCA_041600915.1 Nitrogeniibacter sp.
CGCGCTGCTCACCGGCGCGCGCGGCACCGGCAAATCCTCGCTGGTCAAAGCCATGCTCGCGCGCTATGCCGACTCGGGCCTGCGCCTGATCGAGGTCGACAAACAAGACCTGATGGATCTGCCCGAGATTGTCGAGCTGGTGCGCACGCGGCCCGAACGCTTCGTGCTGTTCTGCGACGACTTGTCTTTTGAAGACGCCGAACCCGCCTACAAGGCGCTCAAGAGCGTGCTCGACGGCTCGCTCGCCGCCGTGCCCGACAACGTCATCATCTACGCCACCTCCAACCGGCGGCACCTGATGCCCGAGTACCACGCCGAGAACCTGGCGGCGCACAACATCGACGGCGAGATCCACCCCGGCGAAGCGGTTGAAGAGAAAATTTCGCTGTCCGAGCGTTTTGGGCTGTGGCTGTCCTTCTACCCCTTCAGCCAGGACGCCTACCTCGACATCGTCAGCCACTGGCTGGGCGAGTTCGGCGTGAGCCCGGCCAAGATCGAAGCGGCCCGCACCGAAGCCCTGCAATGGGCACTGATGCGCGGCTCGCGCAGCGGTCGGGTGGCCTGGCAGTTTGCCCGCGACTACGCCGGCCGGCACGCCCAGTGAGCGCCGCATGACGGACACCACCGCCCCCAAAAAACGCGTCGACGTCGCCGCCGCCGTCATCACTCAGCCCGACGGCAGCGTGCTGCTCGGCCAGCGCGCGGACGGCACCTTTTACCCCGGCTACTGGGAGTTTCCCGGCGGCAAGGTCGAGCCCGGCGAAAGCCCGCGCGCCGCGCTGATCCGCGAGCTCGAAGAAGAACTCGGCATCACCGCCGACACCTGCTGGCCGTGGCTGATGCGCGAGCACGACTACGAACACGCCAACGTCCGTCTGCACTTTTTTGAAGTGCCCGAATGGACCGGCGACATCAACGACCATGTGCATGCCGCACTCGCCTGGGACCACCCCGAGCGCTTCAGCGTCGCCCCCATGCTCCCGGCCAACGGGCCCATTCTGAAAGCGCTGCGCCTACCCCGCGAAATGGGCATCACCGACGCGGCTCATCTGGGCGCCGACGCCCAGCTCCAGGCGCTCGACCGCGCCCTCGCCCGCGGCCTCAAACTGGTGCAGATTCGCGACACCTCGCTCGACGCCGGCCCGCGCGAGCGCCTCGCCCACAGCATCGTGCAACGCTGCAATGCCGCCGACGCACTTGCGCTGGTCAACGGCGACGCCGACCTCGCCCGACGCACCGGCGCGCATGGCCTGCACCTGCCCGCCCGCCAGCTCATGGCCTGCGGCACCCGCCCCGACTTCGAATGGGTCGGCGCCTCCTGTCACACCCGCGCCGAACTCGAGCACTGCGCCAAACTCGGCCTCGACTACGCCCTGCTCGGCCACGTCAACGCCACCCCCAGCCACCCCAACACCCCATCGCTGGGCTGGGCCGGCTTCAGCGCTCTCACCCAATTGCTACCCATGCCGGTGTTCGCCATCGGCGGCCTCAGCCACGAACACCTCAACGCAGCGCGCGCCGCCGGTGCACATGGCGTGGCCGGCATTCGGGGAAGCTGGGCCTGACGCCATCCAGGCAGAAGCCACTCTCAGGGCACCCCGGCGCCCGATATATATCTATCGCCGCCGATCTTTCATGACTATGGTGGTTTACATGACACCCGCTGTTGTGGCGTTCGGTGGCATTCACTCCGGCGTTCGCGCCGCCCCTCCCGAGCGCACCGCGCGCTAAGCCTACCGACCCCGCACGTGACCCCGCGCGCTGGCGACATACAGTCGCCACGTCGTCGTCCCGCACTGCCCGGCCCCACACGGCCACGCCGGGCGGCAGGCTGCATCTGGCCGGCATTCGAGGAGAACCACCATGGCGACCTATATCGCACTGTGCAATTTCACCGACCAAGGCATTCGCACGGTCAGGGACTCGGCGCAACGGGCAGACGCCGTCAAAGAGCTGGCCGGAAAATTTGGCGCGACCATGACTCAGCTGCACTGGACGATGGGCAGCTACGACCTGGTCGCAACCATCGAAGCACCCGACGATGAATCCGCCACCGCATTCGCGCTGGCGACCGCATCGGGCGGCAATGTGCGCATGCAGACCCTACGCGCTTTCTCACGGGCCGAACTGGCCGACATCACCGCCCGGCTCGGTTGATTCACTGACGCGTTGGCACCTCAGCTATCCCAGGAACCTTGTCGCAAACGCGCATTCAGCGTGTCGACCACCTCGGACCAATCGGCGTCTTCGGCGATTTCTTCACGCAGGAATGCGGCCTGGGATGGACTCCAGAACGGTGCAGCCGCGAGGGGAATATGGCCGGCCAGCGGGGCATGCCGCGCAACAAAGGTGTCGATGCTGGCCGCGTCGTTGGGCAGCCCGAGTTGGGCAAACAGCGCGGATAGAGGATGGACGGGGGTTTCCATACGTTTCTCCTTCCGAAGATGGATTAACGCTGCCACTCGGGGCGACGGACGGCGAGCCGTCGTTCACGCGGCCAAGCCCGGCGCAAAGCGCGACAACGTCAGCACCACTTTACGCCGGCTTGGCTGGCGATGCGACTTTACTGATCGTCTTCGAAAGTGTCCGACATACCGTCTGGCGGCTTGGCAGCAGGGATGCGGTAGCTCTCGGAAGCCCAGGCGCCCATATCGATCTGGCGGCAGCGCTCGGAGCAGAAGGGACGGAATTTGTTGTCGGTGCGCCACTCAACCGGCTTGGCGCAGTTGGGGCATTTGACGATGCGGGGGGCGGTATCGCGGGTCATTGGACTCAGAGATTGCACAGGGTGAGCTCGAACTCGACGTCGTTCTCGCACTGGCGGGGTCGGCTGATGGTGTCAGGGCGCATGAAGCGCACATTGAGCACGTATTTGTTGGCGCTGATTTCAGGCACGGCCTGGGCATTGAGGTGGACGCGAACGCGCACCATCTGGATCGGGCGACCGCCCATGGTGAGCTGATAGTTGCCGCGGCTGGCCGTTTGCATCTCCGGCCGGCCGCTGGCGCGCAGCAGGCGGAGCACAATCGCCAGACCGTCGCGGATCGGCAGCATGGGGCGGATCCAGCCTTCCAGATCGCGTCGCCGGGCGTCGACGTCGCGACTTTGCCAATGGTAGTAAGCGGGCAGATCGAACTGGCAGGCGCCGCCGGGAATCGCAGCTCGACTGCGAATACCCATGAGCCAGTCGTTTTCGCGCAGGTAGTGACCGATCTTGCCGGACACCGACAACAGACCCGCGGTGGCCTGCTCGATCTCATACAAGGCGCCGCTGAGCGCCTCTTCCGAAATATCGGGGTTGTCGCGAAAGGCGAGCAAGGATTGACGCTGGCGCTCGAGCTCCTGCAGCAGGTCAACCTTGAACTCGGAGCGGCTGGCCACTTCGAGCATCTCGAACAGCGCGGTCAGCGTGACATGGTGGTCAATAGGCGATTCACCGCGCAGCGTGTGCGCGATGCGGGCAAACAGATCTTCCAGCCGGAGCAGGGTGCGGATGCGTTCGTTGAGTGGGTATTCGAAAGTAATCACCGCATGCGCCTGATGGGTTTGCCAACCTCCTGACAATTCGCGCGATGATAGCACAGGGCCTGCGCCGGCCTCAGACGCCGGCGAGGCGGAGGTACTGCAAATGCAAGGCGTCCACCTGCTCATGGAGGTGATCCAGGTCGCCGCTGTTGTCGATCACGTCATCGGCCGCAGCGACCCGCTCGGCACGCGGCAGTTGCGCCGCCATGATGGCTTCGACCTGCGCCGGCGGCAGACCCGAGCGGCGCATCACGCGCGCGACCTGCACGGCCTCGTCGCAGTCGACCACGGCAATGCGCTGGCAGCGCTGACGATAGGTACCGGACTCGATCAGCAGCGGCACCACCAGCACCACATAGGGCGCATCGGCCGCCGCGCACTGACGGTCGGATTCGGCGCGAATCATGGGATGAAGAATCGCTTCGAGGCGCTGGCGCTCGGCCGGGTTGGCAAACACACGCGCGCGCATGGCGTCGCGATCGAGCGCGCCATCGGCCGCAATGACGGCATCGCCAAAGGTCGTGCGGATCGCCGGCAATGCCGCACCGCCGGGGGCGGTGAGCTGACGGGCGATGAGATCGGTGTCGACGATGGCCGCGCCGCACTCACCGAAACGGTCGGAGGCGGCGCTCTTGCCGCTACCGATACCCCCGGTCAGACCGACGATCCAGCGAGCCGCGCTCACGGCAGGCAGTCCTCACGGCTTGCGTTGGCAAAGGCCCCGCTCCATTCGCTGGCGCGTTCAACCAGCGCTTCGGCCGGCCCGCGGATTTCGACGCGGAGCGTGGTATCGCCCCGCTCTTCAATGGCCACACCGCGCACGCCCTTGGCCTGAATGCGCCGCACTTGCTCTTTGGCCGACGCGGCAGATTTGAACAAGCCGAGCGAGATGGTCAGCGGCCGGGCGCCGTTCTCACCCACCACGAACAAATCGTTCCAGCCTTTGGCGCGGATCTCGTTCGCCCGGCGCTCCGCCGCGTCTTTGGTCGGATGCGCGGGAATATGCACCCACCAGGAAGTGACGTCGGTGGTAGCCTTGTCGCGCGCGGTGAAGTCCGGCTCACGCAGGGCCTGGCGCGTCAGCCTATCGGCCGCCTCATCGTCCAGCCCGGAGAAAGCGACGCACGCCATCGGCACGCTGACCACCGGGGGCGCCGGCGGCACCACGGCCACCGGCGGTGGTGGCGGAGGTGGCTCTGGCGGCGGCACGACCACGGGCGCAGGCTCGGCGGCCGCGCGGGCCTCGGCTTGCAAGGCCGCGACGGCGGCTTCGTCCAGCACCCGGATCTGCTCGGGCTTGAGCTGATTGGTGATGCGCTCGGGCTCGTTGCGCGTGCCGTCCTGCCCCAACCAGCCCTGCCAGGCCGCCAGCGCAATGGCATTGACCAGCACCAGCAAGATGATCAGAAAACGCAGGATCGGCACGCTTCGCTCCTTTAACCTAGAAACTGCAGTTGGACGCGCCCGAGTGTGCGCTTGGCGGGTTGTCTGACAAGGCGCGAGGAGGACGCAGGAGCGGCCCCTGCTACGACGAGCAACACCGTCAGGCGGCCCGCCAGGCGCGCAATCGGGCGCGTAGCGCTCTCACCCGATGGGTGATGGCGGTCGGCGGCGCAATAGTCAATACCCACAATAACCTCCCAAGACCAGCAAGCGGTCAACTGCGGTTTTTAGGTTTAACCGACTTTGGGCAAATGCGCCAAAGAGGCGGCCACCGCTTCGGCCGGGTACTCATAGTTTTCGAGTTGGCCCGAGAAGTAGCGGTCGTAGGAGGCCATGTCGAAGTGACCATGGCCGGTCAGGTTGAACAGAATGACCTTGGGCTCGCCCGTCTGCTTGCACACCAGCGCTTCGTCGATGGCGGCACGGATGCCGTGGCAGGACTCGGGCGCAGGGATGATGCCTTCGTGACGCGCAAACAGCACGCCGGCTTCAAAGGTGGCCAGCTGGGGCACGGCCACCGCTTCGACCAGCTTCTCGTGGTAGAACTGCGAGACCAGCGGCGAATCGCCGTGGTAGCGCAGGCCACCGGCGTGGATGCCCGGGGGC
>JBFIJC010000266.1:0-5516 GCA_041600915.1 Nitrogeniibacter sp.
CGACGTTGGCGACTACATCGTTGGTTTCTACAACAACGTGCGCCTTCATTCGAAACTGGGCTATTTGTCGCCCACCAACTACGAGCGACAAATCGCTGAAAAGCAACCTATCACGGTGTCCGCTAATACTTGACCACTACACTATTCGGCGGATGCCTACGATCCAAAAATCCTCCCATGCAACGCCGGGGTGTCTCGGTGGCTCGACGAAGAGCGAAGGGAGGGGCGAGAGTGGCGGGGATTCCGGCAAGGAGTGCGTGATGTGTTGTTTATTCGCAGGAGCGAAGAACAGCCCCCTCAGAAGCCCTACTGGCGCTATACCGCAGAGGAGCTCGAAAAGCGCACGCACTTCGAGATGCTGGTGCGCCGATGTTTTGAGTCAGCGGATGATGACGATTAAGGCCCGGCGATGAAGCCTGCCCTGTCTGGTGGAGCCTCTACGTTGGCGGGTAACCTCGCCCACGATCTGCCTGAAAGCAATGCCACAGTATTCTGATCCCTACTTCCTTACGTGGCGCGAAGCGCTCGGTCTTTCCTGTGAGACGTTCTGGCCACGCTATGGGGTAGCGGCCGGTGTCGGGGCGCGATACGAGCGCTCCATTCAAGGCATGCCGCGTGTGTTGCTGTTGCTCGTGGCCTTGCATCGCATCGGCCGGATCGCCGAGGCTGATCTGGACTGGGCGGCTGAGACGTCCGGCATGCGCAACGATCGGCTGGGGCAGGATCTTTGCGATCTTCGTGCCCGGCTTGGGCTCACGCAGACCGAGTTCTGGATGCGCTTCGACATTGCTCAGGCCACCGGGGGGCGCTATGAGCGGGGCAGGAAGATCTTGCCGACAGCTCGGCGCCTGCTGCGCTTGTATCTGGCGGGCCGTGTCGACGACGAGGCACTGGCCGAGGGACGCCAGTGGCTGGCGTCACAGGTGTTGCCAGACCCGGATGCCGGTGCAGATGACATTAGCGAAACCGATGCTCGACCGGACGACTTGTATGCGATCCGCTGGATGACCACTCACCTCGATACGGAGGCGGGCTATCTGGTAACACTTCGTCGGCGCCACCAGAACCACACGGCGTGGTTCGGGCAGCACCGCTATGGCACGGAGCTCAGGGCGTTGGCCGCCGCGCAGCGCTGGCGCGACGCGTTGATCGCCGAAAACCGCCCCATCAGTAAACGGGAGTTCGTCGCCAAGATAAGGCGCAACAATACGTCGGGGGTGGCTGGAGTGAGGCGGGTGATACGTGCATTTACGCTCACGTCTGGAAAGCCGGTTGAATACGCAGTATGGGCTGCCCGCCCGCCACGTTGCCTGAAGGTAAGTGGGCGCAGCTTCAGGGTCGACAAATACGGTGAGGAAGGCGCACGAGAGCGGGCGATCGCACTGCGCCGGCACTTCGAGGCGCAGGTGGAGGGGTTTCATGCGCCGCGTGTGCCTGAAGAGTTTTTGCCGGGCGACAACAAGAACCAGAATTAGTCCGCCTCACGCTCTAGAATAAAAATACCTACCTACGCGCGCCGCAAACGCTGCCGCGCGATCTGCCCCGACAGGATAATCACGGGCACCAAACCGACCGCAACAATTGTCAGGGCCGCCGTCGAGGCTTCAGCCAGTCGCTCGTCGGATGCCAGGTTGAAGGCCTGCGTGGCCAGCGTATCGAGGTTGAAGGGGCGCATCACCAGCGTGGCGGGCAACTCCTTCATCACATCGACGAAGACCATCAAGCCCGCCGTCAGCAAACTGCCTTTAAGCATTGGCATATGCACTCGCCGCAGACTCGCCCAGGCCCCGGCACCGAGGCTGCGCGCGGCCTCGTCCATGGACGGCGTGATCTTGCCCAGGCCGGCATCGACCGCATGCAGCGCCACACTCAGGAAGCGCGTGAGATAGGCATACACCAGCGCCACCATGCCGCCGGTCAGCAGCAAGCCGACGCTGAGATCAAAATGGGTTTTGAACTGCCCGGCGAGCCAGTTATCGAGTTGCGTGACCGGGATCAACACTCCCACCGCAATCACGGTGCCCGGCACCGCGTAGCCGAGGCCAACCAGACGATTCAGGCCTTGCGTCAGGGGGCCACGCGACAAGCGATTGGCATAGGCCAGCATCATCGCCAGCGCCACGCCGAGCACGGCGGTAACAGACGCGAGCATGAAGCTATTGCCGGCCAGGGTGAAGAACCGCGGTCCGAAGTGAGCGTCACCCTCGGTCAGGGCCATTTCAAGCAGCAAGCCGGCCGGCAGCAGGAAACCAAACGCCAGCGGCAAGAAACAGGCAATCGAAGCAATCGCGCCGGCCAGCGGCGACAACTTGCGCCCCAGCGGTGGCCGCTGCTGACGCGAGGTGTCATTGAAGCGTGCGCGCCCGCGGCTGATGTGCTCGAGCACCAGCACCAGCACCACCACCGACAAGAGCGCGGCCGACAACTGCGCCGCCGCAGCCCTGTCGCCGAGCGAAAACCAGGCGCGGTAAATGCCAGTGGTAAAAGTCTGCACGCCAAAGTAGGACACCGTGCCGAAATCGGCCAGGGTTTCCATCAAGGCCAAGGCCGTGCCGGCCACAATGGCCGGGCGCGCCATGGGCAATGACACCCGGAAAAAGCAGGCCCAGGGCCCTAGCCCGAGCGAGCGCCCGGCTTCCATCGCACCCGTTGCACGCTCCAGAAAGGCCGTGCGCGCGAGCATGTAGACATAGGGATAGAACACGAAAGCAAACATGCCGACGGCGCCGCCGACCGTTCTGACATCAGGAAACCAGTAGTCGCCGTACTGCCAGCCAAACCACTCGCGCAACAGGCTCTGAAGGGGGCCGACGAACTGCAGAAAATCGGTGTACACATAGGCCATCACATAGGCCGGCACCGCCAGGGGCAGGATCAGCGCCCATTCGAAGAAACGCCGCCCCGGAAAGTCGTGCATTACGGTCAGCCAGGCGGTGGTCACGCCAATGCTGGACACACCCAAGCCCACGCCCACACACAGGATGACGGTATTGAGCATGTAATCGGGCAGCACGGTAGACGCCAGGTGCGTCCACGTATCGAAGGTGCTGAAGTCGGCCAGGCTGCCGAAAATCGCCAGAATCGGGACGGCCGCCAAGGCGGCAACGGCCAGCGCGGCAAGGGTCAACCAAGGGTACTGGCCAAGCAAAGTCAGACGACGGCGCATCCTGTTCCCGAAAAAAGCCCGACGGCCGGCGTGCCTCGAGCAGGAACGAAATTATAATGGATCGCATTCACTCATCCCGCAACGCCACCGAACTTTCTGCCATGACGCTTCTTGATGTTCGCCAACTCACCCTCGCCTACGGAACACAGGCGGTCGTCGATCGTCTGGATTTTTCGCTGGCCGAAGGCGAAATCGGCTGTTTTCTCGGGCCATCGGGCTGCGGAAAGACCACCGTTCTGCGGGCGATTGCCGGCTTCGAGCGCGTGCGCGAGGGCGAGATCCTGATTGACGGAAAATGCGTCAGCAGCACGCAGAGGCATCTCCCGCCCGAGCAGCGACGCATCGGCATGGTGTTTCAGGACTACGCGCTGTTTCCGCATCTCGATGTGCGCGAAAACATCGCCTTTGGACTCGGCAAGCAAAGCGCCGACGCGCAGCGCAAACAGGTAGACGCCCTGCTCGATCTGGTTGGCCTGGGTCAGCACGCCGAGCGCTATCCGCACGAATTGTCAGGCGGTCAGCAGCAGCGCGTCGCCCTGGCCCGTGCGCTGGCGCCCGAGCCCAGCCTGCTCTTGATGGACGAGCCCTTCTCCAATCTCGATGTGGAATTGCGCGAACGCCTCTCGCTGGAAGTGCGCCGCATTCTCAAAGACACCGGCACCACCGCCATTTTGGTGACCCACGATCAGAACGAAGCCTTTGCCGTGGCCGACGTCATTGCCCTGATGCATGGCGGCCGCATTCAGCAGCGCGCCACGCCCTACGACCTCTACCACCGGCCGGTCAATCGCTTTGTGGCGGACTTTGTTGGTCAGGGCGTACTGGTACCCGGCCGGGTGATCGGCGACGACCGCGTCGAGATCGCACTCGGCACGCTGCGCAGCGACACCCCGCTCGATTGCGGCCCGCTGGGCGTATGCCCGATCGACGCGACGGTCGACGTGCTGCTGCGCCCCGACGACATCGTGCACGATGACGCCAGCCCCGACACCGCCACGGTGTTGATGAAAGCCTTCCGCGGCGCCGACATTCTCTACACCCTCAAGCTCGACAACGGCGTCAAGCTCTTGTCGCTGGTGCCCAGCCACCACAACCATGCCATCGGCGAGCGCATCGGCATCCGTCTTGATGTCGACCATGTGGTGACCTTCTATGAGCCGGTCCCGCCCCCGCTTGCCACCCAGCCATGATTCCATGGCTGCATGAGCCGGTTTTTCCGCCGCTGAGCCGCGCACTGGCCGAGCCCAACGGCCTGCTGGCGGCCGGGGGCCAGCTCAGCCCTGCCTGGCTGCTCGCCGCCTACCGACGCGGTATTTTCCCGTGGTTCAGTGAAGGCGAACCGATCATGTGGTGGAGCCCGGACCCGCGCATGGTCTTGCTGCCGAGCCAGGTCAGAATCACCCGCTCCCTCGCCAAAACCCTGCGCAGCGAGCGCTTTGAGGTGCGATTCGATACCGTATTTGCCCAGGTCATGGCCGGCTGCGCAGCCCCCCGCGCCGATGGGCACGGCACCTGGATTACCGCGCACATGCAGGCCGCCTATCTGCGTCTGCATGAACTGGGCTATGCCCACAGTGTCGAATGTTTCAAAGACGGCGAGCTGGTCGGCGGGCTGTACGGCATCGCGCTCGACAAGGCGTTTTTTGGCGAGTCGATGTTCTCGCGGGTCAGCGACGCCTCAAAGGTCGCGCTGGCGCACCTGACGCGCTTTCTCGATCAACGCGGGGTCGGCCTGATCGACTGCCAGATGAGCACGCCGCACCTGCACGCCATGGGCGGGATCGAAATCTCCCGCGCCGTATTCAGCGAGGCGCTCGGCCAGCTGATCGGACCGGCCCCCGAAGCGCAACACTGGCCGAATCGACCGGAAGCCGGGCACAATTGGCAACGCACATCGGAGTAAGCGATGCAGAAGGATTACCCCTACGCGCTGATCCAGTTCTACGTCACCGGGCCTTACGACTGCTCTTATCTCCCCGCTGAGCGCGCCCGTTCTCAGGTGGCCACGCCCAACCATGTGATCGACACGCCGATCTATTCCGAACTGGTGCGCAACGGTTTTCGCCGCAGCGGCGTATTCACCTACCGCCCCTACTGCGACCAATGCCAGGCCTGCGTGCCGGTACGCGTGCCGGTCGAGCAGTTCGTGGCCAATCGCAACCAGCGGCGCACCGCCGCACGTCTTGCCGGCCTGTCAGTCACCGAGCGGCCGCTGGGCTTTGATGACGAACACTACGCGCTCTACAAGCGCTACCAGGAACAGCGCCACGCCGGCGGCGGCATGGATCAGGACAGCCGCGAGCAATACGCGCATTTCCTGCTGCAAAGCCATGTCGACACCCGCCTGATC
>JBFIJC010000267.1:0-5514 GCA_041600915.1 Nitrogeniibacter sp.
CACGCTCGCCAAGCAGGGCGCCAGCCTGGTCTTGTGTGAGCTCAACGCCCAGCCGCGCTCGCTGGTTCAGCGCTCGGGCTTCCTGAGCACCATCGGCGAAGACAATCTCACCGACACCTTGGCCGCGGCACTGGATCGCGCTCATCAGCTCGCCGCCGCCCGGGCCGCAAAGACCTGAACGTGGACACGCGCGACGATCTGATACCCTGCAGGCCACGACACATCACAGGGCGCGTTTGACGCTGCCCGGGTGTGGTCGGGATAATCACGCATTCATTCACCCATTAACAAGAGAGAGCACACCATGGCAGTTCTGGTCGGCAAGAAAGCCCCCGATTTCACCGCAACCGCAGTCCTCGGCAACAACGAAATCAAGGACATCACGTTCTCGGACGTCACCAAAGGCAAGTACGCCGTGGTGTTTTTCTACCCGCTGGACTTCACCTTCGTCTGCCCGTCCGAGCTGATCGCCTTCGATCACCGCCTCGACGAGTTCAAGAAGCGCAACGTCGAAGTGCTGGGCGTGTCCATCGACAGCCAGTTCTCGCACCTGGCCTGGAAGAACACCCCGGTCGCCAAAGGCGGCATCGGCCCGGTCGGCTACACCCTGGTGGCTGACATCAAGCACGAAATCTGCCGCGCCTACGACGTGGAAGCCGAAGGCGGCGTCGCCCTGCGCGGCTCTTTCCTGATCGACCGCGACGGCGTGGTTCAGCACCAGGTGGTCAATAACCTGCCGCTGGGTCGCGACATCGACGAAATGCTGCGCGTGGTCGACGCGCTGCAGTTCACCGAAGAGCACGGTGAAGTCTGCCCGGCCGGCTGGAACAAGGGCAAGGCCGGCATGAAGGCCAGCACCGACGGCGTCGCCGAATACCTGAGCGAGCACGCTGGCGGCCTGTAAGCAGACGCTTTCAGCAGCCCAGAAACGCGGCCTGCGGGCCGCGTTTTTTTGTGCCCGCATTATTGAGGTGGCGCAATCAAACGGTCGTTCGACAGGCAGATGATGAACTTGGGAGGGCCGAAAGGAGGACCGCCATGTTGCGACACATCTGCCACACACCATCCGCAGCCCCGACGCTTCGCCTGATCGCCGGCGCGATCAGCTGCGTCGCGCCAAGCCAGGCGCTTGCGCACACCAGTATTGCACTGGATGGGCCGCCGTTCCTGCTTGCCGGCGCGGTCACGCTTGGCGTGCTGGGGACGCTGGCGCTGTGCTCCATCACCCAACGCCGTCGCACACACCGACAGATGCTGAACGACGCACATAGCAACCACGCGGTGTCCGCGTCGCTGGCCGACACGGTCTTGGATTACCGACCCCAGACACTGGCCAGCACAGACACAAGGACACACGGCAACGCAGCAAGCAACGCGACCGCCGATTTCGCCGCGCTGCACGCCACCCTGGCCACGCTCGACGAAGGGGTGATCGTCAGCGCACCGAACGGCGAAACGCTGGCCAGCAATGCGGCGGCGGCGCGCATCTTCGGCCTCGACACGGCCCGGATGGCGTCCTTTCATGTCGACCGCCCGCCAGTGGACTTCTTGCGGGCGAACGGCATCGCCTGCCCGGCCAGCGCCCTGCCGCCACGAAAATGCCTGGCCGACGGTCAAGCCCATGAGGCCGAATTCACGGTCATTCAGCCCAACGGCACACGTCGGTGGTTGAAGCTGCATGCGCGGCCGATGCCAGGCGCCGGGGTGGTAACAGCCATCACGGATGTGACGCATCAGCGTCAGACCGACGCGCGACTGCGCCTCGCCGACAAGGCCATCGAGCACAGCCCCGACGCGATCATGATCACCACGACCGAAGGTTTGATCCTGCGGGTGAACCCGGCCTTCACCCGACTGACGGGCTATCGTCTGGACGAGGTGATCGGCCACAGCCCGGCGCTGCTGCGCTCCGGCCAGCACGACGCCGCGTTCTACAGCGCCATGTGGGACAGCATTGACCGCAACGGCCGGTGGGAAGGCGAAATCTGGAACCGCCACAAACGCGGCCACCTGTTCGCCGAACGCCTGTCGATCAGCGCGGTTGAGGACGTGCCCGGCCATGTCTCGCACTATGTGGCGGTGTTCTCCGACATCACCGAAGCCAAGACCGAGGCGGCCCGCATCACCCACCTGGCTCAGCACGACGCGCTCACCGGTCTGCCCAACCGCAGCCTCATGAGCGACCGGCTCGACCAGGCGCTGCACCGCAGCCAGCGCCACCACCGGATCACGGCCTTGCTGTTTCTCGACCTTGACCGCTTCAAGACGGTCAACGACACCTTCGGCCATACCGTCGGCGACGTGCTCTTGCAGCAAGTGGCCGCCCGGCTGACCGGCTGCGTGCGCGAATCCGACAGCGTCGGCCGCCTGTCGGGTGATGAATTCATGGTGGTGCTGTCCGATCTGGTCGACGCCGAGCAGGCCGGACAAGTGGCGCGGAAGATTCTGTCGGCACTGAGCCCGGCCTTCGAGATCGAAGGCCATCGCGTGCAGAGCTCATTCAGCATCGGCATCGCGCTCTGCCCTGACGACGCCGACTCGGCCAACGACCTGCGCCACCATGCCGACACGGCGCTCTACCACGCCAAAGCCAGCGGGCGAAACGCTTTCCGCTATTTCACCGAAGCGATGAACGCGCGCGCCGAGCAGCGGCTCACCATGGAGCAACACCTGCGCAAGGCCGTGCCCAACGGCGAAATCAGTCTGATGTTCCAGCCGCTCACCCGCATCGACGACGGCCGCGTGGTCGCCATGGAGGCCTTGTGTCGCTGGCACAACCCGGCACTCGGCATGGTACCGCCCGACGCATTCATCCCGGTGGCTGAAGACAGCGGCATGATGCTTGAGCTGGACTACTGGGTCCTCGAACACGCCTGCCGCGAGGTCGCCAAATGGCAGGCGCACGGCGCGACCAACGTGGGCGTTGCCGTCAATCTGTCCTCGCTGCATTTTCGCCGCGAGGGCCTGGTCGAAGCAGTGCGCGCAGCTCTCGCCCGGACGCGGGTGCCCGCCTCGCTGCTGGAGCTGGAGCTGAGTGAAATTCCGCTGCTTCAAGGCGGGCCCGAGGTGACCTCGATTCTGAACTCGCTCAAGGCCGTCGGTGTGCGTCTGGTGATCAACGACTTTGGCGTGGGCTACAGTTCGCTGGCCCACTTGCGGCGCTACCAGATCGACCGGCTGAAAATCGACCGGCGCTTCATTCAGGCCATGGAACACACCGAAGACGACGCGGCGATTGTGCGAGCGCTGATCGAACTCGGTCAGAGCATGCGCATCGAGGTACTGGCCGAAGGCGTTGAAACCGACGCCCAGCGCCGCTGCGTGCATGACGCTGGTTGCCGGCTCGCGCAGGGCCTGCTGATGGGTGCCCCCATGAACGCAGAGGCCACATTGGCCTTGCTCACAGCCCCCACGACAAGCCGCCCCGGCTGAAGCGCTAGCGGTAGCGCACCTCAACCGCATCTGCCGGCAGCCACTCGCGCAGGCTGTCGAGCAGAGAGTCTTCCAGACGCACCCGCCAGCCGGCGCCGAGCGGCAGATCGCCCTGGGCGTCGGCGTTGCGATAGCGCACCAGCACCGGGCAGGACTCATCGCGATACGGTGCGAGCAGGTTTTCCAGTCGCTGCGCCGCGGCGCTGGCGCTGCCGGCCTCGGCCACCTCGCCGTTGAGGCTGATTTCCAGGCGCTGCGCAAAGCGGCCGCGCGCCTCGGCCAGGGTCATCAGACTGTCGGCAATGATGCGATAGCCGCCGGTGAAGTCGTCGTTGCTGACCTTGCCATCGACGATCAGGATTTCATCGACCACGATTTTGCCGCGCCGCGATTCGTACAATTCATTGAACACCGAGATCTCACGCACCGCCGTGCCGTCGTCGAGCACCACGAAGGCCATCTTGCCGCGCGCGGTCATCTTCATGCGCACATCCATCACCACGCCGGCCATGGTGACCAGATCGCGACTGGGCTCGACCTGCGACAAGGGGCGGCGAACGAAGCGGCGCACCTCGGACTTGAAGCTGTTGAAGGGGTGGCCGGAGAGGAAGAAACCGATCGCGGTCTTTTCTTCCTTGAGCCGCTCGCGCTCGCCCCAGGGGCGTACCTTGGCGTAGTCGGCCATCGGCCCGCCAGCATCGGGCAAAGCGTCAAACAGCCCGCCCTGCATGGCGTTGGCGGCGATCTGCTCGGCCGCCTCCATGGCCACCGGCACGGTGGCGATGAGCTTGGCGCGGTCGGCATCGAGCGCGTCGAAAGCCCCCGCGCGAATCAGCGCCTCGACCGCGCGGCGGTTCACCGAGCGCCGATCGACCCGCTCGCAGAAATCAAACAAGTCGGTAAAGGGCTTGCCCTCGCGCGCCTTGATGATGGCGCGCACGGCCGGCTCACCCGCGCCTTTGATGGCGCCAAGGCCGTAGCGGATGGTCTTCCGGTCGACCGGCACGAAGCGGTAGTCGGATTCGTTCACGTCCGGCGGCAGCATGGTCAGCTTGTTGGCCAGCGCGTCTTCGTAAAAGATCTTGATGGTGTCAGTGCTGTCGAGGTCGGACGACAGCGTGGCGGCCATGAAGGCGGCGCAGTGGTGGGCCTTGAGCCAGGCGGTGTGATAGGTCACCACCGCATAGGCGGCCGTGTGCGACTTGTTGAAACCGTACTCGGCGAACTTCTCCATCAAGTCGAAGAGCTGCATCGCCAGCTCTTCGGTAAAGCCCTGCTTCTTCGCCCCCTCGCGCATGATCTCGCGGTGGCGCGCCATCTCGGAGGCTTTCTTCTTGCCCATCGCCCGGCGCAGCATGTCGGCACCGCCGAGCGTGTAGCCACCGATGATCTGCGAGATCTGCATCACCTGCTCTTGATACACGATCACGCCGTAGGTCGGCTCCAGGCAGGCCTTGAGGGCGTCGTTGAAATAATCGATCGACTGCTGGCCCTTCTTCCGCAGGATGAAGTCGTCCACCATGCCCGAGCCGAGCGGGCCCGGCCGGTAGAGCGCGAGCACAGCGATGATGTCTTCGAAGCGGTCGGGGCCGAGCTTTTTGAGCAGCTTCTTCATGCCGTCCGATTCGACCTGGAAGATCGCCGTGGTGTTGGCGTCTTTCAGAATCTGGTAGGCGGCAGGGTCATCAAAGCTCAGACCGGCGAGGTCAGGCCGCTCGCCCGACAGGCGCTCGACGTAATTGACCGCCAGCTCGAGAATGGTCAGGTTGCGCAGGCCGAGGAAGTCGAACTTCACCAGGCCGACCGCCTCGACGTCGTCCTTGTCGAACTGCGACACCGGCGAGGCGTCTTCGCCGTCGGCAATATAAAGCGGGCAGAAATCCGTGAGCTTGCCCGGCGCAATCAACACGCCACCGGCGTGCATGCCGACGTTGCGTGACAGGCCTTCGAGCGGCTCGGCCAGGCTCCACAGCTCCTGAATCGACTCGCCGTCGCCGGGGTCGGCCATCAGGTCATTGATCTGCGGTTCCTGATCGCGCGCATCGTTGAGCGACAGCGGCTTGTTCTGCACCACCGGGATCA
>JBFIJC010000268.1:0-5487 GCA_041600915.1 Nitrogeniibacter sp.
ATCGCCGAACGCCGCGAAAAACTGCGTGCCTGGCGCGAAACCGGCCGCGCTTACCCCAACGATTTTTCGCGCGAGAACATCGCCGGCAAGCTCGACGAGGTGTACGGCGAAAAGACCCGCGAAGAACTCGAAGCAACCCCGATCGAAGTGCGCGTGGCCGGCCGTGTGATGCTCAAGCGCGTGATGGGCAAGGCCAGCTTCGCCACCATCCAGGATCTGTCCGGCCGCATCCAGCTGTATGTGAGCAACCAGGGCGTGGGCGAAGACGTGCATGCTGACTTCAAGCACTGGGACATCGGCGACATCGTCGGTGCCGTCGGCACGCTGTTCAAGACCAAGACGGGCGAGTTGACGGTCAATTGCGCCGAGATCCGCCTGTTGTCGAAAAACCTGCGTCCGCTGCCCGAGAAGTTCCACGGTCTGACCGACCAGGAAACCAAGTACCGCCAGCGCTATCTCGACCTGATCATGAACGAGCAGTCGCGCTTCACCTTCGTGGCGCGCAGCCGCATGGTGCAGTCGATTCGCAACTACATGATGAACCACGGCTTCCTCGAGGTCGAAACGCCGATGATGCACCCCATTCCGGGCGGCGCATCGGCCAAGCCCTTCACCACACACCACAATGCGCTCGACATGGAGCTGTTCCTGCGCATCGCCCCCGAGTTGTACCTCAAGCGTCTGGTGGTCGGCGGTTTCGAGAAGGTGTTCGAGGTCAATCGCAACTTCCGCAACGAAGGCCTCAGCCCGCGTCACAACCCCGAATTCACCATGATGGAGTTCTACGAGGCCTACGCGAACTACCAGAGCCTGATGAACTTCACCGAAGGCCTCATCCGCCACGCCGCACGCGAAGCGCTGGGCACTGAAACCTTCCAGTACCAGGGCCGTGAGCTCGACCTCTCCAAGCCTTTTCACCGCCTCACCATCGTGGAAGCCATCCAGAAGTTCCACCCCGGCTTCACCGTCGAGCAACTGGCCGACGCCGAATGGCTCAAGGCCAAGATCAATGCCTTTGGCGAGAGCGTCAAGCCCGGCGGCCTGGGCAGTCTGCAGTTGCAACTGTTCGAAGCCTGCGCCGAAGCCGAGCTGTGGGAGCCGACCTTCATCATTGACTACCCGGTCGAAGTCAGCCCCCTGGCCCGCGCCTCTGACAGCGACCCGGAAGTCACCGAGCGTTTCGAACTGTTCATCGTCGGCCGCGAAATCGCCAACGGCTTCTCGGAGCTGAATGACCCCGAAGATCAGGCCGCCCGATTCCGCGCTCAGGTCGAAGCCAAAGATGCCGGCGACGACGAAGCCATGTTCTACGACGCCGACTATATCCGCGCCCTCGAATTCGGCCTGCCGCCCACCGGCGGCTGCGGCATCGGCATCGACCGTCTGGTCATGCTGCTGACCGACAGTCCGGCGATCCGTGACGTGATCCTCTTCCCGCAGATGCGTCCGGAGTAAATCGGCGCACGATGCAGATCCAGCAACTTCAGGTGGCCTACGATGCGCGAGCCGATCGACTGCTCCTGCGCATCGCCACCGCTCAGCGCGAAGAAATCAGCGTGCTGCTCACCCGGCGCCTCATCAAGGCACTGTGGCCGGGTTTGCAGCGCATGCTGAACAGCCACCTCGCGACGAACTCACCCAGCGCGCCGGCCGCCGCAGCCGGCAAGGCGGGCGATACCGGTACGTTTCAGGCCCCTTTCGACGACAGCAACCTGACGCACCCGCTGGGCGCCGAACCGCTGCTGGCCAGCGAGAGCCGGCTGGAGCCGCTCGACGGCCCGCTGTGCCGGATCATGCTCGGCGAGACTCGCGCCCGTCAGGTCAGCTTCGACTGCGACCAGAAACTGATGCAAGCGCTCTGCGCCATGCTCCGCGGCACCGTCACCAAGGCCGAGTGGGATCTGCCGCTCGATGACCTCCCCCTGCCTGACACCCCCAGCCCGGCCCCGACCGACATTCCGCCGACCGTCCATTAATGTACGAGCGGATCGAAGCTGCGACGCTTGAATACGCCGAAGACGGCACGCCCTTCTCGCGTCGGTTTGGCGATGTCTATCACACACAGCACGGCGCCCCCGGCCAGAGCCGGCACGTCTTTCTCGAAGGCAACCAACTGCCGCACCGCTGGCAGCGCAAGCCGCGCTTCGTCATTCTCGAAACCGGCTTCGGCCTCGGCCTGAATTTTCTCGCCACCTGGGCGGCCTGGCGCGACGACCCGAAACGCTGCGACCGGCTGCACTTCATCTCGATTGAAAAACACCCGTTCAGCGCCACTGATCTGGCCACGCTGCATCAGCGCTGGCCCGAGTTCGCCTCGCTCTCCGCCCGCCTGCGCGTGCAGTGGCCCACGCTCACGCCCGGCATGCACCGCCTCTGGCTCGAAGAGGGGCGCGTCGCGCTCACCCTGTTTTTTGGCGATGCGGCCACCGCACTCAGCAAACTCGATGCGAGCGTGGACGCCTTCTATCTCGACGGCTTCTCCCCCGCCCGAAATCCAGACCTGTGGTCTGCCCGGCTCTGCCATCAGCTCGCGGCGCTGGCGGCGCCTGTTGCCACACTGGCGACCTGGTCCGTCTCCCGCGAAGTGTGCCAACACCTGGAATACGCGCGCTTCCGTATCGAAAAGGTCCGAGGCTTTACCGGCAAGAGCGAGATGCTGCGCGGCCATATTGCAGGCGCGCCGGAGCGGAACGCCGCAACGCCAGCGCGCGAGGCCGTCATCGTCGGCGCCGGGCTCGCCGGTAGCTCGCTGGCACACCGTCTGGTCAAGCGCGGCTGGCGGGTGCAACTGATCGACGCCGCCGACGGCCCCGGTCAGGGCGCCTCGGGTAATCTGGCCGGCGTATTGCGCCCCCTGCCGAGTCTGGACGACAACCGCCTGGCCCGCCTCACCCGCGCCGGCACGCTGGCCGGCATTCGCCACCTGAACGCGCTTGCCGCCGCCGGCCATGCGGTGCGCTGGTCGCCCAGCGGCGTGCTGCATCTGGCACGCGACCCGGTTCACGAAGCCCGCCAGCGCGAGGTCGTCGACAGCCAGCAGCCCCCGGCAAACTACCTGCGCCAGGTGAATCAAACCGAAGCCAGCGCGCTGGCCGACTGGCCGCTTGATGCGGGCGGATGGTGGTTTCCGAGTAGCGGCTGGGTGCAGCCGCCCAGCCTGTGCGCCGCCAATATCACCGCCGCAGGTGCGGGGCTCACGGTGCGCTACGGCGTCTCGGTCGCCGGCCTCACACGCGTCGGCGACGCATGGCAGCTACGCGACGCCGACGGCGCGCTGATCGCCGAAACCGCCTGCGTAATACTCGCCAACGGCGCCGACATCCGCCGGCTCGATGTCGCGCACACCTTGCCGGTGCGTGCGGCACGCGGTCAGGTCAGTCACCTGAGCGCAAGCGAGGACAGCGCGCCCAGGGTGGTGGTCTGCCGCCTTGGCTATGTCAGCCCGGCCATCGACGGTGTGCGCTGCGCTGGTGCGACCTTTCTCGTTGACGACGATGACCCGGCACTGCGCGAGAGCGAACACGCCGACAACCTGGCCAAACTCGACTTCATCCTGCCGGGTTTTGGCAAAACACTTGACGACGCACCGATGGCCGGCCGCGTCGGATTTCGCCCCGCGTCGCCAGACCGCTTGCCCATGGTCGGCGCCATCGCCGCGCCCGGACGCTATCCGGCCGACGCGACCTTGAATCAGGTGGTGCGTGAGCCCGGTCTGTATGCGATTTCCGGTTTCGGCGCGCGCGGCCTGGTGTGGTCGGCCATCGTCGCCGAAACGCTGGCCAGCCAACTCGATGGCGACCCGCTGCCGCTCGAACGCGACCTGGTCGACGCCATCGATCCGGGCCGCTTCCTGCTCCGACGCGCCCGACGCGACCGCTTCCCAAGCGACGGCTGAAGCCTGCATTTGTAAGGCTTTCTTTCCGCCGTCCTCCGCGGCGCACCCGCTCACGTTAAATGCGCATGACTTCCACACACGGGACCGCAACCATGCGCAAAACACTTCACCCCATGCAATGGCTGATGGCCGCCGCCATCACCGCTTTTTGTGTGACCGGCACCGCCGCTTTCATGGGCTGGCTGCCTGGCTCCGAGGCGGCGCTCAAGCCCGAGCTTCTCGCCACACCCGCGGTCGCTGACAAGCCCGTGCCCCCCGTCGCCGTGCTCACGCCTGCCGACGTGTCTCCGGTGCCCACGGTCGAACCCGCGCCGGTCAAAGAGGCCGTCGTCGAACCCGTCAAAGCACCTGAACCCGCCCCCAAACCGGCCCCGGTCGTCACCAAGCCCAAACCCGCGCCCGCTCCGGTCGTCGCCCAGGCACCGCGTCCGCAGCCACTGCCGGCCCCGGTGGTTCAGCCGGTTGAGCGCTACTGCCCCGATTGCGGCATCGTCACGCAGGTTGAAACCCTGGACCGCCGTGGCAAAGGCAGCGGTGTCGGTGCCATCGCCGGCGGCGTGGTTGGTGGTTTGCTTGGCAACCAGGTTGGCAAAGGCAGCGGCAAGGATCTGGCCACCATCGCCGGCGCCGTCATCGGCGGCGTGGCCGGCCATAACGTCGAGCGCAACATCACGCCGACATCGCGCTATCGCATCACGGTGCAGATGAACGACGGCAGCGTGCGAACCATCGATCAGGATGAGCCGCCGATCTGGCGTGCCGGCGACTCGGTGCGCGTCGAAGGCGGCCGGCTGGCCGAGTCGGGCGCCACACGCTTCTGACCGCTGCGGGCGCCCGTACGCTGACGCGGGCGCCGATATCGGCGACAATCATCGCCATGCGCCAGGAACTCGATCTGCCCTTCGGCCGTATTCGCATCCTCGATTCGATCGCCGAACTGTGTCCGGCCGATCGCGATCAGATCGTGGTCTGCGGCTCGCACGGCGGCCTCAGCGCCGCCGACTACGCACAGCAGCATCCGCCCCGGATCGTGATCTTCAACGATGCCGGCGTCGGCAAACAGAAGGCCGGTATCGCAGCCTTGGCGGTGCTCGATGGCATTGGCGTCATCGCCGCCACCGTTAGCCACGACACGGCATGCATTGGCGACGGCATGGACACCTGGCGCAGCGGCCGGCTATCGCACTTCAATACCCACGCACAAGCCGCCGGTCTTCGCCCAGGCGACCCGGTTGCCGATGCCATTGAGCGCAGCCAGCGTCTCGCAAACTACCGTCTGTGTCGGCTCGACGATAACGGCAACCGCTTTGTGATGATGCGCCACCTCAGCTACCCGCAAGCCCACAGTGAACGCATGCGATACGAGGCGCTCGGCCACAAGCAAAGCTATTGGATCGAAGCCGAAGCGGACATCGCCGAAGCGCAGCGCGAGCAATAAAAAACCCCGCCGCAGCGGTAATGCAGTTCAGTTAAGGCTCTTTCAGGTGCCGAATTGGGTACCGAGCGGGTTTGGCTTTGACGACACGGGGGCATTTTCGCCCCCGTCGTTTTTCGACGATGGCCGTTTGTAGCCTTAAGCGCATGCGCGCCAG
>JBFIJC010000269.1:0-5480 GCA_041600915.1 Nitrogeniibacter sp.
CGGCCGGCACGGCGGCAATCGTCGCCACCGACATGGTGCTCGAAGGCGGCCAGGGCGGCATCGGCAGCGCATTGGCGCCGATCGTCGTCGATCTGGCCGACGGCGCCCTGTTCGACGCCCGCGCCCGCGGCGACATCTTCATCACCGAGCTGAGCGGCGACATGGCGGTAGGCACCGTCTATAGCCAGCAGGGCGTCACCCTCTCCGCGCCGGGCGCCATCCTCGATGCCGGGCACGACACCGCGCTCAACATCCAGGGGCACGACGTCAATCTGTCCGCCGGCACCACCATCGGCATCCCGGCCGACGCCAATGGCGCGCTGGAGGTCAATGTCGCGCGCGATGGCGTACTCAACGCCATGGCACCGCTGGGCATCTACCTGGCCAGCGTCGGCGTGCCGGGCCGCATCGGCAACATCACCACCAACGGCCCCTTCGCCTTCTTCGCCAACGCCGGCGGTCTGGACGTGGAGGGTACGGTCAAGGCCGGCTCGGTCACGCTCGGCGCCGACGATGACGTCACCCTGGGCACGGCCGCCAGTATCGCCGCCGCCACCACCGTGCGCATCGACGCCGGCGGCGACGGCTCTGGCAGCGTGCTGTCCGAAGCCGCGACCACCCCCGCCATCTCGGCCGGCACCTCGGTCGTCATGACCGCGCCCGACAGCATCGGCGGGCCGGCACCGATCTCGGTCACCACGCCGCAACTCATCGTGTCCGCCGACCAGATCAATGCGACCGCCTCGGCGCCCGACGCCACCACGCCCTTGACCGTCAGCGCCTTCGGCTATCGCGGCCTGCCGGCCAGCGACGTCAAGCTGGTGCTCGACAGCGGCACCGCCATCACCGTCGATACGCTCAAGGCCACCACCAGCAATATCACCGCCACCACGCCCTTGTTCACGGTGCTCGACGGCCAGCTGGGCGACTACGCGGCCTTCTACACACCGGCCTTCGCGATCCGGGTCGATCACCAGAACCGCGCCTTCCAGCCCGGCTTCGATGTGCGCGCCTTTACGCTGAGCGGTCTGTACGACATGGTGGTCACACCGCAGTCGGCCCTGATCGGCGCCTACATCATCACCAAGAACCCGCGTAAGGTGGTGTTCAGCAACCCGGGCGGCGTGGCCGACCTGCGCAGCCGTGGCCAGCTCAATGCGCTGGATCATCAATCGAAGAACGACAAGAGCAACCGGGTCGCCGCCGGCGCCGCCGAAAACTACGCCACCGCATCGGGCGGCCTGGTGTTTGTTGATCCGGGCGTGTTCGAATGCGGCCAGCCAGGCGAGCCGAACGGCTGCGAAGACCTTTGAGGATGGGGAGAGAATCGATGCAGGGAAAAATCACGCGGCAAGCCGCCGGGCTGGGGCTGATGGTGGCTACTTCGCTGGCCATGGCGCAGCAGCCGGGCACGGCAGAATCACCGGGCGCCATCCAGCAGCAACAGCAGCAGGAAATCGACCGGCGACTGCGTGACGAACGCATCCAGCAACGGCCCGTCGCACCCGAGATCTCGGTGCCGCAAGGCGGGCCGGCAGTGCCCGGCAGTACGGCCAAGACCATCCGCGTCGAAAAAATTGTCATCGACCGCTCGGAGATCCTGACCCAGGGCCAGATCGACGCCATCATCACGCCGCTCGAAGGGCAGACCGTCAGCCTCGCCGACCTGCAGCAAGCCATCGACGCGCTCAACGCGCTCTACACCGCCGCCGGCCAGGCCACGGCCCGCGCCATCCTGCCGCCGCAAACCGTCAAGGACGGCCAGGTGCGCTTCCGCCTGGTCGAAGCCAAGGTGGGCGATGTGCGCGTCAATGGCGCCGAAGCCATCGACCCCGCCTTCATCACCGACCGCATCGCGCTCGAAGCCGACGAACTGCTCTCGGTGCCGGTGCTCGAATCCGCCCTGGTGCGCTTCAACCGCCTGCACAGCACGCAGCTGCGCGCCGGTGTGGTTGCCGGCAGCAAGTTCGGCACCACCGATGTCGAAATCACCGCCGTCGAACCGCCGCGCACCAAGTTTTCGGTGTTCTTCGACAACGCCGGCCGCGACACCGTGGGCGAAACCCGTGGCGGCTTCAACGCCCGCTTCGCCAACCTGCTCGGCCGCAGCGACACCCTGCAGTTCCTCGCCACCCGCACCGAGGGCTCCGAAAACTACGCGCTGTCCTACTCGGTGCCCCTCGACTGGCACGACCTGCGCCTCGACCTCTCGGCCAGCAAGGGCAACATCAGCATCGTCGACGGCCCCTTCGAACCGCTCGACATCACCGGCAGCTCCAGCGACTTCACCGCCGGGCTCACCTACCCGCTCATCGTCACGCTCGAAGACATGTGGTCGGTCTACGGCCGGCTCTCGGCCCGTGCCTCGTCCAGCGCATTTGGTGGCCTGGAGCAAGAATCGCTCAACCTCCGCGTGCTCACCGTCGGCGTCTCCGGCGAGCACCAGCGCGACGACACCGCCTGGTATGTCGACCACTCCCTCGCCTCCGGCATCACCGCCCTCGGCGGCGACGAAGGCTTTCTCTACTACCGCGGCAGCGCCACCCGCTTCGATCGCCTCTCAGAGCGCTTCCAGCTCCTGCTGCGCGGCGGCCTGCAACTATCTGACACCCGCTTCCTGCCCGCCAGCGAACTGTTCCAGATCGGCGGCGCCTACACCGTGCGCGGCTTCTCCGAAGGCCTGCTCTCCGGGCGCAACGGCTACTTTGTCTCCGCCGAACTGCGCATCGGCCGCACCCTCGAGGAATACCAGGCCGCCGACCCCGACGGCCCGGTTTTGCACGGCATCGTCTTCATTGACCACGGCGGCGCCCTGCCCTACCGGCCGGGCAACCTGAAGGAGAGTACGCATGACGACTACCTCACCAGCGTGGGCGTCGGTGTGCTGTTCGACTTTTCCGAACGGGTGACCGGGCGGATTGTCATCGGGCAGCCGATTCGGGGGAATCCGAACGAGTTGCACGACAAGCAGCCTCGGGCGCATGTGTCTTTGAATATTGCGTTGAATTGAGCGCGGCGGCGGTCGCCGCACGCAAACCCTGATCGCCGGCGCCCGTTTGACGGGCGTTGTGCGTTTTGGGGGTTAGTTGATTCTCGCCCAGAGGGCGGGATGGTCGTTTCTCGATGCGTTCGTTGGCCGGGTCTCGCCCCGGCGGGCGACCTACTTTCTTGCTCGTGCAAGAAAGCTAGGCAAAGAAGCACGGCCCACTTTCGCGCCCCTTCGGGGTTCCCGCCCTACGGACGCACCGGGCGGGGTGCTTCGCAAACTCGCCCTACGGGCTCAAACAAGCGAAGCCCCTATTTCCGCCCGGCGCATCCTCCGGTTGGCGCGGCAGAGGGCGGATTCGTCGGTGCAAAGCATTCCGGTCAATAGGAGTGTCGGGAAATTTTACATCCACGACTTTTGTATATACAAATGATCGTTGGTATGTAGTAGGATGCGCCCCTGGCCCGCTTCAGGCGGCGAGGCTTCGGTTGCAGGCGCGAAATCTGCTTGATGACTATCATGAACGAAAATAGGTCGCTGATGTCCTAAAGTCTACACAACGCTTGACGATAGACTGCTTGGGACGTAGCAGCGTTACACTCAGAAGCTTGATCGATATCTACGCTGTATATACACTCAAAGACCTATGAGGCCCTTAATAGTTTCTAAGTCAATACAGGACAAACTTCGCGACAAACATAACATTTCAGTTCGCGAGGTAGAGCAGTGCTTCGAAAACAGGATTGGTGAGTACCTAGAAGACACACGAGTCGATCACAAGACAAACCCTCCCACGTTATGGTTCGTAGCCGAAACCAACTGTGGGAAATTGCTTAAGGTCATCTTCATGTTCATTGATGGGAACGTGCACCTAAAGTCAGCATTCGAAGCCGATCAAAATGCGATCCGTTTGTACAACGAATTCGCAAGATAAAGTTCAAGAGGAGTAGTCATGGCTAGGAAACAAGCGCCCAAATATTCGGACGACGCTTGGGAGTTGGGCGACCTCGGCGCGTCGAGAGAGCACACGAAGAAAGCCACAAAAGAGTTGGCCACACAGGTGGATGATGTACTTGGCTTGCAAATGATTTCTATCAGACTTGACAAGAGTTTGATAGATTCATTCAAGCTCTTGGCCGACTTCCACGGGGTCGGATATCAGCCACTCATGCGCGACGCCCTTAAGCGTTTCGCAGAAGCTGAAATGAAGGCCATTGTCTCTGGGGTTGTAGAGTCCCAGAAAAAGAAAACCGCCGAAAAGCAAGAACCGCCACCTTCCGGTCAGCAGCAGAAAGCCGCGTAACGCCAACGGCCGATCACAAATTAGGAGCCCGACAAATTGTCGGGCTTTTTTATGCCCACAATCACGTAGAAAATAGGGGACCGACCACGGTTTATGGGCGAGACACGGTGATCTGTCCCCAATTCAACTGAGCCTCGACGGGGCAAGCCTTGAGATCCAACATTCCACGCCATACTCGCGGCGACAAAGGCTTCCGTCTTGACCGAGCAACACTCGGCCGGCACAGTCGAACGCAACCGCTTCCGGAGACTCACCCATGACCCTGCTCATCCTTGGCCTGCTGCTGTTTCTCGGCGTGCACTCGGTATCCATCTTCAACGCGCCTTGGCGCGACCGGATGCATGCCCGCCTTGGCGATGCGGGGTGGAAGGGGGTGTACTCGCTGGTGTCGCTGGCGGGTTTTGTGCTCATCATTTACGGCTATGGCGTCGCGCGGTTCGACCCGGTGGTGCTCTACACGCCGCCGATGGGGCTGCGTCACCTTGCCCTGCTGCTGCTCGTGCCGGTGTTTCCGCTGTTTCTCGCCACCTATCTACCCGGCCGCATTCAGCGCATCGCGCGGCATCCGACGCTCGTTGCCACCAAGCTGTGGGCGCTGGCGCACCTATTGGCCAACGGGATGCTGGCCGACGTGCTGCTGTTCGGGGGCTTTCTGGCCTGGGCGGTGGCGGACCGCATTTCGCTCAAGGCCCGCGCCCCGCGCGCGTTGCCGGCCTTGCCGGCGGGCAAGGCCAATGACTTGGTCGCGCTGGTTGGCGGGTTGGCGCTGTACGTGGCCTTTGTGTTCGGGTTGCATGGGTGGCTGATTGGAGTAGCGCTTTTTCCGGAGTGAGCGCCTGCTTGGCTTTTGGCGTCGGGTGTTGAAATGCAAGGTTTGGCTGTGTGGATCGATGGTGGGTGGCGAGCCACCCACCCTTGTATTGTGATCCCAAGCTCAACGAGTGAAAGCGCGTTAAGATTTTTGCTCGCTGAACTGCTCCAGGGGGCGCCCTGGAGCGAGTGGCCCGATGCCGTGCCCACCCTTGGGGAAGCGAACCCGTGTCGTAGATCTCCGCACGGACCACTCACCTCTGATCAAGATCGAACAGTATCGTAGGCCCGGCCCTGGCCGGCAGCCCGTATTTGCAAGGTAGATCATTGGGGGACATGAAATGGAAACCTATTTCCTCGGTATCGACGTAGCCAAAGCCA
>JBFIJC010000270.1:0-5449 GCA_041600915.1 Nitrogeniibacter sp.
ACAGCTTTGTGGATTCCACCGTGCCCATGGCCGCGGCCATCTCGGCCGGCATGGGCGGTTCGCTGCTCAGCTATCTGTTGTGGGTGCGCCCGGCCAGCCGACGCGCCTGAGGAGGGCGTCATGCGCCATCGCGCACAGAAAGTGATTTTCGGCCTGACTTGTCTGGCCAGTCTGGCCCCGGCCGCTGCCTTTGAGCTGCGGGTCGAAGCGGCGGCCGCACCCGCGCCGATGATGACCGCTGCGACGCGACCGGATCAGTTGCCACACAGCAGCGTTGCGACCGGGCGCGGGCCGATTCGCGCCGCCTGGCTGGCCGCGCCGACCGCGCGCTACGGCCACGCGGTGTTGGGCGATGCGCTCGAAGCCGGGCAATTGCGCATCGAGACCGCCGAGGGTCAGACTTACACCGCCACACTGCCCGAGAACCGCGTCTTCGAAGACCTCGTCCCGCGCCTCTTGGCGCTGGGCGCGCAGGGCGATGATGCCGTGGTGGTGGTCGAGAGCGAGGCCGATCGCGGCGCCGCCCTGAGCGTGTGGCGGTTTGAGGTCGGGGCGCTGGTGCGTCATGCGAGCAGCGCCTTCATCGGCCAGCCCAACCGCTGGCTCAACCCGGTGGGCGTCGGCGATTTCGATGGCGACGGTCAGCCCGATCTGGCCGCGGTGGTGACCCCGCATATCGGCGGCATCCTCACCCTCTACCGCATCAGCGCGCCACAGCTCATCCCCTTTGCACGTACCGGTGATGTCAGCACCCACCGAATCGGCAGCACGGCGCTCGGGCTCGGGCAGGTTTTGCGCGTCGGTGATCGCGACGCCCTGCTGGTGCCGGATCAGGCGCAGCGGCGGATGCGCTTACTGCGCTGGACGGGTGAGTGGCAGACACTGGCCAGCGCCGACTTGCCGGCGCGTGTGGGTGGCGATCTGCTGCCCGACGGCCCCGACCGTTGGCGGATTCCGCTGGAGGACGGCCAGGTGGTGCTCTTGCGTTTCTTGCGCTAGAGCAAGAAATATCGGGCGGCGTGTAAGGAATCGGAAAACACCACGGTCTGTCAGGTAAGTCCGCTGTTTTGGCTGCGGACGAAAGCGGCACACACAAACCGCAAACCACATATTAGAGACCTGGAGATTCACATGACCAAGAACCCGACCGCACGCAAGCTCGCCACCGCCTTTGTTGCCGCTGGCCTGATGGCTGTTGGCAGCATGGGATACGCGACCTGCGCACCCAAGAAAGGCGCTTGTTCGGCACAACACCCCTGCGCGGCTAAAAAGAACCCGTGCGCCGCCAATCCCTGCGCCGCCAAGAACCCCTGCGCTGCGAAAAACCCGTGCGCCGCAGCGAATCCGTGTGCGGCCAAGAATCCTTGCGCTGCGAAGAACCCCTGCGCTGCCAAGAAGATGTAATCACACGGCCCGTCGTTTGCCGCCTCCGGCACGACGGGCATTGCCTTGTGCCCGGCGCGTGTAAGACAAGGCCGGGCCTGGGTGTCTGACGAATAGACGCCGGCCATCGGGCCGGAGTGTCCGGGTGTGTGACTTCACCCATCACAAGACAGAGAACGGGAGACTTTCATGGCGCATGCATCCACACCCCATACCCTGGTCGCGGCCATGCTGGCGGCCGGCTTGATGAGCGCAGGTGGCGCCGCCCTGGCGGCCGGGCCATGCAGTCCATGCAGTGCCCGGGATCGAAAGGGCTGGTCAGCCAAAAACCCCTGTGCCGCCAATCCTTGCGCTGCGAAAAATCCGTGTGCGGCGAAGAACCCGTGCGCGGCCCGCAACCCCTGTGTTGCAAAGAATCCCTGCGCCGCCAACCCCTGTGCGGCGAAAGCACCCAACCCCTGCGCCGCGAAAGCGATCATGCGCCCGGCCGGCTATACCCCGATGAAGGGTGACGCCACGCGTGGCGAAGCGGTTTTCAATGACACCACCTTGTCCACCAATGGCTTGTCCTGCAATAGCTGCCATACCGGTGGCGCGGCTTACAACGCCAGCTTTGCCCAGCCTTATCCGCACCCGGTGCAGATGGCGTCGGATGTCTACGGCATGAAGCAGATCCATCTCGATGAGATGGTGCAGTTGTGCATGGTGCGCCCGATGGCGGCGCAACCGCTGGACTGGAAGTCGCAAGCGCTGGCTGATCTGGTGGCTTATGTAAACGTGGTGCAAAAAGGCTATACGCCCAATCCCAGCGCTGCGAAGAATCCATGTGCCGCCAATCCCTGCGCGGCCCGGAATCCGTGTGCGGCGAGAAACCCCTGCGCAGCAAAGAATCCGTCTGCTGCCCGCAATCCGTGCGCGGCGAAGAATCCCTGCAAAGCATACTGAGCTTGATCCGGCCCGCTGTCGCCGCTATTGTCGGCATGACGGCGCGCTGAAAGTCGGGCGCCTGAGGGCGCCCGTTGTGTGTTCTGCCCGCCGCGAGCGCAACGCTGACGATACCCGGCAGTGCTTGGATGCTGCGCGATCCGGTGCTTTGATTGCCTTCATGCCCGAGGAGGGGCCGCCATGTCTTCGACGCTTCGACTGGATGATTACCTGCCGGATCTGGCGGGCATTCCGCGTGCCCGGCGCATGCAGATGCAGGCGGCGGCGCGGGATATCGACGAGTGCTATCGGGTCTTGCGCAAGGGCGGTCTGAACGTGGTGGGCGAAGTCCTGCGCGGTGGCGGCGAGTTTGTCGAGCTGGAGCACTACCCGGCCGAGGATGTGTATGACCGCGATACGCACGCTCAGTATTACTACCATGCGCATCGCGGCGTCGACGCCGAGCACGGTCATTTCCATACTTTTGTGCGCGCCGGCGGCGTGCCGGACGGCCGCGTGCCGCTGGTGGTGCCGCATGCCAGTGAGGCTCGCCCCGCTGCTGCTGACGCGATCTGCCATCTGATCGCGGTGTCCATGGACGGCTGGGGCTATCCGTCGGGCTTGTTCACCACCAATCGCTGGGTGACGGATGAGTCCTGGTACGCGGCCGATGACGCCATCGCCATCTTGCCGCGTTTCGAAATCGATCACGCCTTTCCGTCCTGGCCGACCAACCGCTGGCTGACGGCCTTGCTGCGTTTGTATGGACCCCATATCGAGGGTCTGTTGCGTCATCGTGATGCGGTGATGGCCGACTGCCAGCGCGCTCGACCGGGCGAGGATGTGTATGAGGATCGCAATATCGACGTGATCGGCTACTTGCCGATTGCCGTCGATACCTTTGCCGAGGCGTTGACCGAGTCCTTGCGCTGAGCGCGCTTTTGCGAAAAAAGAACGGGCCGATCGACGGCCCGTTTTTTTGTGCTGCCGGGGGGCTTAGCGCACCACCAGCTTGTAGTCCGGGGTGGGGTTCAGCGGGCAGGAGTAGACGTATTCGCCTGCCTTGAGCTCGATTTCGTAGTCCTGTGTTTTGCCGGTAACCAGGCCGCCACCCGACACGCTGGGCAACAGGGCGCGGGCCGCCAGGCCGTCGCCGCGCAGCCAGAAGCCGAGCTCATAGGGCACGTTCTGGTTGCTGACGCGGAAGACGTAGCGACCGGGCTTGAGCGTCAGCACCTTGGCGTCGCTCAGGCGCTTGTCGCCGGTTTCGGCGTTGATCTTGCGGCAGTCGTCGGCCGTTTTGGGGGTGTAGCCGCGATTGACGTCGTGTTCGCTCTCCAGAAACTGGCAGCCGACCTGGTTCAGATGAATGACGGTGGGCTCAGTGGCCGCGTGGGCGGCGCTCATGCCGAGCGCGAGAAGGGCGGTGGCGATCGGAAGACGGAGGTGTTTCATGCTGGGTTCTCCTGAGCATCGGGCAGACGGCGCTGCCGGTTTGATGGTGCGTCGCTTGAGGACGCTGTCAGGGAGATAGACCCGCTTGGGGGCGAAATGCTTACGGTCGGCGCGCGAAAAACCCGTGTCGATGCCTTGGTTTAACGGCGCGACACCATCGCGTCGGGCTGGCGCAGCGCCAGCCAGCGTGTGGCTGTGTCGCGGTCGGTGAACAGGCGCATATCGAATCCGGCGTTGCGGACGGTGGTTTCGAGAAAATCCTGCGATCGATCGTCGGCGTCGATCAGCACGGCGAAGCTGGCTGCGCGGCCGACGCCCAGTGCGGGTAGTTCTTCATGCGCAAACTGATAGTTGCGGAAAATGGACTCGACATTGCGGGTGCCGCGCGCGTCGAACAGGAAGCGTTGCGTGTGGCTGGCTTTGCCAAAGGCGCTGGCCTCGAGTGCCGCTTGCTGCATCAAATCCAGCGTGATCGCATCGCTGATTCGGCACAGGACAATTTGACCGCATTCTGACAGGGAGATCGTAAAACCCATGGGCTCTCCTGACGCGCACGCCGGGGAATGAGGTCGATGTAGCTGTCGATTGCTGGGCGCGCACTTCATGCTTTGACAGTAGCGCGCCCGGACGGACCCGGATAGGGCACGACACAAGCTATGACGAGTCGGCGCCAGACGGCGGATGCTGGCCGATGGGTATGCCGTTGGGCATTCAGTTTTTTTGGCAAGCAGCCGTAAAGCGTGTAGTCACCACGTTGAACACTGAGGGAAGGGCACGACCGTGGGCTGGATAAGTCGATTCTTGGGCGGCGCGGAAGACGCGACACCGGTGCGGGCGACTGCGCCGGAATCTGTCTCTGCGCAGCCCGCTGAAGCCCAGCCGGCGCCATTGCCGCCGGTTGAAGCCCCGCCCGGCATGTCCGCGCAGACGGCCGGCGTGCTGGTGTGGGAGGCGGTGCTGGGCGAGCGCTCGCAGCCGCTCGGGTATCGCTTCTTCCTGTCTGAGGCGGCCACCTTGCGCGTCCGGGGGGGCGCGCGTGTCAGGCAGTTTCTGGATGCCATGCTGATCAGTCATGTGGCGACGATCTCGCCGACTTGGCGCAGTCACCGCCAGATTTTTCTGCGTCTGGATGCCGACGTGCTCGATCCGACCGCGCTGGCCCGGCTTGGCGGGGCGGGTGTGCACCTGATTCTGGACGTCGAGGCACGCGGCGAGCCGGCTTCCGAGGCGAGTGTCGCGGCGGTCGCACAATTGCGCGCCGATGGCTTTCGGGTCTTGCTGCTGGCCTGCGACAGCGCGCCCTGGCTGGCATCGCTGGCCGGTCAGGTGGACGGCTTCGCGATCAGCCTGGGCGGTGAGTCGAACGAGGGCATGGAGGCCTTCGTTGCCGGCCTGAAGCTCACCTATCCGGGGCTGCAGTGGTGCGCGCTGGATGTGCCCACGGTTGATGACCTGCCGCTGCCGCATCGGCTCGGTTGCCAGGCCATCACCGGCCCCTTCGTCAGCGAGCGTGCCCCCAATCTGGGCGGACGCTTCTCGCCGGACGGCCTGCGCGTTGCGTCCTTGCTCAGCAAGCTGCGCCAGGGCGCGGAGATCCGCGAAATGGCCGGTGTGCTCAAGCAGGACGTGGCCTTGTCCTATCGCTTGCTGCGCTATGTGAATGCCGCCGCCTGGGGCCTGGTCAATC
>JBFIJC010000271.1:0-5366 GCA_041600915.1 Nitrogeniibacter sp.
CCGCCGTCATCTCGCACGGGGCGCCAGAAACACGTGACCCAAATCGCACCCCCGTGCCGATGGGTCAATCGCATTTCACTCTGGCCGGTCTCACCGGACATGGCCCGCGCACATTGCTCGCGCGCATAGCCACGATCCAGTTCGTCAACAAGCAGATTGATCAGGTCGGGTGCCGCCACACAGGCGTCGGCCGAGTACCCCGTCAGCGATTCGACAGCGGGGCTGATCCACAGCAGTCGCCCCTCGGGCGAAACTGCCAACTCGGTGCCTGCGCCGGTTTCGGCGATCATCTGCAGGCGACTGCAAGCGACTCCGCGCTGATAGGCCGGCCAGAGAAACAGCAGCGCGGCAACACCGCTTGCCAATGCCGCAGCCAACGCGGCACTGCTCGTCAAGCTCGCTCCCAACATGGCCGCCGCCGCCACCAGCAAAGACTGCCAGATCGGTGCCGCCCAGTGCCTCTTCTCTGCCCTTCGCGCCATGACCGCCTCCGTGTGGGAGAAAACGGCCGTTGGTTGTGGTCTCTACTTGATGCTCTTGACCAGCACTTTCGACCGACGCTGAAAGTTGTACAGTTCGCGCTTTTTCGACGGCAAACGCTCCGGCCCGACTTCGACAAACCCGCGCTCACGGAACCAATGTGCAGTGCGCGTGGTGAGCACAAACAAGGCTTCGAGCGATTGCTCGCGCGCGCGCCGCTCCATGCGCCGCAACAACATCTCGCCCAGGCCCGCTTCGCGGTATTCCTGCATCACGGCAAGACAGGCGAGTTCCGCTGCGCGCTCTTCGCTAAACGGGTAGAGCGCGGCACAACCGACCAGCATGCCATCGTGCTCCACCACCGAAAACCGGGTGATTTCCTGCTCCAGCAGTTCCCGCCCCCGACGCACCAGCGTGCCATCAGATTCGAGCGGTGCGAGCAGGCTGACCAAAGCACCGACATCGTCCACCGTCGCCTCGCGCAAACGGAACAACACATCGCGCGACACCACGGTGCCGACGCCCTGGTGGGTGAAAAACTCGAGCAGCAAAGCGCCATCGCGATCGCGGTCGATCAAATGCACCCGATTGACGCCCTTGCGCACCGCGCGAATGGCGCAAGGCAGATACAGATCGAGGTCTTCCGTCATGCCCTGACCGGCCTGAAGCATGCGCTCGGCCGCGTCTGCGGTGATGGAGTCGATCAGCTGACCATCAACATCAAGCAGACCCGGCGCATCGCACAAATACAGCAGCTTCTCGGCCGACAAGGCGACCGCCACCTCTTCGGCGACGTTTTCAACCGTCAGATTGAAAATCTCGCCGGACGGCGACACACCCAGGGGCGAAATGAGCACAACGTTTTGCTGGTCAAGGTCGGCCGCGATCTCCTCGGCCAGGATTTTACGAACCGATCCGGTGAATTGCAGATCGACGCCGTCGACCACGCCTTCTGGCCGGGCAATGATGAAGTTGCCGCCCGTGACACGAATATAGCTGCCGGCCATCGGCGTATTGGGCAAACCCTGCGACAGCAGCGCCTCGAGCTCGAGGCGGGTCACAGCGATCGCCGCCTTGACGCCATCGAGCGCATCGGCGTCGGTCACGCGGACATTGTTGTGAAAACGGGATTCAACGCCACGGCGCGCCAATTCGGCGTCAATCTGCGGCCTGGCACCATGCACCAGCACCAGCCGAATCCCCAGCGCCGACAGCAGATTGCAGTCATACGCCAGCTTCTGCGCCTGCTCACCGGCAGCAATCTCGCCCCCAAAACCGATCACGAAGGTTTTGCCGCGAAAAGCGTGGATATACGGGGCGGCACCGCGCACCCAGGCCACAAAATTCTGGCTGAGCTCATCGGCGGGGTCGAGGTCGGTGAGTGTGTCCTGCACAGGTGCTCCGTCAGTGGTCCGGCCGCCGTGAATCGCAGCCAATACGATTATTCTAGCGTGATCACCTGCTCTGATGCTGTATCGGCCAATGCGAGGCTGGCTCAGTCCAGCGCGGCCTCCAGCCGGTCGCAGATGGTTTCGAGGATTTTGATCCGCGCAAAACGCTTGTTGTCCGCCTCGACCAATGTCCATGGGGACACCTCGGTGCTGGTGCGATCGATCATGTCGCTGACCGCGCGCGCGTAATCGGGCCAGCGCTCGCGGTTGCGCCAGTCTTCATCGGTGATCTTGAAACGCTTGTGCGGCTCGCTCGCCCGCATGTCGAAGCGCACCAGCTGTTCGTCCTGACTTATGGCGAGCCAGAACTTGACCACCACCGCGCCGGCATCGGCCAACTGATCTTCAAAATCATTGATTTCCTGATAGGCCCGCATCCAGTCGGCCTCGGCACAGAAACCCTCGACCCGCTCGACCAGGACCCGGCCATACCAGGATCGATCAAAGATAACGGCCTTGCCGCGTCGTGGCAGATGCCGCCAGAAACGCCACAGATAGGGCTGCGCGCGCTCCTCTTCGGTCGGTGCGCCAATCGGCACCACCTGATACTGCCGTGCATCCAGGGCCGCTGTCACCCGCCGAATCGCACCGCCCTTGCCCGCGGCGTCCATGCCTTCGAAAACCAGCACCAGCGCACGCTTGCCAAAATCCGCCCGACGGGTGAGCAGGGCCAGGCGTCCCTGCAAGCGCTCAAGCGCGCGTCCATAGGCCTTCTTGCTCATCGGCTGATCGAGCACCAGAGCATCCAGCAAGGAGCGCCCGTCCTCGGCCGGCGCCATCGGCGCCACACTCAGCCGTGCTTGCCACTGTCGTGCCACGCCGAGCCGTTTGCGGATCGACGCCAACAGCGTGCGGCCCACGCGCAAGGCGCGATAACGAGCGTCGGAGCCATCCACCACGATCCACGGCGCCTCGGCCGTGTCCGTATGGCGGAGCACATGCTCGGCCACATCACGCAATTTGTTGTACTGCTTGTAATTGCGCCAGTCGGCCTCGGTGACACGCCATCGTGTCGCCGGGTCTGCCGCCAGCTTTTTGAGTCGCGCCTTTTGCCGGTCGCGCGACAGATGAAACCAGAACTTGACCAGCAACACGCCCTCGCGCGCCAGCATGGCCTCGAAATGATTGATTTCGTCCAGACGTTGATCCAGACGCGATGCCTTCATCTGACGCGCGGCCCGCCGCTGAATCGGCTCGTGATACCAGTTGCCAAACAAAATGCCGATGCGCCCCTTGGGCGGCAAGCTGCGCCAGAAACGCCACATGGGCGGCCGCTGGCGTGCCTCATCGCTCGGGCTGTCAAAGGCGCGGATGACCAGATGACGCGGGTCCAGCCACTCGCCAAGCAGATTGACCGTTTCACCCTTGCCTGCGGCATCGACGCCATTGATCAACACCACAACGGCGCATTCGGCCAACTCACGCAGGTCAAACTGCGCATCGAGCAACTCGGCGCGCAAGAGCGGCACCTCCGCCTCGTACTCGGCTTTGCCGATGCTGTGTCCCAACTCTGCGGATTCAAACATGCCCTCTCCCGTCAAACGCGGCGACCAATGCAGGCTCTCACACGATCAGTAGTCACCCCATAATGCCTGGATGGCTGCTACGGCCGCCAATCCGGCGGTTTCAGTGCGCAACACCCGCGGCCCGAGTGATACCGCCTCAATACCACGCGTGGCCATGGCGGCCAGTTCCGTATCGTCCCAACCGCCTTCCGGCCCGACCAGCAAACTGATCTGACCACTCTCGGGCGCCTGTCGCGACCGCAAAGCCTGCGGGGCGGCCGGCGCCAGCACCCACCCCCCTGATGCGCCTTGCAACCAGTGCGTCAAGGACAGCACCGGCATGACCTGCGGCAGGCGATTTCTGCCGCATTGCTCACACGCTGATACCGCCACTTTCTGCCAGTGTGCCAGCCGCTTTTCGGCGCGCGCACCCTCCAGACGCAGCACCGAGCGCTTGGCCGCGACCGGCTGAATCACGTCCACGCCGAGCTCCACGGCTTTTTGCACCACCCAGTCCATCTTGTCGCCACTGGCCAGTGCCTGCACCAAGGTGATGCGACAGCGCGGCAAGGGCTCCTCCGGCAGGGCCGGCCCGAGCACGGCGGTCACCGGCGACGCGACAGACGACAAGGAGGCGGGATGAGAACGCCCCTGACCATCAAACACTTCGATCGCGCTCTCGGCACGCAGGCGCAAGACCCGCGTTGCATGGTGAGCAGCGTCGTCGGGCAACACAACGGAAGCGCCCGCGGACAGGGGGCCTGGGCAAAAGAATCGATGAGTCATCATGCTATTATAGGGTCGGCTTTGCCTGGAGATTCCAGTGCTCTGCGCTTCGCCAGATTCATCCGATTGTCGCCTCCAATACAACGGTGTCGCCCGCCCGGTTCGCCGGCATACCGGCAACACCTCGAGGCACCCGGCCAGCCTGATCGCCGCAGCGCCTCGACAGCAGGAATTTTGCGCATGAATACCGCCGCCAAGCGTCTGTCCCGCGCCCGCGCCCTCGAGTCCGTTGTCCGTGATATCGCCCGCGACGTGATCCTGCCGCGCCACCTCAACACGGCGCGCCAGAAAAAGAGCGACGGCTCCCTGTTTACCGAGGCCGATCTCGAATCCCAGCGCATGTTCTCGAAAGCCCTGCCCGACCTGGCCCCCGGCCCGGTGCTTGGCGAAGAGATGAGCCCCGAACAACAAGCCCGACTGTGGGCCGAAGGCAAGCGCGGTCTGTGGTGTATCGACCCCATCGACGGCACCACCAATTTCGCCAACGGCGTGCCTTTTTTTGCGGTATCGATCGCCTACCTGATGGACCACGAACCGCGCTTCGGCGTGGTGTATAACCCGGTCACCGATGAGTGCTTCTACGCCGCGGCTGGTGCGGGCGCCTATCTGAATGGCACCGAACTGCCGCTGCGCCAACCGGCCGAGCGCCTGAGCGAAGCGGTCGCCGGCGTCGACTTCAAGCGTGTCAGTCACCACCTGGCCGACGAACTGGCCGTGCGCCCGCCTTATTATTCACAGCGCAATTTTGGCTCCAGCGCGCTGGAATGGTGCTTTGTCGCCGCAGGCCGACTCGACGTTTACATCCACGGCGGCCAGATGTTGTGGGACTACGCCGCCGGCCGGCTGATTCTGCAAGAGGCTGGGGGCGAATGCGCGGCACTTGACGGCGGCGACCTGATGGCCGGCCCGGCGGTCAAACGCGGCATCATTGCCGCCGCGAGCCCCGGCCTGTTCCAGCAGTGGCGCACCTGGGTGTCCAGCCATTCCTGATTTTCGCCAGACCTTCTCCGGAGTTCTTTCATGTCGATGAAGCATCCGATCATTGCCGTCACCGGCTCGTCGGGCGCAGGCACGACCACGGTCAAGCACACCTTCGAGGCGATTTTTCATCGTGAGAACGTAAACGCCGCGATCATCGAAGGCG
>JBFIJC010000272.1:0-5342 GCA_041600915.1 Nitrogeniibacter sp.
CATGCCGTCGTCAAGTACAACGACAGCGCCAAGGCCAGTCGCTGGTTGCTCGGCGGCATGGCCGGTGGCGCCGGTTTTCTGGTGGTCAAGCTATTCGAATACGCCCACGTGTTTGGCGAAGGCATCACGCTATCGACCAACACCTTCTACATGTTCTACATCTCGCTCACCTTCTTTCACTTCATGCACGTCATTCTCGGCATGGTGATTCTGACAGTGCTGTGGGCTCAGACCCGCAAGGGGCTCTATACCCCCGACAGCGCCAACGGCCTGGAGAGCGGCGCCGCCTACTGGCACATGGTCGATCTGGTGTGGATCATCCTGTTCCCGCTGGTCTATGTGATGCGATGAGGTCCTGACATGAGCCCAATCATCCCCGCCCGCAAACTCGACCTCGCCTTCGCCATCCTCGTCGTCGCCACCATCATCACCTGGCTGATCGGCGAGTGGTGGGAAGACCACGATGTGCTGTTGCCCATCATGGCCGGCATGCTGACCCTCACCTTTATCAAATGCCGTTTCGTCATCCTCGACTTCATGGCTTTGCGTCCCGTCAAATTCTTCTGGCGAGGCATCGTGATAGGGTGGGTGCTTCTGGTGTTGGGGCTGATCAGCCTCGCCTACCTCATCAGCCTTCCCTGACCCGCCCCCTTTGAGAACTCGCAAAAGATGGATACCCGCGTGAACACCGACCTGCCCTTCTACGAAGCCTCCGGCAACGAGATCGAACTCTTCGAGCACGCCTGGAAAAACCGCCTGCCGCTGCTCATCAAGGGCCCGACCGGCGTCGGCAAAACCCGTTTCGTCTCGCACATGGCGGCGCGGCTCAATCTGCCACTGCACACCGTCGCCTGCCATGACGACCTCACCGCGGCCGACCTGGTCGGCCGGCACCTGATCGGCGACGGTCAGACCGTATGGTGCGACGGCCCGCTCACCCGCGCGGTGCGCGAAGGCGGCATCTGCTATCTCGACGAAGTCGTCGAAGCGCGCAAAGACACCACCGTGGTGCTGCACCCGCTGGCCGACGACCGCCGCGTACTACCCATCGACCGCACCGGCGAGCTGCTTGAAGCCCCGCCCGGATTCATGCTCGTCATCAGCTACAACCCGGGCTACCAGAACTTCCTCAAGGGCCTCAAGCCTTCGACCCGCCAGCGCTTCGTGAGCATGCGTTTCGACTTCCCCAGCGCCGAACGTGAGACCGCCGTGCTGGTTGGCGAAACCGCCTGCGACCCGATGCTGGCCACCCGCCTCGTCAACATTGGCCGCAGCCTGCGCGCACTCAAAGACATCGACCTCGAAGAAGTCGTCTCCACCCGCCTGCTGGTTTATGCAGCAACGCTGATTCGTGAAGGCCTCGATCCGGTTGAATCCTGCCGCGCCGCGATTGTCGAAAGTCTGACCGACGACATCGAGACCGCCGACGCACTCATGGAAGTGGTCAACGCAACTTTCGGCCGCTAAGTCGCCCGCATCGTGCGGGCGGCCTGCTACGCTGAAAGCAATCCCCCCGCCAAGCGAGCCCAGTCATGGACACCACCTCCCCCGCCGAAACCGAAGAAGGCCAGGCACTTGCCGTGGCCGCCCAGGCCCTCTACCTGATCAACCTCATGATCGTGCCGGGCGTGGGCTTTCTCGGCATCGTCTGGCTATGGCTCACCAAACGCAAAAGCGCCACCGCGCTGGCCCGCTGCCATCTCGACCAGGTGTTCTTCGCCAGTCTGTGGGCCGGCTTGCTGCTGATCGTCGCCAACGCGGCCATCATTTTCCTGGGTGGCTACCAGTCGCACAACACCTGGGTTGTCGTCATTCTCTACTTCACCACCTGCCACACCACGCTGATCTTCTTCGGTGCGATCGGCCTTGCCCGCGCCCTCGCTGGCAAAACCTATCGATTCCCGCTGATCGGCCGACCCTGCGATGGCTGAAGCCAACGACCCCCACGCAAGTGCTGCCCGCCCGAGGGGTCTGCTCAGTGCCTTGGGGCAGCCCGGCGACACCGAGGTCTCCCACCGCATCATCCCGATCATTCCGGCCGGCAGCAGCGCGCCCGATGGCGGCCGGCAGCGCACCCGCCTGTGGGCGCAGATCGGCTTCTTCGTACTCTTTGTGCTGGCGCCGGTCTTTGATTTGCTGCGTTACGATCTGGTCGCCGGCCATGCCTGGTTTCTTGGCATGGAATGGCGCGTCGGCCTGGCCGACTACAGCGCCGGGCTCATCGGCCTGGGTCAGTTGTGGACCAACATCGGCCTGAAGATTTTCCTGCCCATTCTCGGCACCGGCGCCGTCCTGATCTGGATCTCCTGGAAGTGGGGCCGGCTTTACTGCGGCTGGCTATGCCCGCATTTCTCGGTGGTCGAGACCATCAATCAGGCCATGCGCCGCGCCACCGGCAAGCCCAGTGTCTGGGAAAAGCGCGCCCTGCCCACCCGCGAGCCCGACGGCACCACCTGGCGCGCCGACCCTCGCTGGTGGTTCATCACCGTGCCGCTGGCCGTGGGCTTTGCCTTCGTATGGGCCGTGGTGTTACTCACCTACCTGCTCCCGCCTTTCGAGGTGTACGGCAACCTGCTTTCCGGCACGCCCACACGCAACCAGTTCATCTTCATCACCGCCGGCACCGTGGTGCTGTCCGCCGAATTCCTCTTTGCGCGACACCTGTTCTGCCGCTTCGCCTGTGCGGTCGGCCTGTTCCAGTCGCTGGCCTGGATGGGCAACCGCAACGCCATGGTGGTCGGTTTCGAACGCAAGCGCGGCGCCGACTGCAACGACTGCTACTCCGCCTGTGACCACGTCTGCCCGATGCGCCTCAAACCGCGCAACATCAAGCGCCAGATGTTCACCTGCACCCAATGCGCGCAGTGCGTCAGCGCCTGTGCCACCACGCAAAAAAACAACCCCAACGGCCCGCTGCTCTCATGGGTCAGCGGCGAAGCCGCAAGACAGAACGAAGCCGGCCTGCGCGCCAGCACAAAGGTAAGAAGCTAATGGAAGAATACGTCGGCGATCTCTGGCACAAATTCATCACCCGCAGCGCGCGGCGCGACTACCCCGATGCCGTCGTGCATCTCGACGAACTCGAGAAAACGGCCGGCGTGCTGTTTCGCGCCCTGGGCGGAGACCCCGGCCTGCGCGTGGCCGCCGCCGCCGAGGTCGAGCACGGCGGCCGGCGCCGCTGGCTGGCCCGCATCGCCCACGTCGAAGACCGCGTCGCCCACGCCACCCGCGACGCCGAAACCCTCAATCTGCCGCCCAGCCTCTCGCTGTTTCCCGACCGCGCTGCCAACCGCGACCTCTACCTTTGGCTGATCGCCCAGGCCGCCGCCACCGGGCGCGCCACCGGCGACTGGCTGGTGGCCAACCAGCAAGCCACGCTATTCACACTAAAGCGCTACCCCGGCTTTGAATCCCGCTATCGCCGATTGGTCAGCGCCTGCCTTGATCTGCGCATTCCACCCGAAAAGCTGCCCAAGGACGAGGCCGCCGTCGAGATCGCCATCCGGCAAGCCCTCAACGAGCCGGGCAGCACCGGTCCGCTCCCGGCCTGCAAGCGGCCGCCGCAGCCCGTGCCGCTGTGGCTCTATCCCTCGCCGGCGCAGATCGACCGCCGTACCGAACCGGAGGACATGCAAGCCAATCCCGATCAGCCCGACGAAGAACACGGCAAGACCGTCGACGCCACCCAGCAGCGCCAGCAAGCCTCGCGCGAAGACATGCCCGACGGCGAGAACGGCTTCATCCTGCCCTTCCGCGCCGAGTCTCTGGTGTCGTGGGCCGAGTATGTGAAGGTCAATCGCGGACTGGACGAAGACCCGGATGAAGACGTCGCCAAAGCCGCGCCCGACATGGACAAACTCGCCATCGCCCGCGACGGCAAAACCATCGCCTCGCGCGTGCGCTTCGACCTCGACCTGCCCTCCGCGGCCGCCGACGACATCCCCCTGAAAAGCGGCATCCTGCTACCCGAGTGGGACTGGAAAAAACGCCTGCTCAAAAAAGACCAATGCCGGCTCGACCTGCTCGACGCCCGCGACGCCCCACCCATTGAGGTGCCCGAACGCCTGCGCAAACCCGTACGCAAAGTGCGCCAGCAACTCGAAGCGCTCGCCCCGTCGCGCCGCTGGTTCAAGAACCAGCCCGATGGCTCCGAGCTCGACGTCGATGCCTGCGTACGCAGCTGGTCCGACCGCCGCGCCGGCCACAGCGAGAACGACTTCGGCAGCTACCTCAAACTGGAGCGCCATGAGCGCGACATGGCCTGCCTGGTGCTCGCCGACCTCTCCATGTCGACCGACGCCTGGGTCAGCGACACCGCCCGCGTCATCGACGTGATCCGCGACAGTCTCATGATGTTCTCCGAAGCGCTCGGCGCCACCGGCGACAACTTCGCGCTCTATGGCTTCTCCAGCCTGCGCCGCGAAAACATCCGCTTCCACCAGATCAAGACCTTCGAAGAAAAACACGGCGCCCCCACGCGCGGGCGCATCGCCGCGCTCAAGCCCGGCTACTACACCCGCATGGGCGCCGCCATCCGCTACGCCAGCCGCATCCTCGAAAAGCAGCCCAACGCCCTGCGCCTGATGCTCATCCTCTCCGACGGCAAGCCCAACGACCTCGACCAGTACGACAGTCGCTACGGCATCGAAGACACCCGCATGAGCCTCATCGAAGCGCGCACCGCCGGCCTCAAACCCTTCTGCGTCACCATCGACAAAGAAGGCCAGGGCTACCTTCCCCACCTCTTCGGCCCCGCCGGCTACACCGTCATCCGCAAACCCGAAGAGCTGCCCTCGCGACTGCCGATGCTGTATGCGCAGTTGACGGCGGTGTGACAACGCGTATCCCGGATGCAGCGCAGTGAAATCCGGGGTCACCGGTTGCGTTGGCAACACCTCTGCATTGCGCGACATGGTTCCCGGATTCCGCTGCGCTGCATTCGGGCTACAGCCGCGCAATCACCCGCACCGGCACCTCAAGGTAGTCCTCAAACCCCATCCGCTGATACATGCCGTGCGCTGCGGCGTTGGCGCTCATCACATGCAGGAACGGGGTTTCGCCGCGCACCACCTGACGGCGAATCATTGCCAGCGTCAGCCGTTTTGCCAGGCCTCTGGCCTGAAAATCGGGATGCGTGCACACCCCGCTGATCTCGTGAAAGCGGTCAGCCTGCATGCGCTCGCCGGCCATCGCCACCAGCTGCCCATTGTCGAAGCAGCCGAGATACTCGCCCAGCTCCAGAGTGCGCAGGCCAAAGGGGCCTGGATTGGTCAGCGTGGCGAGCGCAAGCGCCGCCTCGGCGTGCCCGGCACTTAATGGCAGCAATCCGGTTTCGTCAGGCG
>JBFIJC010000273.1:0-5306 GCA_041600915.1 Nitrogeniibacter sp.
ATCAACCTCGTCGACAACACCAACCTCGACCACCCCTCCTTCGATGGCTGGGGCTATGCCGTATTCGGCAAAGTCGTTGAAGGCATGGACGTGGTCAAGGCCATCGGTGCCGCACCGACCGGCATGGCCGGTGGCCACCGCGATGTCCCCACCGAAGACGTCATCATTCGCAGCGCCCGTGAAATCACCGGCAGCAAGTAATCTCACCCGAACACGCAAGGAGCAGCACATGGCAGTCAAACTGCACACCAACCACGGCACCATGACCCTCGAACTCGACGCCGAAAAAGCGCCCGAGACGGTCAAGAACTTCCTCGCCTATGTCGAGGCTGGCCACTACAACAACACCATTTTTCACCGCGTGATCGACGGCTTCATGATTCAGGGCGGCGGATTTGAGCCCGGCATGAAGCAAAAGCCGACCAATGACCCGGTCAAGAACGAAGCCGACAACGGCCTAAAGAACGACAAAGGCACGATTGCCATGGCCCGCACCCAGGACCCGCATTCGGCCTCCGCCCAGTTCTTCATCAATGTCTCCGACAACGACTTCCTGAACTTCCGTTCGCCGTCGCCGCAGGGCTGGGGCTACTGTGTCTTTGGTCGTGTGACCGAAGGCCTCGAGACCATCGACGCCATCCGCGCCGTCAAAACCGGATCGTCCGGCTTCCATCAAGACGTTCCGACCGAAGACGTCATCATCGAGCGCGCAGAGATCATTTGATCGCGCCCGTGAGCACACAGGTGGACGGCCCGGTACTGTTTATTGCCGACCTGCACCTGTGTGCGGCCGAAACCGCCACGACCCACGCCTTTGAGGCCTTCGTGGCGGGGCCTGCCCGCCAGGCAAAAACGCTGTACATCCTCGGAGATCTCTTCGAGTACTGGGCCGGCGACGACGATCTCGCCGCCCCATATCACCGCCACATTGCCGACCTCCTCGCCGAACTGACCAAGGCCGGCACCGAGGTCATCTTTGTCGCAGGCAACCGTGACTTCCTGATCGGGGCCGATTTCTGCACCGCCACCGGCATCACGCTGGCCACAGAGCCCGTCACGCTATCCCTGGGTGCTCGCCCGGCAATTCTCTTGCACGGCGACGTCCTGTGCACCGATGACCACGCCTACCAGGCCTTCCGGCAGCAAGTGCGCAACCCCGCATGGCAAGCTGCGTTTCTCGCCCGCCCCCTCGAAGAGCGCCGAAGCATTATCGAAGGTGTCCGGGCGCACAGTGAAGCAGGTAAGCAACAAAAATCAGCCGACATCATGGACGTCAATGAAGGCGCAGTCATTTCGGCATTCCAGACTGCCCAATGCGATCTGATGATCCATGGACACACCCACCGCCCGGCGACCCACATTCACGACATCGAGAATCAGCCATGCGAGCGCTGGGTCTTGGCTGACTGGCATGGTAGTGCCCCCTATCTAGAGTGCCTGGACGGCGTCTTGCGTCGTAAAGAACTACGTACCTAGCCGACACAACCAACAAACACGCCTACTTATAAAACCTCAGCGTTCTGTACGGCTCACCGGAAGTCAACGGAATGCCGTCTGCAGTCACTGTGTCGCCAAGCACAAGTGCGCTGCCCTCCAGAGCGCCACCATCCCAAGACCAACGAATCCGCTCCCCCTCGTGCCAACGGAAATGCGCAGGCCGGCGCGGCGTCACGCTGACGGTGATGTGGGCCGGCTGATCGGGCACCTCCCCACCAATACCGGCCCGCCGCTCATAACGAATCGGGAACACAAGCTGTGAGGCCGTATCCACGATTTGCCCGTGATCCCACAACAAGCCCATGTTGTAGTGCCCGCGCGGAAAGCGTGCTTCATCAACCCGATCCTCCGCCAACAAAGGGTGGTTCCCGGTAGACCTTGTAAATGCAGGATGCGCCCGGTCCAGTGTAACGTCCTGCTCCGGGGCCTCGAACTCCGACAGCGCGGGCAGGTTCACCCCCGGCTCGGATGAATTGTGCCCGTTCCGAAACCAGGAAAACGCCCCGCCGATACGGTTTTTCTCCACCAGATTCACGAATTCCAGCTGTGTATTGCCATCGGGTCCAGCGCTGAACCCGTCATCCGTCGAGAACACGTGGCGATAGTGAATCCCTCGCACGACCGGATCACGCTCAGCCTGAATGGCGAAATCAATACGATCCCAATAGGCCCTGCCAGCCCCCCGGTCGGGCGGCCAGCCTGCGTACATGCCGGGATTACGCTGCGCGATCCGACGCGGCATGATCAAGCCAATTACCCCCGTCACGTAGGCAATTCGCGCGCGCCACGGGTCGGGAAGAATCATGCTCTGACTCACTGCACCGCCACCGCCCATTGAGCCGCCTTTGAGCACGATACCCAATTTATCTACATCAATCTGAGGGTAGCGCTGCAACAAGTATTCAATAGACCCGGCCAACCTCCGGCCCGGATAAATCTGCCCGTCCGCACCGTATGCCCAAGACTCCCGCCAGGCACCCTGATGCGCTTCGGCGTCCTGGTTGCGCAATTCGATCTGACCCGCCCGTGCAAGCGGTGGCGCAAAGACTTGCGTCATGCCGGCGCCATTTCCTGCGGACGAACCATGCAGGTGCACAAACAGACGCATGCGAGGCGGCACCGGATCCGTGCGTGAATACGCCCATTGAAAATCCACGCCATGAGGGTCGAAATACCCTTCATTGGCAATCTGCCACACACCCGGAAACCACGCCCACTTACCCGCCGGCCCGCCACCCGTCTTTGCCGGTCGCTCGGGCGCCGACAGATAGCCAACGGGTTGCCGGCCAACCCCACCGCCACCACCGCCCTTGGCTCCCGCCTGACCGCCTCCGCTGACGCCCGGTGAGGGCGACGCACGCCTGGTGCCCTCCCCGCCATAACGTGGCGCAGGAACGGTCGGGTCGACAAACGCACCGGTATCGATCCAGTTCCGCACCACCGTCACCTCATCGGCACTGGCACCGACGTCCGGATGTGCTGCATTGAAATCAATGTCATTACTCGTGCTTGCATTCGTTCGGTAGTCCGCCCGGCGCCCTTTGAAATACCAGTAGAAGGCGGAGCCGGCGGCGTAGTTTCCGTTGATCAGCCAGGAAATGTGCGGTCGATCGAGGCGATACACAGCCTTCTCGGAATAACCCTCCGAGCGCTGATGCACTTGCACAGGGCGCGGATTTGCCTTTTGCTCAAAGTCGTTGACGAGCATCTTTACCGTCGTCATTCCATCAGAGGCATCGCGGTCGTCAAAATCAATGCCCCCCGCAGCTTGCGATCCACGGTGACAGCTGACACAACGCCGGTTGAGAATCGGCACGATATCCGCGTTGTATTCGGGCTGACGGGTCGCGACGAGCAGGCGCGTCGGCGGCTGCGTTGCGGCGAGGCTGCCAGAAAACTCGGGGGACGCATCAATATCATTGTGATTGTGGCAACCGCCGCAACTAAGTACGGTGCCCGGGCGCAAGGACTGCGGCATCATGTCTCGACGAATCACTTCGTGATCAGCGTTCAGACCGGACAGCACCCACGGCACATCGCAGGGCACCTCGATGTTTGCCGAGCCGTCGGACTCGACAGGCGCGTCGCCAAGAATCGCCCCGCGATACCCCCACACCGACCACCACTGGCGACCGGCCCCGGCGAAGTTTCGCACCCGCTCGGTGTTCGGCAGCACTCGGGTAATTCGGATGTATTTCACGTCCGCATCGCGGACCCCGACAAGCTCCTTGCCCAGCAGGGGCGACAGCTCCTGATGGCCCCAGCGGTAGTCACCATGCAGCACCGGATAGGCTGTGGTTTCTGACTTCTGCGAAGCAATGTGCAGATAGCATTTGCCATCCTTCGACCGAGGCTGGGCGACATTGTCCGGTTGTGATTGACCGTGAACATCAATATATGGCCCACCATAGATTGCACCGAATTCAGCCACGCCTGGCCGATCAACCATCCGAACGGGGTCTTTCAGGTAGTCATCCGATGGAATCTTGTTCGCAGGCAGTTTGTAGATACCGATCTCGATCCCAACCGGGTCTGCAATGCTTGCGGGACGCCGGGTGGGGTCTGGGCCTTGCTCCACAAAGCGGTCGTTGCCATCAGGCTTCAGACCCATTTGCTTGACACACATCCCCTGGCACCACACGAAGCCCAACTCATTCCCCGGCAGACCGAAAGGATCGCGAATCTTGCCTTTGTAACGCGCGTTGGCAAAATCGAAATGCGATTTTTCATCGTTGGCGTTTGCCCAGCTTGCGACATCGATCAAATCGCGCGGATTAAGCGCATCAAAACGGCGCTTCGCCTCACGAACCGGGATGCCTTCCACGGTAAACGGCTTGGGGGACCACAGAAAAATCTTGCCCGCACCCTGATTATTGTTACCCCGGTAGTACTCCCCGACGGCGAGCCTGCCGTCCTGCAACTGGCTGAGCCAATGCAGCGCACGTCCACGGTAGTGCGCACCAAACGAAGACTCCTGAGATCCGCCCCACGGGTCGGTGGCACAAATCCACCATTGATTCAGCAAAGTTCCAGGATAGTTGGTGTAGACCGGGCCATAACCGATATAGGCCAGGTCATGCGCCCACTGAGCGCACGATCCGATCACCCGACCGTCCCGGATCTGCGTCGCCCCATAGAAGCTGGCCATGTCGTGATACCCCGTTTTCACGACATTGGAGCCATCGATATCGGCAAAATAGGTCTGCAGATTTGCATAGCCCTGGACCGACATGCGCGGAAGAAGCGGTTCGAATTCGCGATCACGATCCGACGAAAACGTGACCCGCAAGCGCCCACTCTGGTTCACGAAGGCTGGCGTCAGGTCGTGCTGGCCCGGCACGTAAGGCCACATATTGGTCCGGCCGGTGGTCAAATCGTGAATCGCCACACTGGCACCCGACACCCCCGCCAGTACGCGGTTTTTTGAACCACAAACCTGTTCCCACTGGCTGCCGTGATACAGCGTAAAAGCGACTTGTGTGCCATCAAACGACAGGCGCGGATCAGTAGGCATACAGATCTTCCCCGCCGCAGCGCAGTCATAAAGCACTGACACCCGCCCACTACCATCCCGCCGCATCAAGCGCCCCGGACCGCTAATGCCATTGGGTGCATTACCTGCCGACTTTTGATTGTGCAGACGATTATTTACTTCGGGCAAAGAGATGCACACGTCCGGGTGGTCGAAGACCTCGCCCTGATATTTCGAAGGGGTTCGGTCAATATCGAACTCAACCCAAATCAACGGGGTCGTCGTATCGTCGGCGGACACAACATCGGCTGAAAGCCCAAAAGCGAGTAGCATCAGC
>JBFIJC010000274.1:0-5271 GCA_041600915.1 Nitrogeniibacter sp.
CGGAACTGGTTCTCGGCCAGTTCGCCCACCGAACGCACACGACGGTTGCCGAGGTGATCGATGTCATCGATCTCGCCACGGCCGTTGCGCAGTTCGATCAGGATCGCGATCACTGCCAGGATGTCTTCGTTCGAGAGCGTGCCCTGACCTTCTTCGGTCTTGGGGCCAACGGCCTCGAGCATGTTGCGATACCACTCCGGTGCCTTGTCGTCGATCTTCTCGGGATAGGCACGGCGGTTGAACTTCATCCGGCCAACGGCCGACAGATCGTAACGCTCTTCGGCGTAGAACAGACCGCGGAACAAGGCCTCGACGGCGTCCTCTGTGGGCGGCTCGCCCGGACGCATCATGCGATAGATGGCCACCTTGGCAGCCCATTCATCGGCTGTTTCGTCGATGCGCAGCGTCTGCGAAATGTGAGCGCCGCGATCCAGATCGTTGATGTACAGGGTCGGCAGCTCGACGATCTTGGCGTCGCGCAACTGAGCCAGCACTTCTTCGGTGATCTCGTCATTCGCACGCGCAACGATCTCGCCGGTCTCAGCATCGACCAGATCTTTGGCGATGACACGACCGAGCAGGAAATCGTCCGGCACCTCGATCGCCGACACACCGGCATCGGCCAGTTGGCGGATATGGCGGGCGGTAACGCGCTTTTCTTTCTCGACGATGACCTTACCGTCGGCATCGAGCATGTCGAACTTGGCGACTTCGCCACGCAGACGCTCGGGCACCACGGCAAACGATGCGCCTTCGCTCATCAGGTCGAAGCGATCGAAGTCATGGAAGGTCGACAGAATCTGCTCGGTCGTCATCCCGATGGCACGCATCAGGATCGACACCGGCATCTTGCGGCGACGGTCAACGCGGAAGTACAGGTAATCCTTCGGGTCGTACTCGAAATCGAGCCAGGAACCGCGATACGGAATCACCCGCGCCGAGAACAGCAGCTTGCCGGAGGCATGCGTCTTGCCACGGTCGTGCTCAAAGAACACGCCCGGCGAACGGTGAAGCTGGGACACAATGACCCGCTCCGTACCGTTGATGACGAAGGAGCCGGTGTTCGTCATGAGCGGAATCTCGCCCATGTAAACTTCCTGTTCCTTGACCTCTTTGACGGTCTCTTTCGGCGCTTCGCGGTCCATGATGACCAGGCGAACGCGTGCGCGCAGCGGCGCCGCAAAGGTGAGGCCGCGCTGCTGACATTCCTTCACATCAAATGCAGGCTCTCCCAGCAGGTAATGCACGAACTCAAGGCGTGCATTACCACTGTGGCTGCTGATCGGGAAGATCGAGGTGAAAGCCGCTTGCAGGCCTTGATTGGCCCTTTGCGCTGGGGGCGTTTCCGCCTGCAGGAAGGATGCGAAGGACTCAATCTGCGTCGCCAGCAGAAAGGGCGCGTCCAGCACAGCCCCGCCTTTGGCGAAACTTTTGCGGATACGCTTTTTCTCGGTGTAGGAGTACGCCATAGATGCTCCGGGTAGCGTTCAGACGTGGGAAGACAGGAGACAACAAGCCGTCAGGGACGACATCGCTCTCTTCTGGCTTCGAAAAGTACGAAAGGGCTGGCGCCCATTTTCGGGTGCCAGCCCTGCCTGAGACCGGGGAATTACTTGATCTCGACCTTGGCGCCAGCGTCTTCGAGCTGCTTCTTGAGGCCTTCGGCTTCAGCCTTGGCAACGCCTTCCTTGACAGCTTTCGGAGCACCGTCAACCAGGTCCTTGGCTTCTTTCAGGCCCAGGCCGGTGGCAGAACGGACGACCTTGATGACTTCGACTTTCTTGTCGCCAACGGCGGCCAGGATCACGTCGAATTCGGTCTGCTCTTCAGCAGCGGCAGCGGCTTCACCAGCGACGGCGGGGCCGGCGACAGCAACAGCAGCAGCGGCGCTAACGCCAAACTTCTCTTCCATCTGCTTGATCAGTTCGGACAGTTCCAGAACCGACATGGACGCAACTGCGTCAAGAATTTCGTCTTTGCTAATAGCCATTTGAATTACTCCTGATTACTGAACTAACGCCGCTTCCGAAGAACCGGCAATTACTCGTGAAATTACGCAGCCTCTTTCGAGTCCCGAACCGCTGCGAGCGCACGCACGAACTTGGAAGGCACCTCGTTGAGCGTCTGGACAAACTTGGCGATCGGCGCCTGCATCGTACCGAGCAGCTTTGCAAGCAGCTCTTCACGACTCGGCATGGTGGCCAATGCCTTCACCCCAGCTGCGTCCATGACGTAGTTGGGCATGACACCGGCTTTAATGATCAGTTTGTCGCTGGTCTTCGAAAACTCCTGCAGGACCTTGGCCGGCGCCACCGGATCTGCGGACATGCCGTAGATCAGCGGACCAACCAGGTGGTCAGACAGGCCTTCGAAGTGCGTACCAGCAATGGCACGCTTCGCCAGGGTGTTCTTCAGTACGCGCAGGTAAACGCCCGACTCACGTGCCTTGGCACGCAATGCGGTAACTTGACCCACTTCGAGACCACGGTACTCAGCGACAATGATCACCTGAGCGTTCGCCACTTCGGCGGACACTTCGGCAACAACTGCCTTCTTACCTTCAAGATTGAGACCCACGGTCATCTCCCACTGAATGGTTACGCCTCACCCAGGCATACCGCCCCGGGCTCGGACTACTTGCGGCGACCGTCATTCAGGAGATCAAGAGCATCGGCATGGCCGACAATGAATCCTGATTCGGGCTTCGCCATCTACGTTGGGCCCCACCCCGAACAGCGTGGTGAAGATTTGAGATCCAGTCCGGACAAGCCGGGCGTTGATCCCCAACGGTCTTTGACAACCTGCAGCCCCCTTCGGCGCTGCAGCCCAAAGACCCGACAGGCCCTTACGGGCCAATCGGGCAAACTTGCATCAAGCGTTGATAACGCTCGACGGCTCTACGCGCATACCGGCACCCATGGTGCTGGAGACCGCCACGCGGCGCAGATACAAACCTTTCGACGTAGCCGGCTTGGCCTTGTTCAGCGCATCGACCAGCGCAGCGGCGTTCTGCTGCAGCGACTCGACGGAGAACGACGCACGGCCGATGGTGGCGTGCACAATGCCGCCCTTGTCAGCGCGGTACTGAACCTGACCGGCTTTGGCGTTTTTCACTGCGGTTTCGACGTCCATCGTCACCGTACCCACTTTCGGGTTCGGCATCAGGCCGCGCGGACCGAGGATCTGGCCCAGCTGACCGACAACGCGCATGGCGTCCGGCGTGGCGATACACACGTCAAAATCGAGCTTGCCGGCCTTGACCTGCTCAGCCAGATCGTCGAAACCGACCACATCGGCACCCGCCGCTTTGGCCAGCTCAGCCTTGTCGCCCTGGGCGAACACAGCCACACGAACGCTCTTGCCGGTACCGGCAGGCAGCACCACCGAACCACGAACCACCTGATCCGATTTACGCGGATCAATGCCGAGATTCACGGCGACATCGACCGACTCGTCGAATTTGGCATTGGCCAAATCCTTGATCAGCGCGAGCGCTTCAGCCATGGGATACACACGATTGCGATCAACCTTGGCGCGGATCGCTTGAACGCGCTTGGAAATTTTTGCCATGATCAGAGCCCCTCAACCGTCACGCCCATGCTGCGCGCAGAACCAGCGATGGTTCGCACAGCACCTTCAAGATCCGCTGCCGTCAGGTCAGGCATTTTGGTCTTGGCAATTTCCTCAACCTGAGCGCGGGTGATCGAGCCCACCTTGTCGGTGTGCGGCTTCGGCGAACCCTTCTGGAGGCCAGCTGCCTTCTTGATCAGGATGGACGCCGGCGGCGTCTTCATGATGAAGGTGAAGCTCTTGTCGCTGAAGGCGGTAATGACGACCGGAATCGGCAAGCCCGGCTCAAGGCTCTGCGTACGGGCGTTGAACGCCTTGCAGAATTCCATGATGTTCAGGCCGCGCTGACCCAGCGCCGGACCAATCGGGGGGCTCGGGTTGGCTTTGCCAGCCGGCACCTGAAGCTTGATGTAGCCAATGATTTTCTTAGCCATGAAGGCTTACTCCTATAGTGAGTGCGAACGCACCGGCACATGGCCGGCGCTCCTCGTTCCCGCCAGCGGCGGGGTCAGGCTCAGGTTTTTTCGACCTGGCCAAAATCCAGTTCGACAGGCGTGCCACGACCAAAAATGGTCACGGACACCCGCAGCTTGCTCTTCTCGTAGTTCACGTCCTCGACCGCCCCGTGGAAATCGGTAAACGGACCTTCCTTGACGCGAACGACTTCGCCAACCTCGAACAGAACCTTGGGACGCGGCTTCTCAACGCCCTCCTGGATCTGACTCATGATCTTGGCGACTTCCTTCTCGGAAATCGGCGTCGGCTTGTTCCCCGTGCCACCGATAAAGCCGGTGACGCGCGGCGTCGACTTGACCAGGTGCCATGTCTCTTCGTTCATTTCCATCTCGACGAGGACATAACCCGGGAAAAACTTGCGCTCAGAAATACTCTTCTGACCGGCCTTCATCTCGACCACTTCTTCGACCGGCACCAGCACCTGACCAAACAGGTCCTGCATTTCTGCACGGGAGATGCGTTCGATCAGCGCACGCTGAACCGACTTCTCGAAGCCAGAATAGGCGTGCACCACATACCAGCGTTTGGGCATAATCACTTCCAGTTCAGAACGAGGTCGTACAACACCCACTCAAGACTCTTGTCGGTGAGCCACAAGAACAGCGCCATGGCCATCACAAAAGCAAAGACGACACCCGTCATCTGGACCGTTTCCTTGCGGCTCGGCCAAACCACCTTCTTTGCTTCGGTGACTGTTTCCCGAACAAAAATGGCAAAACGCTGCCCAGGCTCAGTGAACCAGGCAGTCGCGCCACCCGCAATCACGCCGGCCAGCACGGCCACAACGCGCAACACGAGTACCTGCTCGGAGAGCAGGTAGAATCCGGCTACACCGGCAGCCACAAAAAGCAGCGCCAGTACAAACTTCAGCTTGTCAGCCATTCGGGTCTAACAGTCCAGAAAATATGGCAGGGGCAGAGGGAATCGAACCCCCAACCTTCGGTTTTGGAGACCGACGCTCTGCCAGTTGAGCTATACCCCTGCAGCAGAGACTACAGGGCGCCGCAACTTCGCAGCGCCCATCGGAAACAACACTTAGTCAGCGATTACTCGATGACCTTGGCAACCACGCCGGCGCCGACGGTACGACCGCCTTCACGAATGGCGAAGCGCAGACCTTCTTCCATGGCGATCGGAGCGATCAGCTTGACGGTGATCGACACGTTGTCGCCCGGCATGACCATC
>JBFIJC010000275.1:0-5261 GCA_041600915.1 Nitrogeniibacter sp.
CCGAGGCCTCGATACCCATCAGCGCGAGTCGCGCCTTGAGGTTGTCGGCTTCGGTCGGGTCTTCAAAGGCGCCGACCTGCAGATAGAAGCGCTCGGCAACCGGCCGCGTCGCCTCAACCGGCGCAACGGTGGCCGGCACTTCGACCGCGCCATCGCCCTTGGGCAGAATCTTGTAGAAATCGAACTGCGGCTTTTCAACCGGCCGGTCGCCCGGTTTGCCCGGCAAGACGCGCGGCGCCAGGGGGTTGCTGGCGTCGGTGGGGGCGCGCGTGTCCTGCCCTGCGAAGGGGTTGGACTGGGTGAGATACCAGGCCACGCCAGCGGCGAACACGGCGCCGAGCATCAGGCCGATCACGATGCCGACAAAGACGCCGCCACCACTGCGCCGGGCCGGCGCCTTCTTGCTGGTTCTACGATTACCGCTCACGCCATCAACTCCTCGGCCGGGTTACATGGAGGTCGGCGCAGACACGCCGAGCAGGGCCAGACCGGACACCAGCACCTGGCGCACCGCGGCGGCCAGCGCCAGGCGCGCCATCATCAGGGCTTCGTCATCGACCAGCATGCGCTCAGCGTTGTACCAACTGTGGAAATCACCGGCCAGGTCTTTCAGATAAAAGGCCACCTGGTGGGGCGCGTAGTCGGCCGACGCCGACTGAACGACTTCGGCAAAGGCCGCCAGACGCGCACACAGCGCCAGCTCGCGCTCGCCATCGAGGCGCGCGAGATCGACTTCGAGCAGATCGCGCTCAACGCCGTTCCACTGCGCGAGCACCGAGCAGATACGCGCATGGGCGTACTGGATGTAATAGACCGGGTTTTCGTTGCTCTGGCTCTTGGCCAGGTCGAGGTCGAAATCCAGATGCTGATCGCTCTTGCGCAGCACATAAAAGAAACGGCAGGCGTCGTTGCCCACATCCTTGCGCAGCTCGCGCAGGGTGACGAACTCGCCCGAGCGGGTCGACATGGCGGCTTTCTGACCGTTGCGATAGAGCACGGCAAACTGCACCAGCGCCACTTCAAACTTCTCGGTCGGCAAACCAAGCGCGGCAATCGCGCCGCGCACGCGCGGGATATAGCCGTGGTGGTCAGCGCCCCAGATGTCGATGATGCGGTCGAAGCCGCGCTCGTACTTGTTCAGGTGGTAAGCGATATCGGAGGCGAAGTAGGTAAACAGCCCGTTCTCACGCTGCACCACCCGGTCTTTCTCGTCGCCGAAGGTGCTGGAACGGAACCACTTGGCGCCATCCTGCACATAGATGTGGCCTTGCTGCTCGAGCGCCGTCACGGCGCGCTCGACCAGACCCGTATCGAACAGGCTTTTTTCGGAGAACCACTTGTCGAACGGCACGCCGAAGCCTTCGAGGTCTTCGCGGCAATCGCCGAGCTGCTCGGTCAGCGCGAAGTCGTGAATCCATGCGTAGTCTTCGCCCAGCAAGCGCTTGGCGTTGGCGATCAGGCCGTCGAGATGGTCTTCCTTGTCGTCCTCGACCGAACACACCCCGGCCAGCACCTGCTCGGCTGTCACCTTGGCAAAGCGGTCGCCGTGGGCGTTGCGAATCTCGCCGCCCATATCGACCACATAGCTGCCCTGATAGGCGTTCGGCGGGAACGGCACGGTGATGTCGAAATGGGCCAGATAGCGCAGCCAGGTCGACAAGGCCAGGATGTCCATCTGCCGGCCGGCGTCATTGACGTAGTACTCGCGCGCCACGGTGTGCCCGGCAAAATCCATCACCGAGGCCAGCGAGGCGCCATACGCGGCACCGCGACCATGGCCGACATGCAGCGGGCCGGTCGGGTTGGCCGACACGAACTCGATCATCACCTTGGTGCCGGTGGCCGCGCCGCGACCAAACCGCTCGCCCTGGCTCAACACCGCATTCACCACCGAGGTCTTGGCATCCGCCGCCAGGGTGAAATTGATGAAGCCGGCGCCGGCCACCTCAACCTTGGCCACCTGCTTTGAAGCGGGCAGCTCGGCCATCAGCAAGGCGGCCAGATCACGCGGGCTGCGGCGCATCGGCTTGGCCAGCTGGAGCGCCAGATTGGACGAAAAATCGCCATGGCTGGCCTGCTTCGGACGCTCCAGAACAATGGGCGTGTCCACATGGTCCGGCGCCACGCTGTTGAGGGCCTGGCGCAGCAAATCGGCAAGAAGGGTTTTCGGGTCGGCGCTCATGGGCACGAATCAGGCTGGAAAACCGCGCATTATACAAGAAGCACGGCCATCCTCCGGTGCGCCGAGCGCTGCCATCAGGCCATCGCGGCGCGCAGCCCCTCCACATAAATCATCCGCCCCGAGTCCGGGTCGCGGATATAACTCAGTTCAATCCGTCGATTGGCGCTCTGGCCGGGCGGTTTGAGCGAGATATGCACCCAGCCCGAGTTGGGCCCTTTGCTCGGGTCGTAGCACTCGCAAATGACCTGATCAAAATCGCTCAGATGTTTGACCACCCAGCGCGCCAGCACCAGGGTGGCCACGCCTGGAATCTCGATATCGCAGGCGCAACCCGTGGTGTGCTGACTGGTACTGATCCAGCTGGCCGGACGCAATTTGAGCGCACGCTCCAGCGCCTGCGAACGAAACACGCTGTTCGGCGTGAAGGCGCCGTATTCATCGCGCACCGGCTGCAGCACCTGGCGCGCCAGATGTACCGCCGCCTGCAGTTGGGCGTCGATCTCGAAGCCGTTGTCGATGCCGCGGCGCTCGGCCAGGTCGGAGCGGGTCAGCTCATAGAAACGGAAATTCGGCGAGATTGCATCGCGCGGCGCGAGCCCCCCCAGGTGAAGGTCGGTAATCGGTGTCTGGCTATGGTCGGTCGTGGTCATGGTCATCTCCGAGTCATAGTCCGGCACGGATGGTGGTCACCGCGTCGCGCAGCGGCTTGCGTGCGCCTTCGCACAAGGCCACCAGGAAATCGAGATGTTCATGCAAGGTCGCGCGCTGTCGCGGGCTGGCCCCTCGGGCCAATGCCCGACGGTAGAGCTCGACCACGTCGTCGGCCCCTCGACGGGCAACGCGGGCGCTCGGCGCGCGGGCGATCAGGCGCACCAGCGCGCAATCGGCCTCGCTGGCCGCGTCCCAGAAATTGGGATTGGCGGCATTCTTGGCGCGCGCCACGTCGATCATTGCCTCGCACTCTTCGAGCAGCACCGCCGCGCTGGTGCCGGCCGCACCGCCCAGCGTAATCGCCAGCACCTCGGCCAGCGCCCAGTTGGTAAAGCCATAGATCGAGCGTCCCTTGCCGGCCGCCTCCATCGCCAGACGGTAGTAGTTGCCCATGTTGATCAGCGCTTCGAGCCGCGGCCCTTCGGCGGCATGCAGCCAGGCCAGACGTTTGCAGGCGCTGCCGAGCAAGGTGTAACGCTCCTCGGTGGGCGCGCGCCGGCAGATCAGATCGAGCTCGGTGATCGCCTCCTCGATGCGTGTCACCAGCTCTGCGCGACGCACTTCGTCCGCGCTCGACGAGGCGCGCAGCGCCGCCCAGGCCTGACCGGCCAGGCGCACCTTGAAGTTGGCGCATTGCTCCACCGCGCGCACCGGGCAATCGCCCTCATCGTAGCCAAGCGCCCGGTTGAGCCAATCGACCGCCTCGGCAAAGGCACCCGTTTCGCCCCAGGCAAAGCCAATGGCGGCGGCCACATCGGCCCGCCCCAGCCAGCGATCGGACAGGCTCTGCGGCACCCGGCCAAGAATGGCGCCGATGCCGTCACGCATGCCGGCCAGCGCCTCGGCATCGTCGCCATGGCGCTGCACCTGCATCTGCACCCACTGCACATGATTCTCCAGCGCCACCACCAGCTCGGAGGGCGCATAGAAGGGCCGCTGGGCGCGCGGTGTGCTGACCCCGGCCTGCCCGCGCAAGCGGTAGCTCGGGTCGCCATAGCACTGGTAAGCGCCCCAGGTGTTGATGCCGGGGAAGCTGGTCCAGGCTTCTTCGCGGGCGGCACGCACCGCCTCGCCAAAGGGCTGACCGGCCAGCAAGTGCTTGTAGAAGCTGGCCGCAAAGGCGTTGGCAGCGGCGTCATCCACCGCCCAGCCGGCGGCCACCACGGCCTTGACGCCCATCTTCACAAACTGCACCGCCAGGTTGGCGGCCAGGATGTTGAAGCGGGCGGACTCGCCGCGTGCCGTCTTGCCCAGGTGGCAGCAGTTGATGAACACCAGTTCGGGCACCCAGCGCATCTGCTCGACATCCCCCGGGGTGAGCACCGCATCGCGGCCAATCACCATGCCCGACACCGTCCGGCCTCGGTCAGAGGTCATCTCGTGCACGCCGTGGCCGGCCAGATGCAGGATGCGCCAGGCATCGCGATGCAGGCCGGCGAGGATGGAGTCGGCCCGCTCGTCGATGCTCTCGCGCACCTCAAAGCCGCCACTGCGCAGCATGGCGACCACGGTCTCGGCCTCTTGCCGCGCGCCGGGCAGATCGGCGAAGCCGGCCCAGGCGTCGAGATCGGGATTGCCCACCACCAGGGCCTTGGCATGCGGCGCATGCGCCGGCTGCTGGCGGAACTGGCTGGCCTTGAGCTGGCGCACCAGCCCGGCCGCCACGGCGGGCGGGCGATCGCCGGCACTCCAGCGGTTTTCGAGCAGTTCCCACGGATACCGCGCCGAGCGGTCGTCGACCATCACCACCATGTTGGACTGGCGCGGCGCCATTTCCTTGAGGCTGTTGGGCAGCAACATCTCGAACAAGGTCTTGGCGATTTCGCTGTTGGCCGCCGGCGAGGCCGAGGCCTGCGCAATAAAGGCGTCGGCCAGCTCCAGCTGCCCGGCCATGAGGGTTTCTTCGGCGCGCGCACGGTCGGTGGCGAAGATGAAGCGCAGCGCCTCGCGGCCTGGTTCTTCGACAATCTCCAGTCGATGCCACCAGTCGGGCATCTCGTCACAGCGCACCCGCCGCCGCCGGCCCTCGCCACTCTGGATATCGCGGCTGTCCCAGCGCAGCTTGCCGGCCAGATCGCCGTCGCGCAGGCAGTTTTCCAGCCCCTCGGCGGCCGAGATGGCCACGTCTTCGAAGATCTCGATGATCTCCACCGCGTCGATCACCACCCGGCTCTCCAGGCCTTGTTCGACCAGGGCAGCGCTGGCCGAGACCGCGCCGCGCAGGATTGCATCGACCGAGGTGCCGACCGGCATGCCGCCCGCGCCCGAGCCGACCAGCAGGCAGCTGACCGCTGCGGATCGCGGCGCCGAGGCCGGGCCAAAGCGCACATCGTCCGGCCACTGCGCCACCTGCAAAGCAAAGTCGAGC
>JBFIJC010000276.1:0-5249 GCA_041600915.1 Nitrogeniibacter sp.
GAAGGTCGGCCGCATCGCGATTCGTTAGGGCGAGCTTCCGGCCGATTGGTTTTGCACAAAACTATCGTGTGTTAAACTTGCTGGCTATTCATTTCAATCAATGACTTCGCGTCGGGCGACATCGTCGCCACTTTGAGGACATCTATCCCCCGTCATCGTCAGGCAGTTTCGCTTCTGTCGGCATCTTGGCTCTTTGGATGCACTCAATCCGACTCGAAGATTGTCGCAAGGACGCATGTCGGAAAAACTCGTCGTCAAAAATCTGTACAAGGTCTTCGGAGACCGGCCCCGCGAAGCGATGAAGCTTGTCGAGCAGGGGCAGGACAAGGCCACCATCTTCGCCCGCACCGGGCAGACCCTCGGCGTCATCGATGCCAGTTTCAGCGTCAATGAGGGCGAAATCTTCGTCATCATGGGCCTCTCAGGTTCGGGCAAATCGACGCTCGTGCGCTTGCTCAACCGGCTGATTGAACCCACCGCCGGGCAGGTGCTGATCAACGGCCGCGACATCGCCAAGATGAACGATGTCGAGCTGCGCGACCTGCGCCGCACCGAAATCAGCATGGTCTTCCAGTCTTTCGCGCTGATGCCGCATCTGTCGGTGATCGACAACACCGCCTTCGGGCTGGAGCTGGCCGGCATGCCCGAAGCCGAGCGCCACGCCCGCGCCATGGTCGCGCTGGAGCAAGTCGGTCTGGCCGAACGCGCCCACAGCTATCCGGACGAACTCTCCGGCGGTATGCAGCAGCGGGTGGGCCTGGCCCGTGCGCTGGCCAACGACCCGCAAGTGCTGCTCATGGACGAAGCCTTCTCGGCGCTCGACCCCTTGATCCGCACCGAAATGCAGGACGAGCTGGTCAAGCTGCAGGCGGTGGACAAGCGCACCATCATCTTCATCTCGCACGACCTCGACGAAGCCATCCGCATTGGCGATCGCATTGCCATCATGGAAGGCGGCGTGGTGGTGCAGGTGGGCACGGCCGAGGAGATCTTGCGCAACCCGGCCAACGACTATGTGAAGTCCTTCTTCAAGGGGGTGGACGCCACCAGTATCCTGTCGGCGGCTGATCTGGCCCGCAAGACCCAGGTCAACATCATCGATCATCAGGGCATGGGTGTGCGCAGCGCCATCGAGCGCTTGCGCTCGCACGACCGCGAGTACGGTTATGTGGTCAGCCCCGACCAGAAGCTGATGGGCGTGGTTTCGCTCGACAGCTTGCAGAAGGCGGCCAAGGCGAGCCCCGACGCCAAGCTGCGCGAAGCCTTCCTGCCCGAGCCGCACGTGCTCACGCCCGACACCCCGATCAGCGAGCTCTACGAGCCGCTCACCCAGCATCCTTACGGCTTGCCAGTGGTGGATGAGAAGGGCCGCTACCGTGGGGCAATCACCCGCAACACCATGCTCGAATTCCTGCATGCACAGAATACGGAGGACGCGGCATGAGCGCGCACGTACGGCCGCCCGAAGGGCGCGCGAACCTCCCTCGGGGAGGATGTCGAGTCAGCGACAGGAGGGTCAATCAATGAGCGACCAGACCGCCAGCAATCCTTGGGCCGCCGCGGCCCCCGCCACCCCGCCCGCTGCGGCCGAAGCCAATCCCTGGGCAGCGCCCGCCAGCGACGCGCCGGCAGCGCCGGCTGTCCCCGCAGCTGACACTGCCGCCAACCCATGGGGCAGCGCCGCGCCGGCCCCGGCTGACGCCCCGGCGGCGGCCAATGGCGACTGGCTGGGCGCACCGCCGGCCACGCCGGTCGATGTTCCCTTTGACTGGGTGCATCCCTTCACCGAGTCGGTCATTCCGCTCGATACCTGGGTCGACCAGGGCCTGAACTGGGTGGTGGACAACTTCCGCCCCTTCTTCCAGGCCATCCGCCTGCCCATCGACGCCACGCTGACCGGCATCGAGCAAGCCCTGCTGGCCGTACCGGCGTTCGCGATGATCCTGCTGTTCGGACTCATCGCCTGGCAGGTCAGCGGCCGGCGGCTGGCCATTGGTTCGGTGCTGTCGCTGATCGTGATCGGCCTGATCGGCGCCTGGGACGAAGCCATGGTGACCCTCTCGCTGGTGCTCACCTCGGTGTTTTTCTGCATGGTCATCGGCTTGCCAACCGGCATCATCATGGCGCGCAACGACAAGCTCGAAGGCCTCGCCCGGCCGGTGCTTGACGCCATGCAGACCACGCCGGCCTTTGTCTATCTGGTGCCGGTGGTGATGCTTTTCGGCATCGGCAATGTGCCGGGGGTGGTGGTTACCATCGTCTTCGCCCTGCCACCGCTGATCCGGCTCACCAATCTGGGCATCCGTCAGGTACGCCCCGACCTGATCGAAGCCTCGCGCGCCTTCGGCGCCTCACCCTGGCAGCTGCTCACCCGTGTGCAATTGCCGCTGGCCATGCCGACCATCATGGCCGGCATCAACCAGACCCTGATGCTTGGTCTGTCGATGGTCGTCATCGCCTCGATGATTGCCGTCGGCGGCCTCGGCCAGATGGTGCTTCGCGGCATCGGCCGGCTCGACATGGGTCTGGCCACGATTGGCGGTCTGGGCATCGTGATTCTCGCGATCATGCTCGACCGCATTACCCAGGCCATGGCCGGCGGCAAAACCGCGCCGGGTCGCTGGTACGACACCGGACCGATCGGCGCAGCGCGCCGTCTGCTCGGCAAGTCGGCCGCCGCCTGACCCCTACCCACCCTCTCAAGGAGACGCACACAATGCGACTTTCTCAACTGAACTGCTTCATGCGCGGCGCCGCCGTCGCCCTGGCCGCCACCTTCTCGATCAGCGCATTTGCCGCCGACATGCCCGGCAAGGGCGTCAAGGTCCTGCCGATCAAGAGCTCCATTGCCGAAGAAACCTTCCAGACCGAACTGGTCATGCAAGGCCTGAAAGATCTCGGCTTTGAGGTTGGCGGCATCAAGGAAATCGAATACGCCGCCGGTCACATCGCGCTGGGCAACGGCGACGCCACCTTCATGGCCGACCACTGGGACCCGCTGCACATCGATTTCTACGAGCGCGCCGGTGGCGACAAAAAACTGTTCCGCGAGGGCGTGTATTCGCCGGGTGCGCTGCAAGGCTATCTGATCGACAAGAAAACCGCCGACACGTACGGCATCAAGTCGATTGATCAACTCAAGGACCCGAAGCTTGCCAAGCTCTTCGACACCGACGGCGACGGCAAGGCCGATCTGGCCGGTTGCAATCCGGGCTGGGGCTGCGAGAAGGTTATCGAGCATCACCTCGACGCCTACGGTCTGCGCGACAATGTGACCCACAAGCAGGGTGCCTACTCGGCGATCATCGCCGACACCATTGCGCGTCAGAGCCAGGGCGAGCCGGTGTTCTATTACACCTGGACGCCTTACTGGGTGAGCGGTGTGCTGGTGCCGGGCAAGGACGTGGTGTGGCTGCAGGTGCCGTTCTCGGCCCTGCCGGGTGAGCGCAAGGATGTGAATACCGCCCTGCCCGATGGCGCCAACTACGGCTTCCAGGCCAATAACCAGCGCATCGTCGCCAACCGCGCCTTTGCCGAAGCCAACCCGTCAGCGGCCAAGCTGTTCGAGGTGATGAAACTCTCGGCCAATGACATCTCGGCGCAGAACCTGCGCATGCGCGACGGCGAGAACAAGCCGGCCGATATCGCACGTCATGTGGCGGGCTGGATCAAGGCCAACCGCGCGACCTATGATGGATGGCTCGACGCGGCGCGTGCGGCAGCCAAGTAATCGGTTTGGATGTTAAAAAAAACGGCCACCGTTCGCGGTGGCCGTTTTTGTTTTCAGGGCGGGCTTTGCGCCTCGGATCGGCGGTCCGGATCCAGCCAGCGTCGCAGCGCCGCGTAGAGCTGCTCCGGTTCGAAGGGCTTGGACAGATAGTCGTCCATGCCCGCCTCGGTGCATCGCTGCCGGTCTTCGGCAAAGGCGTTGGCGGTCATGGCCAGGATCGGCACCTCGCCGCCATTGGGCAGCGCGCGGATGGCGCGGGTCGCCGCCAGGCCATCCATCACCGGCATCTGCATGTCCATCAGGATCAGATCATAAGGCTGGCGGGCAAACAGCTCGACCGCTTGCTGGCCATTCTCGGCCACATCGGCCTGAAGCTCGGCTTCGGCGAGCAGCTCGAGCGCCACGTATTGATTGACCTCGTTGTCTTCGACCAGCAAGAGCCGCGTGCCGCTGAAGTCGCGGGCGAGGACGCTGGCGTCGCTTTCATCCTGCGCCACCGGCGTGGCGGCCACGGCGTCTTCGGCCACTTCGAAGCGTGCGGTGAACCAGAAGGTGCTGCCCTTGCCCGGTGTGCTGTTAACACCGACACTGCCGCCCATCAGCTCGGCCAGCCGGCGGCTGATGGCCAGCCCCAGGCCGGTGCCGCCATAGCGCCGTGTGGTACTCGCGTCGCCTTGTTCGAAAGCGGTAAACAGGCGGGGCTGGATGGCGGGTTCGATGCCGATGCCGGTGTCGATCACCTCGAAGCGCAGCGTGACGCTGGCGCCGGTGTGTTCGAGCAGGCGGGCGCGGACGGTGATACCGCCGCGCTCTGTGAACTTGAGCGCGTTACCAGCGAAGTTGAACAGAATCTGTCCGGCGCGCGTCGCGTCGCCAGCGACGCGGGGCGGAATGCTCGGGTCGATGTCGAGTTGCAGCGTCAAGCCCTTGCTGTGCGCATCGTCCCGGATGAGCTCGACCGTCTTGCCGACCACCTCGCTGACGTTGAAATGGGTAATGTCGAGCAGCATGCGATCGGCTTCGATCTTCGAGATGTCCAGCAGATCGTTGATGATCGCCAGCAGGTGCTTGCCGGCGCCCACAACGCTCTCCAGGCGCTCGGCGCTGTTTTCGTCGGGCGAATTGCGCAGCATCAGCTGGGTGAGCCCGATGATGGCATTGAGCGGCGTGCGGATTTCATGGCTCATGTTGGCCAGGAAAGTGCTTTTGGCGCGGTTGGCCGCTTCCAGCTCGGCCGTGCGCTCGGCGACCAGTTCTTCGAGGTGGTGGCGGTGCATCTCCAGCTCGGTGGCGATGTTGCGCTTCTCGGTGATGTCGCGCGCGAAGCCCACCGTGCCGACCGTCTGGCCATTGACGATCACCGGCGACTTGCAGGTCTCGATCCAGCGGCGCTGACCTTCGATTTCCACCGGCTCTTCAACGCTGATGCTTTGATTCCCGGTCAGGACGGCTTTGTCATCCGCCCGATAGCGCTCAGCCAGATCCCGAGGCCAGACATCGAGATCGGTCTTGCCGACGA
>JBFIJC010000277.1:0-5214 GCA_041600915.1 Nitrogeniibacter sp.
CGCTTGCCGCCGCCCAGCACGGCGTAGCGCATGGCTTCGTGCAGCCGGTCGGGGGCCAGATCCAGCGGTGGCAGTGCCTTGGCGAGCGCCGTTTCGGTACGCGCCTGTGTGGCTCGCATCCAGTCGGAAAAATGCGTACCGCTCATGACGGATCGTCTGCCGGTGCGATATCGTTGCCTGAGGCTTTGGCCTCCAGGGTTTCGAGGCGGGCTTCGGCGCGGCTCAAGGTGTCCTGACAGTAGCGCAGCAGACCGATGCCTTGCTGGTAGTGATCGAGTGCGTCTTCCAGCGGCAGATCGCGCGATTCCATCGCGGCTACGATCTCTTCGAGCTGGGCGATAGCGTTTTCAAAGCTTTTCGGGGTTTTTGCCTGTTTGGCCATGAGACGGCTGCGCGCAAGGATCAAAGGCGGAAAAATACCCGAAGGCGGGCACTGCGGTCAAACCAGCTTTCGACTATAATTTTCTGTTACCCATTGTTTTATTGGACCTTTTGCGCGTTTTCGAGGGAGTTCGCGGATGTCCGGCATCGCAACGCAACACAGTTTGACCCGGGCGGCGCCCCAGCTGCCGGTGTCGAGCTACTTTGATGAGAAACTGTTCGAGCTTGAAAAGCGCCTGCTTTTTGATGCCGGGCCGGGCTACGTGGGCCATGAACTGATGGTGCCCGCGCTCAATGATTACCGTTCGCTCGAATGGTGCGATCACGCCAGATTGCTGGTGCGCGGGGACGAGGGCTGCTTCGAACTGTCGAATGTCTGCCGCCATCGCCAGGCGATCATGCTCGAAGGCCGGGGCAATAGCGAGCACATTGTGTGTCCCCTGCATCGCTGGACCTACGACAATCGCGGCACTTTGCTGGGCGCGCCGCACTTTGCCGAGAATCCCTGTCTCAACCTGAATCGACAGCCGCTCGAAAACTGGCAAGGCCTGCTGTTTCGCGGGCCGCGCTCGGCGGCGACCGACCTGGCGCCGATGACGGTGGCGCCGGCCTTCGATTTTACGGGCTACAAACTGGATCGCGTCGAGCAGCACGCGTGCAATTACAACTGGAAGACCTTCATCGAGGTGTATCTCGAGGACTATCACGTGGTGCCCTTTCATCCGGGGCTGGGGCGTTTTGTCGATTGCGATGCGCTGAGCTGGCAGTTTGGTGACTGGTTTTCGGTGCAGCGGGTGGGTGTGACGTCGCTCAAAAAGCCCGGCACGCCGGCCTATGCGCGCTGGCATCAGGCGGTGCAGGATTACTACGGCGGTGAGGCCCCGCCGCATGGCGCGATCTGGCTGGTGTATTACCCCAATGTGATGATCGAGTGGTATCCGCATGTGCTGGTGGTCAGCACCTTGCTACCCACCGATGTGGACAAGACCACCAATGTGGTCGAGTTTTACTACCCGGAAGAGATCGTCGAGTTCGAGCGCGAGTTTGTCGAGGCTGAGCAGGCGGCCTACATGGAGACCGCCATCGAAGACGACGAGATCGGCGAGCGCATGGATCGCGGCCGACGGGCGCTCTATAACGCCGGGCGCAATGAGGTGGGGCCGTATCAGTCGCCCTTCGAGGACGGCATGCTGCATTTTCACGAGTTCTACCGCCGCATGATGGCCGGCCATCTCTGAGGGGGGGCGGGCAGGTGAACGACAACGGGGCCGCGATGGCCCCGTTGTCGTTGGTGCGAGCGGTGCGTTTAGCCGACCAGCGCCTTGGGTAGTGGGAACACCACGTTTTCTTCCGCACCTTCGAGCGTGCGCACCGAGGGGGCGCCCAGGGACTTGAGGCGGTCAATGACGGCCGAGACCAGCACTTCCGGTGCTGAGGCGCCGGCGGTGACGCCGATGCGGCGCTTGCCGTCCAGCCAGGTCGGGTCGACCGCGTCGGCGTTTTCTACCAGGTACGCATCCACCCCGCGCAGGGCGGCGACTTCGCGCAGGCGGTTGGAGTTGGAGCTGTTCTGCGAGCCGACCACCAGCACCAGATCAACCTTGGGCGCCATGAATTTGACGGCGTCCTGGCGGTTCTGGGTGGCGTAGCAGATATCGTCTTTCTTGGGCCCGACGATGTTCGGGAAGCGCGCACGCAAGGCGTTGACGATGGCCGCGGCGTCGTCGACCGACAGCGTGGTCTGGGTGACGTAAGCAAGCTGATCGGGATTGCTCACCGCCAGCGTGGCGACGTCTTCGACCGACTCGGCCAGCAGAATGCCGTCGTCGACCTGCCCCATGGTGCCTTCCACCTCGGGGTGGCCCTTGTGGCCGATCATGACGATTTCCTTGCCCTGGGCACGCATGCGCGCCACTTCGATATGCACCTTGGTGACCAGCGGGCAGGTGGCGTCAAACACGCGCAGGCCGCGGGCCTCGGCCTCGGTGCGTACCGATTGCGGCACGCCGTGGGCGCTGAAGATCACGGTGTTGCCATCGGGCACTTCATCGAGTTCTTCGACAAAGATCGCACCTTTGGCACGCAGATCATCGACGACGAACTTGTTGTGCACCACTTCATGACGCACATAGATCGGCGCGCCGAAGCGGATCAGCGCCTGCTCGACGATTTCGATGGCGCGCTCGACCCCGGCGCAGAAGCCGCGAGGGTTGGCGAGCAGGATTTCCTTGTCACTCATGTCGGTGTTCCGTCAGAGGATGCCGATGATCTCGACATCCAGGGTGATGGTCTTGCCGGCCAAGGGGTGGTTGAAATCCACCATGGCCTGGGTGTCGTCGATCTCGCGGACCAGGCCCGAGTAGCGCGAGCCGTCGGGTGCGACGAACTCCATGATCGTCATCGCTTCGATGGGCTCGTCCGGCATGTCCTGCCGGCGCACCTTTTCGACCAGCTCGGGGCGATAGGGGCCAAAGGCCTCCTCGGGCGTCAGCGTGAAGCTGTGGCTACTGCCGTCTTCGAGGCCGACGAGGCGGGCTTCGAGCTGGGGCATCATTTCGTTGGCGCCCAGCTGCAGTGTGGCCGGCTTGCCTTCGAAGGTGCTGATGACGGGCTGACCGCTGTCGAGCGAAATGCGGTAGTTGAGCGTGACCAGGCTACTGGCTTGGATGGTGAGCGTCACGAATGGTTCTCCTGGGGTGGGGTTTGCGCGCCCGGACGGAACTGTGCCCAGAGCATGAGGGCGACCCCCAGCGTAATGGCCGAGTCGGCCAGATTGAAGGCAGGCCAGCCGTAGCGGCCCACGTGAAAATACAGAAAATCGACCACCGCACCGATGTTGAGACGGTCGATGACGTTGCCGATCGCACCGCCGATGATCAGGGCAAAGGCGAAGGGCTGCAGGCGCTCATGCTGGTGCTCGTACATCAACCGGCCCAGCCACAGGCAGATGATTACCGCCAGGCCGGTAAAGAACCAGCGCTGCCAGCCCGAATGATCGGCCAGAAAGCTGAAGGCCGCGCCCGGGTTGAAGAGCAGCACCAGATTGAAAAAGCGGGTGACCGGAATCGACTCGCCCGGCACCAGCTGGGCGAGCACGATCTGCTTGGTCAATTGATCAAGCACCACCACCACAAAGGCAAAAGCCAGCCACAGGCCAAAACGCGGGCGCATGGGGCCTCAGGCGTGGCTACGGGCTTCGCCGTCGCCATGCAGATTGCTATGGCAGCGGTTGCACAGCGCGGGGTGCTCGGCGATTGAACCGACTTCCGGCCGGTAGTGCCAGCAACGCTCGCACTTGGCGTGCTCGGAGGCGACGGCGTCGACGCGCTGTTCGTCTTCGCTATTGACCGCTTCGAGCGTGGCCGATGAGGTTTGCAGCACCAGGCGCAGATCTTCACCCAGCGAGGCCAGCGCGGCGAGGCGTTCGGGTGCGGCCTTGACCACCACCTCGGCCTGCAGGGCCGAGCCGATGGCACCGGTGGTGCGCAGGGTTTCGAGCTGTTTCTGCACATCGGTGCGGGCGGCACGGATGGCTTCCCAGCGGGCGATCAGTGCGGCTTCGTCGGCTTGCTCGGGCAGAACATGCAAGGTGTGCAGCATCACGCTGTCGTCCTCCCCGCCGCCGATCAGCGCCCAGACTTCTTCGGCGGTGAAGGACAGGATGGGCGCCATCAGCTTGACCAGCGTCTGGGTGATATGCCAGAGCGTGGTTTGCGCTGCGCGACGGGCCGGCGAATTTTCGGCCGTGGTGTAGAGGCGGTCCTTGAGGATGTCGAGGTAGAAGGCGCCGAGCTCTTCGGAGCAGAAGATCTGCAGCGCCTGCACCACACGGTGGAACTCGAACTTGGCGCTGTCGGCCTCGGCCTGCGCGGCCATCTGGCGGGTGAAGGCCAGCGCGTAGCGGTCGATGTCCAGCCACTGCTCGACCGGCACGCCGTCTTTGTTGATGTCGAAGTCAGCGGTGTTGGCGAGCAGGAAGCGCAAGGTGTTGCGCACGCGGCGATAGACTTCGACCACGCGATCGAGAATCTCTTTGGAGATGGACAACTCGCCCGAGTAGTCGGTGCTGGCGACCCACAGGCGCAGGATCTCGGCGCCGAGCTTGTCGGAGACTTCTTGCGGCACGACCACGTTGCCGACCGACTTGCTCATCTTGTGGCCCTTGCCGTCAACGGCAAAGCCGTGGGTCAGCAGGCCCAGATAGGGCGGGTGACCATCGATGGCGCAGCCGGTGAGCAGCGACGAATGGAACCAGCCGCGATGCTGGTCAGAGCCTTCCAGATACAGATCGGCACGCGGGCCGGCGGCGTGGCCGTCGGGGTGCGAGCCGCGCAGCACATGCCAGTGCGTGGTGCCGGAGTCGAACCACACGTCGAGCGTGTCGCTGATCTTGGTGTATTGGGTCGCCTCGTCGCCGAGCAGCTCGGTGGCGTCGAGCTTGAACCAGGCTTCGATGCCTTCTTGCTCAACGCGCTGCGCGACCAGATCCATCAGTTCGACCGTGCGCGGATGCAGCTCGCCGGTCTCTTTATGCAAAAAGAAGGGAATCGGCACGCCCCAGTTGCGCTGGCGCGAGATGCACCAGTCGGGCCGATTGGCGATCATGGCGTGCAGGCGCGACTGGCCCCAGGCGGGGTAGAAGCGGGTGTCGTCCACGCCCTTGAGCGCGCGCTCGCGCAGAGTGGTGCCGTCGGCCACCTGGCGGTCCATGCCGACAAACCACTGCGCCGTGGCGCGGTAGATGACGGGCGTTTTATGGCGCCAGCAGTGCATGTAGCTGTGGGTGATCTTCTGGTGGGCGAGCAGGCAGCCGACTTCCTCGATCTTGGCGAC
>JBFIJC010000278.1:0-5203 GCA_041600915.1 Nitrogeniibacter sp.
AAGCTGCACCAGCGAGTGCCGGTGATTCTGGGCTCGCGAAACGAGGTCGAGCGGGCATCGCGCTATCACACAGAAACCTGATTTCCGCTGAATGCAGGAAAGCACCGCGGCCCGAATTTGGCCGCGGTTTTTTTTTGCGCGGCCTCTTCCGAAGCGGCGTGTCCGGGGGCGAATATTTCCTTCTTTTGACCCGGATGAAACAGTGTTGCCAAGACGTCTAATCGAGGCATTGGCCTGATTTACCTGCGGGTCGGGAGTCCTTAGACTGCGGGGCTTGATGGCCTTGCGCCGTCCTCTGTGTGCGTCCCCAACCCGTGTCACGCCGGGCCTCGCAATCGCGAACCTGGTCAAAGGAGTCTTGCGATGAGTCTGTCACCCCAGAGCCGCGACGCGGCTGCGCTGACGCCGGAAGATCGTGGCAGCCTTCGCCTGGCGATCGATGCGGCTTACCGCACGCCCGAGCCGGATTGCGTGCCGGCGCTGGTGGCTGCGGCCGCAACGGACGCCAGACTGGGGGCGCAGATTCATGCGCTGGCCCGTAAACTGGTGGTGGGCTTGCGCGAGAAGCGCACGCGCTCCAGCGGCGTCGATGCGCTGATGAAGGAGTTTTCGCTCTCCAGCCATGAAGGCGTCGCGCTGATGTGTCTGGCCGAAGCGCTGCTGCGCGTGCCCGACCGCGCCACGGCCGACAAGCTGATTCGCGACAAGATCTCGCGCGGCGACTGGCGCGCGCACATTGGTCAAAGCCCCTCGCTGTTCGTCAATGCCGCAACCTGGGGGCTGCTGGTGACCGGGCGTCTGGTCTCCACCAACAGCGACAAACGTCTCGGCGCGGCGCTCAATCGCATCGTGGCGCGTGGCGGCGAACCGCTGATCCGCAAGGGCATGGACCTGGCAATGCGCATGCTCGGCGAGCAGTTCGTGACCGGGCAGGACATCGACGAAGCCATCGAGCGCGCCAAGGTTTGCGAGAAGCGCGGCTATCGCTACTCCTTCGACATGCTGGGCGAAGCGGCCATGACTGCGGCCGATGCCGAGCGTTACACCCGTGACTACGAAACCGCCATCCACGCCATTGGCCAGGACGCCGGGCAGCGTGGCGTGGTCGACGGCAACGGCATCTCGGTCAAACTCTCGGCGCTGCATCCGCGCTATGTATGGGCGCAGCGCGACCGCTTCATGAGTGAGTTGTTGCCGCGCCTGAAAGCCCTGTGTCTGCTGGCCAAGGGCTATAACATCGGTTTGAATATCGACGCCGAAGAGGCCGATCGCCTCGATGCTTCGCTCGACCTGCTCGAAGCGCTCGCGCTCGACCCCGATCTGGCCGGCTGGGACGGCATCGGTTTTGTCGTGCAGGCCTACCAGAAGCGCGCGCCGGCGGTGCTCGACTTCATCATCGAGCTGGCTCGCCGCAGCGGCCATCGACTGATGATCCGCCTGGTCAAGGGCGCTTACTGGGACAGCGAAATCAAGCGCGCGCAGATCGATGGTCTGCCCGGTTACCCGGTGTTTACCCGCAAGGTGTACACCGATGTGTCCTATCTGGCGTGCGCCCGCAAGCTGCTGGCCGCGCGCGACGCCGTGTATCCGCAATTCGCCACCCACAACGCCCACACGCTGGCGGCGGTGTATCACATGGCCGAGGGCAATTACCGCCTTGGTGACTATGAATTCCAGTGTCTGCACGGCATGGGCGAGACGCTTTACGACCAGGTGGTTGGCGCCTCAAAAATGGGCCGGCTGGTGCGTATCTACGCGCCAGTGGGCAGCCATGAAACCCTGCTGGCCTACCTGGTGCGACGTCTGCTCGAGAACGGCGCCAACTCCAGTTTTGTGAATCGCATTGTTGACGAGAATGTGCCGGTCGACGAGCTGATTGCTGACCCGGTCGAGGTCGCTGCGCGTCTGGCCGGTGCCCCGCATCCGGCGATTGCGCTGCCGCGCGATCTGTATGGCGCTGCGCGTGCGAATTCGATGGGCTTCGATCTGTCCAGCGAATCGGTCCGTGCGCGTCTCGCGGCGGCGCTCGACGCCTCGCGCGCCACGCCGGTGCATGTGCAGCCCATGGTGGTTGGTGCAAGCGCCAGCGGCACACCGCTGACCGTCACCAACCCGGCGCGTCGCGATGATGTGGTGGGGTCGGTTGTCGAGGCCGATGCAGCCACTGTGCAAGCCGCGATGGCCGCGGCTGCAGACATTGCACCCGAATGGGCGTCCACCCCGGCGCCGCAACGCGCGGCCATGTTGTTTGCCGTCGCCGATGCCATGGAAGCGGCAGCCCCCGAACTGATCGCCTTGATCGTGCGTGAGGCGGGCAAGACCTACGCCAACGCCATCGCTGAAATTCGCGAAGCCGTCGATTTTTGCCGCTATTACGCCCGCCAGGCGGCCGACCATTTCGATCCGGTCGCGCATCCGCCGCTGGGCCCCGTGGTGTGTATCAGCCCGTGGAACTTCCCGCTGGCCATTTTTACGGGGCAGGTCGTGGCCGCCTTGGCGGCCGGCAATCCGGTGCTGGCCAAGCCGGCGGAGCAGACCCCGTTGATCGCCGCCAAGGTCGTGGCGCTGCTCCATGCGGCCGGTGTGCCGCAGGCAGCCGTGCAGTTTTTGCCGGGCACGGGCGAGGTCGTGGGCTCGGCGCTGGTGTCCGATGCGCGCACTTGCGGCGTGATGTTTACCGGCTCGACCGAGGTTGCGCGCCTGATTCAGCGCACGCTCGCCCAGCGCGGCGGTGACATTCCGCTGATCGCCGAAACCGGCGGTCAGAATGCCTTGATCGTTGATTCCACCGCCTTGCCCGAGCAAGTGGTCGCCGACGTCATCGCTTCAAGCTACGACTCTGCCGGTCAGCGCTGCTCGGCGCTGCGCGTGCTGTGCCTGCAAGACGAAATCTATGATCGCACCCTGAGCATGCTCAAAGGCGCGGTGGCCGAACTGCGGATCGGATCGCCCGAGGATGTGCGCAATGACATCGGCCCGGTGATCGACGCCGCCGCGCGCGATCAGCTTGAGGCCCATGTGGCCTCGATGCGTGATCGCTATGAGTGCGCCAGCATGCCGCTGCCCGACGCCTGCGCTACTGGCACCTTCATGGCGCCAACGCTCATCGAAATCACTTCGCTGGCCAGCCTCAAGCGCGAGGTGTTTGGTCCGGTGCTGCATGTGCTGCGCTACCGTGCGCAGGACCTCGGTGTGCTGGTCGATGCGATCAACGACACCGGCTATGGCCTGACGCTTGGCGTGCATTCGCGCATTGACGAGACGATTGCTTTCGTCGCCGGTCGGGCGCACGTGGGCAATATCTACATCAATCGCAACATTATTGGCGCCGTCGTCGGTGTGCAGCCCTTCGGTGGCGAGGGACTGTCGGGCACGGGGCCGAAAGCGGGTGGTCCCTTGTATCTGCATCGCCTGGTGCGTGGCGCCGCCGCGCCGCACGAGGCGGTGGCACAGGCGCCCCTTGCCGATCCGGTGCTGACGGCCTTTGCCGAGTGGCTGGACGGCCCGGCGCGGGCGTTTATCGATGGCGAGGAAGTGGTACTGCTGCTCGACCATTTCGACGCCTATCGCCAAGCCAGCATGGCCGGCCGCGAACTGGTGATGCCCGGCCCGACCGGCGAAGACAACCGGGTGCGTTTCCTGCCGCGCGAGCAACTCGCCGGCGTGGCCGAAACGAATGCCGCCTGGCTGCACCAGATTGCCGCCACGCTGGCCACCGGCAGCCGCATTGCGCTGGCCGCGCGGCCGGGGCTCGATACGCTGGTCAATGCCTTGCCAGCGCCGGTGCGCGAGCGGGTCAGCGTGGTGTCCGATGTGATGGCAATGCGTTTTGATGCTTTGCTGTTCGACGGCGATGCCGCCGCGGCCGACGATCTGCGCCGTCAGCTGGCCGACCGGCCCGGCCCCATCGTGTCGCTGCTGTGCCCGTCGATTGCCTACGATCTGACCCGCTTGGTGACGGAGCGTACGGTAAGTGTTAACACGGCAGCCGCCGGCGGTAACGCGAGTCTGATGGCGATTTCCAATTGACATGCAGCGGCGATATGCTGGTCGCTGCACACGAATGCACGGGCTGTCATGGCCCGGAACTGGGACATGGCCCAAGCATCCATGATGAGACGGAAGGGCGCCAACACGGCGCCACTGGCCGTTTGTAGTGAACCACGATAAAACAAGGAGACGACCCCGTGGAACGTAGAATGATTCTCAAGCTGTCGACGCTGGCAGTGGCAGCAGCCCTGGTCAGTGCTTGCGGCAAGGAAGAGGCCAAGGCCCCGGCAACCGCCGCTGCGCCTGCTGCACCGGCCCCGGTGGCTGAAATGGTCGTGAAGCTCGGCTTTGCCGCGCCCTTGACCGGCCCCCAGGCGCACTACGGTAAAGAAATGCAGAACGGCGTCGTGCTGGCAGTGGACGAGGCCAATGCGGCCAAGCCCATGTTCGGCGACACGCCGGTTCGCTTCGAGCTGATGTCCGAAGACGACATGGCCGACCCGAAAACCGGTACCTCCGTGGCCCAGAAGCTGGTCGACGAAGGCATCAACGGCATGATCGGGCACTTCAACTCGGGTACCTCGATCCCCGCGTCCAAGGTCTATTCGGACGCTGGCATCCCGCAAATCGCCATGGCGACCTCGCCGGTGTACACCGCGCAGGGCTACAAGACCACCTTCCGCGCCATGACCTCCGACACCCAGCAGGGCTCGGTGGCCGGCAAGTTTGCGGTTGAGAAGCTCGAAGCCAAGAAAATCGCCATCATCGACGACCGCACCGCCTATGGTCAGGGTCTGGCCGATGAGTTCGAGAAGGCCGTCAAGGCCGCCGGTGGCGAGATCGTAAAGCGCGAGTTCACCAACGACAAAGCGACCGACTTCTCCGCCATCCTGACCAACATCAAAGGCACCGCGCCTGACCTGATCTACTACGGCGGCGCCGATGCGCAAGCCGGCCCGATGGTCAAGCAGATCAAGCAGCTGGGCATTGAAGCCAAGTTCATGGGTGGCGAGATGGTCAAGTCGCCGACCTTCGTGAGCCTGGGCGGTGAAGCCGCTGAAGGTGCGATTGCCTCTCTGGCCGGCGTGCCGCTTGAGCAGATGCCGGGTGGCACCGACTACGCCGCGCGTTACAAGGCCAAGTTCAATGCCGACGTCGAAATCTACTCCCCGTACGCCTATGACGCGACCCGCGCCATGATCGAAGCCATGAA
>JBFIJC010000279.1:0-5195 GCA_041600915.1 Nitrogeniibacter sp.
CTGGCGGTGGCTCAACGGATGGAGGCAGACGCACGTGGATTGACAGTTGCCATGCGCAACGCGTCGGACGGCATCTCCTTTTCCCAAACCGCCGATGGCGCCCTGGGCACATCGGCGGACATTCTTCAACGCATGCGTGAACTGGCCGTGCAATCACTCAACGGCACTATTTCCGACACCGAGCGCGGCTACCTTAACGCAGAATATTCGCAGCTCGATACCGAACTCGGTCGCCTGCAAGGCGCGGCCAAGCTTAATAACCAGTCGGTGTTTGGCACCTTCAACTTCCAGATTGGCGCGGCCGCCGCAGACAGCATGTCGGCCACCTTCGCCAGCGTAGCCGCACCGGGTGGCGCGATCAGCACATCCGCCGGCGCGGGCACTGCCATTACCGCCATCGACACCGCACTCAACTCCGTCGCCAGCAACCGCGCCACCATCGGCGGCGTGATGGGACGGATGCAATTCACGATTCAGCAACTTGAAACCGCGCGCGAGAACCAATACGCCGCACGTAGTCGCATCATGGACGCCGACTTTGCTGCCGAAACCGCAGCCCTGACACGCGCCCAGATCCTGCAACAATCCGGCACCGCCATGGTGGCTCAGGCCAACAGCGTGCCGCAAAGCGTACTGTCCTTATTGCAAGGCTAACCCGTGTATAGCGCCGAACGACCGGCAAAGCCTGCCGGTCGGATCTGCCGGTCTCGGCAAACGATGCCACCGGCCTCGGCGACCAGGAGAACATCATGAGCATCCAGCCCGTCACGCCAACCGCTGCACAGTTCGTGTCGCCGCAAGCCGCATCTGCCGGCCGGGCAGGATCCGCTCCCGGACGCTCCGACGCGACCGAACAGATTGCGCAGGCGCAAGCACTTGAAAAAGCCAATGCAGCACGAGATGCACAGGCCAAAGCGGCGCCTGAGCTGGACCCGACTAAACTGAAGGAAGCGGTCGAGCGTGCTCAAGCCTCACTGCAGGCCATCGCCCGCGACATCACCTTCAGCCTGAACGACAAATCCGGCACCGTGGTGATCAAGATTATTGAACGCGAGTCCAAGGAAGTGATCCGACAGATTCCGTCGGAAGAATTTCTGAAAATCGCCGAAATGCTCAACGACAACATCGCCGACATTCGCGCCGGCTTGCTCGTCGAGCAAAAAGCGTAACAAGGAGGCTCATCATGGCCACCGGCAGCATTTCGTCACTGGGTATCGGCTCCGGCCTCGACTCGAACAGCATCGTCAGTCAGCTGATGGCGCTGGAGCGTCGTCCGCTGACCACGCTAACCCAAAAAGAATCGTCTTACTCAGCCAAGATTTCGGCGCTGGGCTCGGTCAAGAGCAAACTGTCCGAGTTGCAGACCGCGTCCAAGACGCTGGGCGATCCCAATAAGCTGGCCGCCTTTGCCGCCACCGTGGGCGACGGCGACATCATCTCCGCCACCGCCGACACTTTTGCCAAGACCGGCAGCTACGCCATCGAGGTGGTGCAGCTTGCCAAAGCACAAAAGTCCTTCTCGGCCATTCAGGCCGGCGGAGCCACTTTTGGTGCCGGCACGCTGAGCTTTTCCATCAACGGCAGCACCCAGGACGTCGTCCTCGCAAGTGGCGGCAACAGTCTGCAGGATGTCGCCAACGCCATCAACGACGCGGGCATCGATGTTCGCGCCACCGTCGTCACCGGCGACGCCGGCAGCCGTCTGGTGCTCACCTCCAAAGAAACCGGCACCGACAATGCATTCACACTGTCGGTCAGTGGTGGCGACGCCAACCTGACCGGTCTGGCCACCTTCGACGGCGCACACCCGAACGCAACGACGGCACTCAATTCGATCATCACGATCGAAGGCGAAACCGTCACCTCGCAAAGCAACACCGTCTCCAGCGCCATCTCCAATGTGACCGTCACCGCGAAAGCCATCGGCACCAGCACGCTCGATGTCGCACGCGACAGTTCCGGCATCGAATCCGCGGTCAAGGCCTTTGTCGACGCCTACAACAGCCTGCGCACCGACATCAGCACCAAGAGCGCCTACAACTCGGAAACCAAGGTCGGTGAGCCGCTCAACGGTGACTCCGTCACCCGCACCCTGCTTGGCCGCATGCGCGACACCGTAGGCTCCGTGCCGACCAGCATTGCCGGCAGCGACTATCAGTATCTGTTCAGCCTCGGCGTCTCCTTTGCCCAAGACGGTACGCTGACGCTCGACAGCACCAAACTCAATAATGCGGTCGCCGCCGATTTCGACGGTGCCGTCGCCGCGCTCGGCGCCTACGGCACGGCAGTCGACACGATGGCCACGGCATTCACCCAGTCCGATGGCCTGATCGACAACAGCGTCAACGGTATCGAAACCTCAATGTCAGGCATCGATGCTCAGCGCGAGCGACTGGAGCGCCAATTTGATCTGACCGAAGCGCGTCTGCGTGCGCAATTCACCGCCCTCGACACGCTCGTGGCCAGCCTCAACACCACCAGTACCTATCTCACCCAGCAACTCGAAAGCCTGAGCAATCTGTAAGCCCCCCCAACGGCACAACAGGAAATGCGCTACATGTTCACAAATACAAGCAACCCCTCCGCGGCCTATCGTTCTGGCGGCATTGAAGCCGAGGCCCTCGGCACCTCGCCGCACGGCCTGATTGTCATGCTGTTCAACGGCGCGCTACTGTCCATCAACCTCGCCAAGGTTCATATGGTCGAAGGCAGCACCAGTGCCAAGGCTGAGTCAATCAACAAGGCAATCGACATCATCGGCAGCGGTCTGCGCGCCGCGCTCAACATCAAAGAAGGCGGCGAGCTGGCACAGAACCTTGACGATCTCTACGAATACGTCGTCATGCTGCTGCTCAAGGCCAACCTGAATAACGACGCGGCGCTACTCGACGAAGCCTACCGGCTGCTCGCCGACATCGGCAGCGCGTGGATCGAACTGGGCCAGAAGCAAGCCACCGCCAAGCCCTGAGGAGACGCGCCATGACCGCCCCCATCACCGACTTCACCCGTCTGGCGAGCACACTGGAGGCCCTGTCCAGCGCCGCCGAGCAAGGCGATTGGGAGCAGATGACGACGCTCCAGGCCCAGCAGGAACAATTACTCGACACCATTCGCCAGCGGCCAAATACGCCCCGGGACCGCAGCCAGGCGGCCGCCTTGGCGCCCTTGATCGAACGTGCGCTGGCCAGCATCCGTGCCGCGCAACCGCACATCGACGCGCTCCGGCAACGCACAAAAAGCGAAATGGCCGGCACCAACAATCACCGAAAAGTGTCACAGAGCTATCGTTGACCCATCCGCAGGCGGCCAGCACACGCGCGGCCGCACGGACACCCAAGGCCGGACGGACAGACCATGATTCCAGGTGACCTCGCAGCACGCCTGAGACTGCTGACCGAGGCCAAGTTCTTCGCTGACGAACCCCCGCTCGAGCCGCTCCAGCCGGCGCGGGCGGTGCCGTCGCAATTGCCCGAGTATCGTGCCGGCGACAAGTTCAGCGCACTGATCCAGAAAGCCCTGCCAGACGGCACCTTCGAAGCCGTCGTCGACGGGCGCACGATCAAGCTCGCCCTGCCGCAGCAAGCGCAGGTTGGCGAGCGCCTGGCGCTTGTCGTCGCCCGCAACACACCCCACGCCGTGCTCGCCAATCTCGCAGCACCGGCGACCACCGAGACCGCAGCCCGTGCCGCGCTGAGCCCGACCGGCCGACTGATCAGCTTTTTGCTGACCGGCCAGCCCGCGCCCGAACCCCCCAGCATTGCCCGCGGCCAGCCCCTGCAAACGGCGGCGGGTCCGCTCAACCCCGCCGCGCTCGCCGCTGCGCTGCGCCAGGGCATCAGCGAAAGCGGCATGTTCTACGAATCCCACCTGGCACGCTGGAGTGCCGGCGATCTCAGTACAGAAGTCCTTCGCCGGGAGCCACAGGCTCGCCAGCCTGCGGCACAGAACGCCAACCAGACAGCGCAGAACGCCCCCGCGCCTCAGGGCGCCGCAGCGGCCGAAAGCGGCGCGGCCGCGCGTTCAGCCGCGGCAACGGCTCAGACGGCGATGGCCGCGCGCATCGATGCAATACCGGAGCGCCTGCTGCCCGTCATGCACCAACAGCTCGACGCCCTCGCCACCCACAATTACTCATGGCTTGGCCAAGCCTGGCCGGGTCAGGTCATGGAACTCGAGATCGAAGACCCGCAAGGCGATGGCAGCGACGCCGACGCCGAAGACACCCCCTGGAAGACCACCTTGCGGCTCAATCTGCCAACGCTGGGTGGCGTCGAGGCGCGCATCGCCCTCGACGCCAGCGGTATCCGCATCAAACTGTCCGCCGACGACCCGAATACCACCCACACGCTGGAGCAGCATCGTGGCGCCCTGGCCGACGCGATGGGGCAAGCCAATATCACCCTTAAAGAACTTCTGGTAGGACCGCACTCATGAGCGCCACGCCGGCAGACCTCCTTGACGACAAGCCTCGTTCCGAAGCGGTCGCCCTGGCCTATTCGGCCGGCGACGCCGCGCCGCGGGTCGTTGCCAAGGGACGCGGCCTGATGGCGCGCCAGATCATCGAGCAGGCCAAGAAGGCGGGCGTGTATGTTCACGAGTCCCCCGAGATGCTCGCCTTGCTGATGCAGGTCGACCTCGACGAACGCATTCCACCGCAACTCTATGTGGCGGTTGCCGAACTTCTGGCCTGGCTCTACCGCATGGAGCACGACGAGAACGTAAAAAGCTGATGAGCCGCATTCTGTGCCCCCCATCGACCGTGCTATAACAACGCTTTCACCCACACCCGTCTTGCCACCGAACGAATGACTCAAACCGACAACGCCGCACTCAAGTTCGAACTCCTGCAGTCAGACGACTTCAGTCGTTACCTGCTGCGCGACACCAACGAAATCACACAAGTGCTGCGCCAACTGATCGCCAAACGCGCGATGGTGACGGCCTACTTGAGCGGCGGCCGCGACTTTCTCCTGACCACGGTGCTGGCCATTGAAAACGACGAGCTGATCCTCGACATCGCACCCGACGAGAATCGCAACCAGCAGGCCGAAGCTGCCGAAGAGCTCATCTGCATTACCCAGATCGAGAACGTCAAAGTACAGTTCCCGATCCCGGGCATCACCCGCACCCAGTTCGAAGGCGCGCCAGCATTCAAGGCGCCGCTGCCCGATCGACTGTTGCGGCTGCAGCGGCGC
>JBFIJC010000280.1:0-5180 GCA_041600915.1 Nitrogeniibacter sp.
GCCGGGTCCAGCGCCTGGCGAACGAAGGGCTCAGTCATCGTGATAGTCCTTGCGGCACAAACCGCGCACGCTGCAGTAGTCGCAGACGGTGCCCAGCCCGTTGGCCGTCATCGGCGCGCCCTCGCCCATGCGTTGAAACACATCGGTGAGCCGGCCCAGGTGTGCGGCTGCCGCCGCGGCCGGGTCATCCAGCGAAAAGGTGTCGACACGGTCGCCATCGAGTGCGACATAGGCCGCCTGAGCGACCGCCTCGTCCATCAGCGCGGCGTAGATCGCCAACTGGCCGTCTTCGGGGTCTTTCACGGCCCGGCGCAAAGATGCGGTGTCGCGGGCCTTGTAATCGAGCACTGCCAGCGCGCCGTCGGCGCCACGGTCGAGCCGATCGAGCCGGCCTTTGAGCGTGAGCGTGTCGCCGTCGGCCAGTGTGAGCGCGCGGCGCACACTGCGTTCGGCTTCGGCGTAATGCCAGCCGGACTGCTCCCGACGGCGTTGCCAGTCGAGATAATCGCCCATGCGTTTGCGCCAGCGCAGCAGCCAGGCCGTCTCCAGAAAATTGGCCTTCACCCGCTCGCCGAACACGGCCAGGGTTTCGGTCTCCAGCGCGGCCAGCAAGACATCTTCGCTCACTCCGGTGACCACCGGAAAACGTGTATGAAAGCGCTCAAGCACCGAATGGACGAACTGGCCGTAGTCGCGCTTTTCCATGGCTTCGCTGACTTCGCCCGCCTCGTCCAGCCCCAGCACGCTGCGCGCGAAATACTGATACGGACAATTGACCAGCGAGGCATAGCCGTAGGCCGTGATCGACGCCGGGCGCTGCGAACGCGGCACGGCGGGGCCCGGCACCGGCTGACCCTGGTGCGTGGCGTTGACGGGTGGCATGGGCGGCGCGGGGTGGATCAGCGGCCGGCCAAAACGCATCTCATGCGCCAGATCGAGAATTTCCAGCTCGGCGGCCAGCGGTCCGGGGTCGCCGTCGCGCAGCTTTTGCCAGGTGAACACCACCCGCCCGCAGCCAGCGATCAGCATCGTCAAGTCATCGCGCAGGCGTTGCAGGCCGTCTGCCCGGCCGGGCAGGCCGAGCTCCTGTCGCACGCCGTCGTGAATGAAGATCGCGCGGCGGTCTTCTGCCGCCAGTTGAATGGCGTCTGCGCCGACCACGATGGCCACATCAAAATGCCGCAGTCGGCACGCCGGCAAGTGGGTCATCACCACCGGGCTGCGGATGCTGCGATCGCGGAACATGGCCGCGTCCATCTCGCTGTCGAGCCAATCGCGCCACTCGTCGAAGCTGAGCTGACAGCCTTCGTCGCGCAAAACCTCGATATGTTCGTCAAAGCCTTCGAGCAGGGTCTGGCCTGCGGCGTCGGCCAGCAAGGCGTCGGTAGCGTCGAGCGCCGAGAGCAAGTCACGCAGGCGCCGCAGCCAGACTTGCGGCGCCGCGCTTTGCATGGAAAACCCGCGGCTGGCGTCACTGATCGCGGTAATGAGCGCCAGCGCCTCGGGCTGCTCGGTGAGGCCCGCAGCAATCGGCGCCAGGCCGGTCACCACTGCGCCATCGATGATGGCCCGCTCGATCGCCAGCACGGCGCGCTGCCGTTGCTCGACAGGCGTGGCGCTGAACACGAAGGGCGATTTGCACAGGTCGAGCACATCGCGCCAATACGCCGAGCGCGCCAGCACTTCGAGGGCCACGTCGACCAGCGCGGCAGCGCGTGTGGTGGAGAGCTTCCAGCCCGATTCATCCTCGACCAGAATGCCGTCACGTTCGAGCAGCGCCCGCGCCCGTCGTGCCGCCATGCGATCAACCGCGACCAGGGCGATCGATTCGGCACCGGCGGCAAGCGCCTGAAGCACGCCAAGCGCGACGGTGTGCGCCTCGTGCTCCAGCGCGTCGACGCCGATGATCTGCACATGTGCATCGAGGGCGCCGTCATCTGCCACCGCGGCGACACGCGCCTGCAGCGGCGCCGCGTTTTCGGTCGGCCAGGCAGCGTCGAGCATCGCCAGCAGCGGCGTCGCCGCCACGCTGCGGTCGGCCTGACACAGCACGACCCCGGCGCATTCGGCATGACGCGTCAGCCACGCATGAAGCGGCGTCGACAAAGCGCCCTCTGCGATCACCAGCAAGGGCGTAGGTGCGGAGGCTGTCCATTGCGCCGCGCCGAGCAAACGCGCAGCCCGGCGCGAGGGGGCGCCATGGGTTTCGGCATACCAGAGCTGGTGTACAACAGCGGCTTCGAAGCGTAGCGCCTCGGTATTGCGCGCGCCGTAGGCCGCGGCAAGTTGCTCGGCCAAGGCGGCTTCGCTGTCGACCAGGGCTGCGCCCTGCTCGGTGAGCTCATCAAAAAAGGCGATGAATTCTTCGCACAAGGCCCACAGATTGCCTTGCTCAAACCAGCCGCGCGCACGTAGCTGCTGATACAAGGCGAACTGACGTCGGGTGTCCGACAGCGGTGAAAACGCCGCCGCCCAGGGCGCCAGATGCACTTGCAGGGTTTCGACCGGCGGCAGCAGCAGACAACGGCCGGCGGCCTGGCGCAGCGCCTGCTTGAAGGCCGGCGCCATCATGAGGTTGGGCACGACTACCCGCCAGCCGGTCAGATCCGGGCCCGGCGCGTGCGCGATCAGTGCCTGAGCACACCGATCGATGAAATCGGGGCCCGGTGCAAAACGATGATGAGTGAGCCCGGGCCCGATCATGCGACGAACTCAGCGCTCAAGCAGGTGGCGCTTTTCCTTCACCTTCGCCCACTCTTCGGCGTCGGACAATGCGTCCTTGCGCTCGATGATCGGCTTCCACTGCTTGGCCAGCTCGGCATTGATGGCGATGAATTCCTGCTGATCGTCGGGCACATCATCTTCGGCGTAGATGGCCTCGACCGGGCACTCGGCGACACACAGGGTGCAGTCGATGCACTCATCCGGATCGATCACCAGAAAGTTGGGGCCTTCGCAGAAACAATCGACCGGGCATACATCCACGCAGTCGGTGTATTTGCATTTGACACAGGCTTCGGTCACTACATAAGTCATGATTCACATCTCTCCGTTGTTGCAATTGCGCCACAGCTTTGGCGCGGGGCCGCGCGCCCCTCAACGCGAACTATAGCGCGGCACACGCCAGTCACGTCACGAAACAGAACGCCAATGCGCCCACTTGGCTTGACGTACTCCGTGGCTTGGCATAACTTTCCCCCCACTACTGCACTCGATTCGCCATCCGCGCGTGTCGTGTCGCCTGAATCGGCCTGAATGGCCCTGTCTGATCAAACCCAGTCATCACTCCCTGATGCGAGGAACCATGAGCGAGCATATCCATTACGTCACCGACGGCACTTTCGATGCCGAGGTCCTGCAATCCGCGACCCCCGTCCTTCTGGACTACTGGGCCGAATGGTGCGGCCCTTGCAAGATGATTGCGCCGATTCTGGACGAGGTGGCCAAAGAGTACGAAGGCAAACTGAAAGTCGCCAAACTGAACATCGACGAAAACCAGGACACCCCCGCCAAATTCGGCATCCGGGGCATCCCGACGCTGATGCTGTTCAAGGGCGGCAACGTCGAAGCCACCAAGGTCGGCGCACTGTCCAAGTCGCAATTGACGGCCTTTATTGACAGCAACCTCTGATCGGGCTAGATTCCGCTCACTTCCCGCGACGCCCTGAATCCGGGCGCCCAGCCCCCTCCCCCGGCGTCGCGGTTGCACATTCCTTTCTGCGGTCCTCCGTTATCACGGCTTCCGGCCCGCCGTTTTTATCCTTCCCCATCCAGTAGATCGCCATGCAACTTTCGGAGCTCAAGAACCTCCACGTCAGCCAATTGCTTGAGATGTCTCAAGAAAATGGCATCGAGGGCGCCAATCGCCTGCGCAAGCAGGAACTCGTATTCGCGCTGCTGAAAAACCGCGCCAAAAAAGGCGAACCGATTTTCGGCGATGGCGTGCTCGAAGTGCTGCCCGACGGCTTCGGCTTCCTGCGTTCGCCGGAAGCCTCCTACCTGGCCGGGACGGATGACATCTACGTGTCGCCCTCGCAGGTGCGCCGCTTCAACCTGCACACCGGCGACACCATCGAGGGCGAAATCCGCACCCCGAAGGATGGCGAACGCTACTTTGCGATGGTGAAGGTCGACAAGATCAACGGCGAGCTGCCCGAGGCATGCAAGCACAAGATCCTGTTCGAAAACCTCACGCCGCTGCACCCGACGGCCTGCCTGCAACTCGAGCGCGACATGAAAGGCGGCGAAAACGTCACCTCTCGCATCATCGACATGATCGCGCCCATCGGCAAAGGCCAGCGCGGTCTGCTGGTGGCGCCGCCCAAAACCGGTAAAACGGTGATGCTGCAGCACATCGCCCACGCCATCACCGCCAACCATCCCGATGTCGTTGTCATCGTGCTGCTCATCGACGAGCGCCCCGAAGAAGTGACCGAGATGCAGCGTTCGGTGAAGGGCGAAGTGGTTGCCTCCACCTTCGACGAACCCGCCTCGCGTCACGTGCAAGTGGCCGAGATGGTTATCGAGAAGGCCAAGCGCCTGGTCGAGCACAAGAAAGATGTGGTCATCCTGCTCGACTCACTCACCCGCCTGGCGCGTGCCTACAACACCGTCGTGCCCGCCTCCGGCAAGGTGCTGACCGGCGGTGTCGATGCCAACGCCCTGCAAAAGCCCAAGCGTTTCTTCGGCGCCGCGCGCAACATCGAAGAAGGCGGTTCGCTGACCATCATCGCCACCGCGCTGATCGACACCGGCAGCCGCATGGACGATGTGATCTACGAAGAATTCAAGGGCACCGGCAACATGGAACTGCACCTCGACCGCCGCATGGCCGAGAAGCGCGTGTATCCGGCCATCAACGTCAACCGCTCCGGCACCCGCCGCGAAGAGTTGCTGATGAAGGCCGACGTGCTGCAGAAGATCTGGGTGCTGCGCAAACTGCTCTACGGCATGGACGACATCGACGCGATGGAATTCCTGCTCGACAAAGTGCGCCAGACCAAGAGCAACGGCGAGTTCTTCGACGCCATGCGTCGCTGATCGCCCGCCTCGGTCGCCTCACGAAACGCCACCTTCGGGTGTAATGCAGTTCAGTTAAGGCTCTTTCAGGTGCCGAATTGGGTACCGAGCGGGTTTGGCTTTGACGACACGGGGGCATTTTCGCCCCCGTCGTTTTTCGA
>JBFIJC010000281.1:0-5175 GCA_041600915.1 Nitrogeniibacter sp.
GCGGTGGCCACCGGCCATGCCGGTCGGTGCGGCACCGATGGCCTTGACCACGTCCATGCCTTCAACGACTTTGCCGAATACGGCATAGCCCCAGCCATCGAAGGAGGGGTGGTCGAGGTTGGTGTTGTCGACGAGGTTGATGAAGAACTGGGCAGAAGCCGAGTGGGGGTCTTGTGTGCGTGCCATGGCGATACTGCCGGTGACATTGCTGAGACCATTCTTCGCTTCGTTCTTAATGGGCGGCTGGGTGGTGCTCTTTTGCTTCATGCCGGGCTCGAAACCGCCGCCTTGAATCATGAAGCCGGGAATCACGCGGTGAAAAATCACGCCACTGTAAAAGCCGTCATTCACGTACTTGAGAAAGTTTTGCGTCGATACCGGCGCGGCCTTGTCGTCCAGCTCGATGACGATCTGACCTTTGTTGGTGTCAAGCGCGACCTTGGGGCCGGCGTAGGCCGCTGCGGTGGACAATGCAAAGCTCAGCGCGAGCAACAGTGCTTTCATGATGTTTACCTTTGTTGATGTCAGAGCGGGCGGGGTGTTGTGCCCCGGTGCGTCAATGTCGGGTGACCAGCGACTCAGGCGTTGCCTTCATAAGCAATGCGCCACTGGCCGTTTTCTTTGATCCAGTATTGTTTCTTGCGCCGCTGATCGTCGTGATTATTGCTCTCATAGCGCTGGTCGAAGCTCACCTCGACCAATTCGTCTTTACCTGGGCTGCGTAGCATGCTGATGCGGTCCAGACCGACCTTGATCCAGGTTTTTCCACTGGCCACTTTGCTTTTGTGCTTTGACCAGCTTGCCAGATCGGCGCTGCCGCTCTTGAAATTTTTGGCGTAGTGCTTGAGGTAGCGGGACACGTCCCGGCTTTCCCAGTCTTTGCGCCATGACTCTATCGCGGCATTAAGCGAGCCACGTTCGGCTTGCCAGTCGTCCATCGACAGCCACTCGATCTGGTTGCTGATGATGACGGGCGTCATCCCGACCTGAACGTAGTTCGACAGCGTGTTGAAGTCCTGATTGGCGAGCACTACGCAGCCTTCAGAAGCACGTGGCGGACGCGCGTAGGTGTCTTGCGGCACGCCGTGCAGCCAGATGCCGTAGCCGGTGCGGCCAACCCGCTTGTCCCACTCGTTGGGGTAGTTGATCGGGAAGGCGCCATCACCATAGAGGTCTGGCAGCTTGCTACGATCAATCTGTGAGATGACGTGATACACACCGACGGGTGTCTTGTTGTCGCCCTCGCGGATTTTTTCGGCGCCGGCCTTGCCGTGGCTGGCATAGAAGTCGGCGACGAAGCGTGGGGTGCCGTTTTCGTTTTTGTAGACATAGAGGCGGGCACGCTGGGTGTCGACGACGACCGCATATTTTTGCTCGGCGCCCATCTGCAGCAGGTAGCGCGGCACGTAATTTGTTTGCGGCTTGTCGCGATAGGCACTCAGTCGGGCCAAAGCCTCGTCGCGCAGATCGTTGATTGCGCTGCTGGTATTGGCGGTATTGCCGAAACCTTTGAGTGCTCCGCCGCGCGCGAGCAGGAGGTCGCCTTTGATCAGGTGCGCCAGGCGAAAATTGGGATACACCTTGATGATCGCCTCGGCCTGCGCCAGTGCGTCATCGAGGCGTTTGGCCTCAATGGCCTGGAATACCCGCAACAGGTCGGCGTCCGGACCGCTGTCCGAAAGCGTTGCCGCGGACGCGCCAAACGTGAGTGAGGCGAGTGCCGCGAAGCATGTGAGACGAAAACTGCTGAATACGTTCATTGGAGCCCAATCAATTCCTGCTGAATGCGCCACCGGCCATCTTGCTGCACAAAGACCAGCGTTTTGTTGGTGGAGCCGCTAAAGCCGGATGAATCATAGTGTTGGCGGAATGTGGCCTTGGCCGTTTTGCCGTTGATCGTGACGTCGATATTTTCGAGCACGACTGAAATCTCACCGGGTTTGTCACCGACGCGCGCCTGACGTTCATTTTCCCATTGCGATCGGCTTCTGCCGCCCGGAACACGGAAGTCTTTGGCGTAGTGCGAGAGATAGGCCTTGACGTCCTTGCGGGCCCAGTCGCGCGCCCAACTGCTGAGCGCTTCGCGCACCGGGTCTGCGCTGTCGGCCGCCGGCGGCGTCTTGGCGGGGGGCGTTTCGGCGACAACGGCCGGTTTTGCGACGGCGACTGGCGCGGGGGGCGTCGGCGCCGTGGCAACGGGCGCAGGTGCCGGAGCGGGTGTTGGTGCGGGAGTTGGTGCGGGAGTTGGTGCAGCAGCCGGTGCCGGCGTTGGCGCCGCCACGGGGGCGGGGGCGGGCAGTGCGGCCTGGGCCGGTTTGGGCGCAGCGATCGGTGCGACCGGCTCGGCCACCGGCTTGGCCGGCATGGGGGCGGCCTGAGCCATGACGACTGGCGGCGTGCTTCGGCCGGATGCCGTCATGAGTTCGCGGATCAGCGCCAGTTTGGACTGGGCGACCGTATTGTTGGAATCGAGCTGCAAGGCCTTGTCATAGGCCTGGCTGGCCATGCGGGCGTAGACGTCGCCGAGGTTTTCATGTGCGGTGGCGTAGCTCGGATGCGTCCGGATCGCCATCTCGAGCGCGGCCTTGGCTTTATCGAAAGACTTTTGCTGAGCGTAGAGCACGGCCAGATTGTTGTAGGGCTCGGGCAGCTCCGGGTAGTCTTCGGTGAGTTTGCGGAAAACGCCGATTGCTTCCTCGACCTTGTTCAGCTCGGTGAGCGCGACGGCCTTCAGGAAACGGGTCTGCGGGTCGGTGGGGTTGGTGCTCAAATCGACGTCGGCGACCCGGATGGCTTCAGGGAATTGGCCGCGTGCGACCAGGGCCTGAATTTCCTGAACAGACGCGACGGCGCTCTGCCCGAAAGCGAGGAACAGCGCGGCGGATGCAGCGCGCAGGACGGAAGAATCGCGTTTTTTCATTGTGATATACTTCGGCACCAAATTTGCCGCCGTTGATAGCTCGAAAAACAACGGGGCATTCTACCAATAAACATCAGTCGAGTCTCACCCGGGGCGCTTTGCCGGTTGCCGACTTGCCGTCGAATAAGGCGGGTTCCCCTTGTGGGGCCCGCCTTTTTTGCGATTGGCGCGGGCGTTGGCGCAAAGCACCCTACAGAACAGGCACTTGTCCCATGTTGATGATTCACAACTCCCTGTCGCGAGAAAAACAGCCGTTTCGCCCGATTGAAGCGGGCAAGGTGCGGATGTATGTGTGCGGAATGACGGTCTATGACTACTGCCATCTCGGGCATGCCCGCGTGATGGTGGTGTTCGACATGGTGGCACGTTGGTTGCGGGCGAGTGCATACGACGTGACCTATGTGCGCAATATTACCGACATCGATGACAAAATCATCCGGCGCGCGGGCGAGAACGGAGAGTCGATTCGTGCGCTGACGGACCGATTTGTGGCCGCCATGCATGAAGATGCCGCCAAGCTGGGCGTATTGCCGCCCGACCACGAGCCGCGCGCGACCGAGCACGTCGAAGGCATGCTGGGCATGATCGGCCAGCTCGAAACCCGTGGCCTGGCCTATGTCGCAGATAACGCTGATGTGTGCTACGCCGTGCGCAAGTTCGCGCCCTATGGTCGTCTGTCCGGAAAGACGCTGGACGAGCTGCGCGCCGGCGAGCGCGTGGATGTTGCCGATGGCAAGCGTGACCCGCTCGATTTCGTGCTCTGGAAACGTGCCAAGGACGATGACCCGCGCGATGCGCGCTGGGCGTCGCCTTGGGGTGAGGGTCGCCCGGGTTGGCACATTGAGTGCTCGGCCATGGGTTCAGCCTTGCTCGGCAAACAGTTCGATATTCACGGCGGCGGCCAGGATTTGCAGTTTCCGCACCACGAGAACGAGATCGCGCAGAGCGAAGGCGCGCACGATTGCCAGTATGTGAATTACTGGATGCACAACGGTTTTGTGCGGGTCGACAACGAGAAGATGTCGAAGAGCCTGGGCAACTTCTTCACCATCCGTGAGGTGCTCAAGCAGTACGACGCCGAAGTCGTGCGCTTTTTCATCTTGCGCGCCCACTATCGCAGCCCCTTGAACTACAGCGACGCGCATCTCGACGATGCGCGCACGGCCTTGACGCGTCTGTACACCGCGCTCAAACACGCACCCGAGGCGACCGAGGCGGTGGACTGGACGGGCGATTTTGCCCTTCGCTTCCGCGCCGCGATGGACGATGACTTCAACACGGCCGAAGCCATGGCGGTGCTGTTTGACATGGCGGCCGAGGTCAATCGCACGGAGAGTGCGCCGCTGGCGTCGCAGCTGACGGCGCTTGGCAATGTGCTCGGCTTGCTCGAGCGCTCGGCGACAAGTTTTTTGCAAGGCGGTGGCGACGTGAATGGTCTCGAAGAAGCCGCCATTGAAGCGGCGATTGCCGAGCGTGTCGCCGCCAAGCAGGCGAAGGACTACGCGGCAGCCGACCGCATTCGGGCAGAGCTCCAGGCGGCTGGCGTGGTGCTTGAAGATACCGCTGCCGGCACGCTTTGGCGTCGTGCGTGACATGCTGAACTCACTCGCACGGCACCGCTGGCGGGATTCGGGCACACTGTGCTCATGACGCGAGTGCACCTTCTTTCCCAGTGGTCCGGGCACACCGATTGTGCCAAATGCCCGGTGCGTGATTCGGCCTTGTTTTCGTCTCTCGCGCCAGAGCAGATTGCGCTGGTTCAGGGCTCGCTGGACGATTTGAAGATTGAGGCGAAGCGCGTGCTTTACCACCAGGGTGCGCGTAGCGACGCGCTCTATACGGTGCGTGAAGGGGCGATCAAGCTGGTGCGCCACGGCGCCGATGGTTCGGCGCGCATCGTTCGCATTATCAAGCCGGGTGATCTGGCCGGTCTCGAGGTGCTCAGCGGGCGTGAGTACGATGCATCGGCGATCGCTGTCGGGCCGGTGCGCGTGTGCCGCCTGCCGCTAGCCACGCTCGATCGCTTGCGGGCCATTGATGCGGGACTTGGCCAGCGCATGTTGGAGAAGGCGGGTGATGCGCTGGCCGAAGCCCAATTGTGGCTGGCCGAACTCACCGCAGGCAGCGCGCCTGCGCGGGTGCGTGTAGCGCGCCTGCTGCTGCGCTTGAAGACCAAGCCGGGCAGTACCGAAGTGTTCCGCCTGGCGTCGTCAGATATCGCTGCCATCCTGGGGATTACGGTCGAAACAGCCAGC
>JBFIJC010000282.1:0-5119 GCA_041600915.1 Nitrogeniibacter sp.
CCGCCCATGAAGGTGCCGCAAATGCCGAGAATATGAATATGCATGAATGCTCCCGCGCCGGGCGTCCGCGAAAAGCGGTCAGTCATCCGGACGTGTAGAATGTGCTGGTCTGTTCCGTCTGGCCGCGCCGTCAGGATTCACAAGGCCAGAGATTCTAACCGATGGCGATCAGGGAGCCGCGCATGTCAAGCCGACACTCAGGGTCACGGACCAGTCACCTGCGTCAGGAAATCTCCGCGCTCGCCGCGCGCATGATGGCCGAAGACGGCGTTCAGGACTTCGGCTTTGCCAAGCGCAAGGCCGCCCGCCAGCTCGGCGCGACCGATGCCGACACCCTGCCCACCAACGCCGAAATCGAAGCCGCGCTGCGTGAGTACCAGGCCATCTACCAGGACGATGAGCACGCCGAGCGCCTCTATGCCATGCGCTGCATCGCCGTCGAGGTGCTCGACATGCTGGCGCCCTTCCGCGCCTATCTCACCGGCGCGGTACTCGACGGCACGGCCGGCCGTTACGCCGAAATCGACATCGAAGCCTTCGCCGACAGCGCCAAAGACATCGAGATATTCTTCTTGAACCAGGACATCCGCTACGAGCATCGCGAGCCGCGCCGCCTGACCCACGAGCCGCCCGAAGCTATTCTGGTGTTTGACTGGAATGACGCGCCGGTACGTCTGTCGATCTACGACGCCCGCGCCGAACGCCGCAGCCACACCGACCGCGCACGCGTCGATGCAGTCCGACGCCTGTTGGCCGAGTCCGTGCCCCAGCCATGATGCGTCTGCCGCAATCGGCCCTCATTGTCCTGGTCGCCATCGCCGCCGGTGCCCTTGGCTACTGGACCAGTCGCAGCACCAGTCCGTCCATCATTCGCCCGCTGGCAAGCGCTACCGACACGTCCGCCAGCGACGCCGTCTCCCCCGCAGAAGGTGCGCGGCTGCTTGCCACCAACCTGCCGGACGCCGACGGCAAGATGCACGCGCTGAACGAGCTGAAAGACAAGGTAGTTGTCGCCAACTTCTGGGCCACCTGGTGTCCGCCCTGCCGCAAGGAAATCCCCGACTTCAGCGACGTGTCGCAGCGCTACCATGATCGCGGCGTCCGCTTCGTCGGCCTGAGCCTGGATACGCCCGAACGTGTCGCCGCGTTTCGCGACGAAATGAAGGTGCCCTACCCGCTGCTGATTGGGGACGGCTCCACAGTCGATCTGGCCGCCAGACTGGGCAACCCGGCCGGCGCCCTGCCCTTTACCGTGATCCTCGATCGCCAAGGCCAGATCCGCCACCTGTCGGTCGGGGGCTTGAGCAAATCGGATCTGGAAGGCAAAATCTCGGCGCTGCTTCCGTGAGCAACATGCCTCAGCCGCTGGACAAAATGTTGCGAAATGCGGCAAACTTGCTGACATGACGCCGAGAAATCGCAAAAAAGGGGCGCAACAGCCGCCATCTGACCAAGCGCTCGTGCTCGTACTGCACGGGCCGAATCTCAACCTTCTGGGTTCGCGCGAGCCCGATGTGTATGGTCGGACCACTCTGGCCGACATCCACACCGCCATGCTGAGCCGAGCCGGCGCGGCAAGCGTCCGCCTTGAATCATTTCAGAGCAACCACGAAGGTGAGCTGATCGACCGCGTTCAGGCAGCGGCATCCGAAGGCGTCGACTTCATCATCATCAATCCGGCCGGCTACACACACACCAGCGTCGCCCTGCGCGACGCTCTGGCGGCAGTGGCCATCCCCTACGTGGAAGTGCATTTGTCGAACATCCACAGCCGGGAAGCATTCCGCCATCACTCGTATTTTTCCGATCAAGCCGTCGGCGTGATCTGTGGGCTGGGAGCCGATGGCTACCTGGCTGCACTCGATTTCGCCCTGGCACGCCTGAAACAACATTAAGACGTCGGCGATCTGCCGACATCTACTGGAGAACCTCATGGATCTGCGCAAGCTGAAGAAACTGATCGACCTCGTTCAGGAATCGGGTATTTCCGAACTGGAAGTCACCGAGGGCGAAGAAAAAGTGAGAATCGCCAAGCACAGCATCTCACACGCAGCACCGCAACCGGTGCAGCATATGGTGCATGCAGCCCCTGTCGCTGCACAGGCAACCCCGGCCACCTCGTCCGCAGCCGATTCCACCGGCCCCGAAAACACCCTGCCCGCAGGCCATGTGCTGACATCACCGATGGTAGGCACCTTCTATCGCGCCGCATCGCCGGGCAGCGACGCCTTCGCCAATGTGGGCGACACCGTTGCCGTGGGCGACGCGCTGTGCATTATCGAAGCAATGAAGCTGATGAACGAGATCGACTCGGACGCCGCAGGCGTGATCAAGGCCATCCTGGTCGAGAACGGCCAACCGGTCGAGTTTGGCCAGCCGCTGATGATCATCGGTTAAGCCCGGATGACTCACACCCTCGCTCATCACAACGGGATCCGCTGGCATGTTCGATAAAATCCTCATCGCCAACCGAGGCGAAATCGCCCTGCGCGTGTTGCGCGCCTGCCGCGAACTGGGCATCCGCACCGTCGCGGTGCACTCCACCGCCGACACCGAAGCCAAGTACGTCAAGCTGGCCGACGAATCGGTCTGCATCGGCCCGCCCCCGTCTGCGCAAAGCTATCTCAACGTCCCGGCCATCATCTCGGCGGCAGAAGTCACCGACGCCGAAGCCATCCACCCGGGCTACGGCTTCCTCTCCGAGAACGCTGATTTCGGCGAGCGCGTCGAGCAATCCGGCTTTGTCTTCATCGGCCCCCGGCCCGAGACCATCCGCCTGATGGGCGACAAGGTCTCCGCCAAGGACGCCATGAAGGCCGCCGGCGTGCCCTGCGTGCCAGGCTCAGACGGCGCCTTGCCGGACGACCCGAAAGAGATCGTCAAGATCGCCCGCGCGGTCGGCTATCCAGTGATCATCAAGGCAGCCGGTGGCGGCGGCGGTCGCGGCATGCGGGTGGTGCACACCGAGGCTGCCCTGATCAACGCTGTCACCACCACCAAAACCGAGGCGCAGTCGGCCTTTGGCAACCCGGTGGTGTACATGGAGAAGTATCTGGAGCGTCCGCGCCACGTGGAAATCCAGATCATGGCCGACGCCCATGGCAACGCCGTGCACCTGGGCGAGCGCGACTGCTCCATGCAACGCCGCCACCAGAAGGTCATCGAAGAAGCGCCCGCCCCCGGCATCGACCGCAAGCTGATCGCCAAGATCGGCGAACGCTGTGCCGAAGCCTGCCGCAAGATCGGTTACCGCGGCGCTGGCACCTTCGAGTTCCTGTATGAAGATGGCGAGTTCTATTTCATCGAGATGAACACCCGCGTTCAGGTCGAGCACCCGGTCAGCGAGCTGATCACCGGCGTCGACATCGTGCAGGCACAGATCCGCGTCGCCGCGGGTGAAAAGCTCTGGCTCAACCAGAAAGACATCCGCTTTGCCGGCCACGCCATCGAGTGCCGCATCAATGCCGAAGACCCGTTCAAGTTCACTCCGAGCCCCGGCTGCATCACCAACTGGCACATGCCGGGCGGCCCTGGCGTACGCGTCGACTCGCACGCTTACAACGGCTACACCGTCCCGCCACACTACGACTCGATGATTGGCAAGCTGATCACCTACGGCGATACGCGCGAACAAGCCATCCGCCGGATGCAGATTGCGCTCTCCGAAACCGTGATTGCCGGCATCAAGTCCAATGTGCCACTGCACCAGGAGTTGATGCGAGACCCCCGCTTCATTGAAGGTGGCACCAGCATTCACTACCTCGAAAAGCGCCTTGCCGAGCGAGAGAAGCCCTGACCGCATGTGGATTAACGTAACCCTGCTCGCCGACGCCGATCGCGCGGAACAACTCTCCGATGCTTTGATGGAAGAAGGGGCACTGTCGGTCAGCATCGAAGATGCCGACGCCGGTACCGACGCCGAACGCCCGCAATTCGGCGAACCCGGCATGGCGCCAGCCAGCCTGTGGGATCACAGCCGTGTGCTGGCCTTGTTCGACAAAAACGCCGACATCACCAGGGCACTGGCGCGTGCCTCGGGCGCGGTCGGTTTCGCGCAAGTGCCGCCCTTCACACTCGAAGACGTCGCCGAACAGAACTGGGTACAGCTCACCCAGTCGCAGTTCGATCCGATTCGCATCACCGACCGGCTCTGGATCGTACCTTCCTGGCACGAAGCGCCCAACCCCGACGCCATCAACATTGCGCTCGACCCCGGCATGGCCTTCGGCACCGGTTCGCACCCGACCACCCAGCTCTGTCTGGAATGGCTGGAGGCGGTCGTCACCCCGGGTGCCACGGTGCTCGACTATGGCTGCGGCTCAGGCATTCTGGCCATCGCCGCCTCACGCCTGGGCGCAGGCCGTGTCGCCGGTGTCGATATCGACGACAAAGCCGTGGACGCCGCGCGCGACAACGCCGAGCGCAACCACGTCAGCATTGAGTTGCACGTGTCCGCCACGCCGCTGACCGACCGCTTCGATCTGGTGGTGGCCAACATCCTCACCAATCCGCTGTGCGTCCTCGCCCCCGCGCTGTGCGCGCATGTCGCCCCCGGTGGGCAACTGGCGCTCTCCGGCGTACTCGACACCCAGACCCAACAGGTGATCGACGCCTACGCACCGTGGATTAAACTGCAGGTCGGCAAAATCCATGACGGCTGGGCCCGACTGGAAGGCGTCAAACGGTGATGCGCACCCGCTGCCCTGCCTGCCAGACCCTGTTCCGGATCAGCTCGGAACAATTGCGGGCACGGCAGGGCATGGTCCGCTGCGGACACTGTCGCCACACATTCAACGCGCTCGATTCACTCGAAGGCGACCCCGCCGTCGCGATGCCGCCGCCGACGGCCCCCCGCCCGGCGAGCAGCCCCATCTTCATTCTTGAAGATCGCCCCGGAGAGTCCACCGGTTTTCGCGCCCCACCTCAGGAAGCCGCTCCGCTCGCGCACGCCGAAGAGCCGCCTGCCGCCTTCCACTGGGGCGGCGGCTATATGACAGCGGCACCTGCGCCCGAACCTGCGCCCGAACCTGCGCCCGAACCTGCGCCCGAACCTGCGCCCGAACCTGCGCCCGAACCTGCGCCCGAACCTGCGCCCGAACCTGCGCCCGAACCTGCGCCC
>JBFIJC010000283.1:0-5087 GCA_041600915.1 Nitrogeniibacter sp.
CGCCCCGTTCTACGCCAAGGTTGAAATCCCGGGTGGCCTGTACGCCGGCAACCCCGAGCCGACCCCGACCTATGGTGTGGTGGCCAGCTTCGTGAGCTCGACCAAGACCTCGCCGGAAGTGGTGTATGCGCTGGTCAAGGCCGTGTTCGAGAACCTCGACGACTTCAAGAAGCTGCACCCGGCATTCGCCAACCTGAAGCAGGAAGAGATGATCAAGAACGGTCTGTCCGCTCCGCTGCATGAAGGCGCCGCGAAGTACTACAAAGAAAAGGGTTGGATGTAATCCACCCCACGTCGGCCGGTGCAACGCCGGCCGACGTGATTAACACCGTTGCAGGAGCGGGCCTGGCGGTGTACTAATACATACGTTTGTGCGATAAGGGCTCCCCCTTACCCGATCAACCGCAAAAACGCACGGAGACGAGGTCATGGCTGGCGTCAAAAAGACACAAGAGCACCACCAGCTCACCGACGAAGAACTCAAACAGATCGTCGCTGAAGCCGATACTGGCGGACGTAAACCGACTGGACCTGTTGCCCAGGCAATGATGTTGATCGCGCTTGCGTGGTCATTGTTCCAGCTTTGGATTGCGTCGCCGCTTCCGTTTACCTTTGGCATTTTCGTGTTCAACGACACGGAATCCAGAGCGATTCACCTGGCCTTTTCGGTCTTTCTCGCGTTCATGGCTTACCCCGCATTCAAGCGATCGCCGAGGGAGTACATACCTGCCGTTGATTGGTTGCTGGCCGCGGTCGGTGCGTTTTGTGCGGCCTATCTGTTCTTGTTTTACGCCCAATTGTCGGAGCGTCCCGGTTCGCCGACGGACTACGACCTGGTCGTCGCGGTTGCCGGCATGGTGCTGCTCCTTGAAGCTGCCCGTCGTGCGCTCGGTCTGCCGATGGTGATCCTCGCCATCGTGTTCATCATCTACATCTTCGCCGGCCCGCACATGCCCGACATGATCGCCCACAAGGGCGCGTCGCTGGGCAAGGGCATGAGCCATTTGTGGCTCACGACCGAAGGTGTGTTTGGTGTGGCGCTTGGCGTGTCGTCCGGATTCATCTTTCTGTTCGTGTTGTTCGGCGCATTGCTGGAGACAGCTGGCGCGGGCAACTACTTCATCAAGAGCGCGGTCGGTCTGCTCGGTCACCTGCGTGGTGGTCCGGCCAAGGCGGCCGTGGTGGCGTCGGCTGCAACGGGTGTGATTTCCGGTTCGTCGATCGCCAACGTGGTGACCACCGGTACCTTCACCATCCCGCTGATGAAGCGCATCGGCTATCGCGCTGACAAAGCGGCCGCAGTGGAAGTGGCAGGCTCGGTCAACGGCCAGATCATGCCGCCGGTGATGGGTGCTGCCGCCTTCCTGATGGTCGAGTATGTGGGCATTCCGTACGTGCAAGTGCTCAAGCACGCCATCGTGCCGGCGCTGATCTCGTACATCGCGCTGTTCTACATCGTGCACCTGGAGGCGATGAAGGCCAACCTGCAAGGCATTCCGCGACAGAACCCCAAGCCATGGCAGCAGAGCCTGATCAGCTTCACCATGACCATGTCGGGGCTGGTGATTCTTGCCGGCATCGTCTATTGGGGCCTGGGCTGGATCAAGGATGTGGCGCCAGACGGGTCCATTGTCATCATCGCGATTCTGATGGCCATTTCCTATATCGCACTGCTCAAGCTGGCAACGAAGTACCCCGAGCTGCACATGGATGACCCGAACGATCCAATCGAGAGTCTTCCCGATGTGGGCCCGACGCTCAAGTCCGGTCTCCACTATTTGCTGCCGGTGGCCGCGCTGATCTGGAACCTGATGATCGAGCAGCTCTCGCCCGCGTTGTCGGCCTTCTGGGCGACGATGTTCCTGTGCTTCATTCTGGTGACGCAGCGCCCGATCACCGCCTTCTTCCGTGGTGTAAGCAGCCCCGGCGTAGAGGTTCGTCGAGGCTTCCAGGATCTGCTCGATGGGCTGGTGACCGGCGCACGCAACATGATCGGCATCGGTATCGCGACGGCAGCGGCAGGCGTGATCGTGGGTACGGTGACACTCACCGGTGTTGGCCTGGTCATGACCGAGCTGGTGGAGACGCTCTCTGGCGGCAACATCGTCATCATGCTGTTCATGGTCGCCTTCATCTGCCTGATTCTGGGCATGGGTCTGCCGACGACTGCCAATTACATCATCGTGTCCACTCTGATGGCGCCGGTGATTGTTGAAGTCGGTGCGCAGAACGGGCTGCTGGTTCCGCTGATCGCGGTGCACTTGTTCGTGTTCTATTTTGGTCTGATGGCCGACGTGACACCCCCGGTGGGGCTGGCGTCCTATGCGGCGGCGGGTATCGCGCTGACCGATCCGATCAAGACGGGTATCACGGCATTTACCTACTCGATCCGGACCGCGGTGCTGCCCTTCATGTTCATCTTTAACACGCAGTTGTTGCTGATCGACATTGAAGGACCATTCCACCTGATACTGACCTTGTTCAGTGCCACGGTGGCGAGTCTGATATTTGCTGCGGCCACGCAGGGCTGGTTCATGACGCGCAGCAAGTATTGGGAGTCGGGCGTGCTGATCGCGCTGACCTTCGTGCTGTTCCGTCCGGGCTTCATCATGGATGAGGTGTTCCCGCCCTACGAGCGCCTGCACGGAAATGCAGCGGTCGAAGCTGTCAATGCGGTACCCGATAACGGTCGCCTGCGACTGTTTATCGAGGGCATGAATATCGACGGCGACGAAGTGAAGAAGGGTGTGCTGCTACCGCTCGGTCCGAAAGCTGATACGGCCAAGGCGCGTTTTGCCGCAGCCGGTGTTCAAGTGGTTCCGTTTGGTGAAGACATCCAGGTTGTCGGTGTCCAGTTCGGATCTCAGGCCGAAAAGCTCGGGATTGAGCAGGGCTTCAAGATTTCCGCGGTGGAACTGCCAAACGACCGGCCCGCCAAAGAGTGGATCTTCCTGCCGGCCTTCATCATTCTCGCTTTGATTGTGATGATTCAACGTCGTCGCGCAAAACACCTGGATCCGCACGCAGTAGCGGCGGCATAACACAGCAGCCTGCCTTCAACAAAAATGGGGCGCCTTTCGGGCGCCCCATTTTTTACGACTCCAGCCGCTTACATGCCCTGATAGATCGGGCCTTCACCACCTTGCGGCGTCACCCAGTTGATGTTCTGGGTCGGGTCCTTGATATCGCAGGTCTTGCAGTGCACACAGTTCTGCGCGTTGATCTGCAGTCGCGGCGTATCGCCCTCACGGATGATTTCATACACACCGGCCGGGCAATAGCGCTGCTCGGGCGCGTCATAGATGGCGAGGTTGGTTTCGATCGCGACGCTCGGATCCTTCAACTGCAAATGACAGGGCTGCTCTTCTTCGTGGTTGGTGTTCGAGAGGAACACCGACGACAGTCGGTCAAAGCTCAATACGCCATCGGGTTTGGGATAGCTGATGGGTGTGCACTCGGCGGCCGGCTTGAGCTTGCCGTGGTCGGCCGTGTTGTGCAGGGTCCAGGGCGTTTTGCCGCCGAACAGGCGCTGGTCGATACCAAACAGAATCGAGCCCATCCACAGACCTTTGCTCATGTAGGCCTTGAAGTTGCGCGTCTTGCGAAGCTCGGTGTAGAGCCAGCTTTCTTTGAAGGCTTCGGGGTAGGCCGTCAGCGTATCGCGTTCGCGCTCGGCACCCAGTGCCGCGAAAGCGGCTTCGGCGACAAGCATGCCGGACTTGATCGCGCTGTGCGTGCCCTTGATGCGTGCCGCGTTCAGGAAGCCGGCGTCGCAACCGATCAGCGCGCCACCCGGGAAAACCAGTTCCGGCAGCGACTGCAGGCCACCGGCCGCGATGGCGCGGGCGCCGTAGGACAGACGCTTGCCGCCTTCGAGGAAGCCGCGAACATCCGGATGCAACTTGTAGCGCTGGAATTCTTCGTAGGGCGACAGGTGCGGATTGCTGTAGTTGAGACCCACCACAAAGCCGACCGCGACCAGGTTGTCCTCCAGGTGATACATGAAGGAGCCGCCGTAAGTGTGGTTGTCGAGCGGCCAGCCCGCGGTGTGCATGACCATGCCGGGCTTGTGCTTGGCCGGATCGATTTCCCACAGCTCTTTGATGCCGATGCCGTAGGTCTGCGGGTCATGGCCTTCACGCAGCTTGTAGCGTGCTTCGAGTGCCTTGCCCAAGTGACCACGCACGCCTTCTGCGAAGAAGGTGTACTTGGCGTGCAGTTCCATGCCGGGCTGGTAGTTCGGGCCGGGCTCGCCATCGCGGCCAACGCCCATGTCGCCGGTAACCACGCCTTTGACCGCACCGTTTTCGTCGTACACGATGTCAGCACCGGCAAAGCCGGGATAGATCTCGACGCCCATCGCCTCGGCTTGCTCACCCATCCATTTAACGACATTGCCCAGACGGACAATGTAGTTTCCATGATTGAGGAAGCAATCCGGCAACAGGGCGTTCGGCAGTTGGCGAGAGCCGGACTCGGTCAGCATCATGAAGCGGTCTTCGCTCACCTCGGTGGTGATCGGCGCGCCCATGGCTTTCCAGTCGGGCAGCAGTTCGTCGAGTGCGCGGGTATCGAGCACAGCGCCTGAGAGGGTGTGGGCGCCAATTTCAGCGCCTTTCTCGATCAGGCAGACGGAGACTTCCTTGCCGGCCTCGGTGGCCAGTTGCTTGAGCCGAATGGCCGCCGACAGTCCGGCCGGCCCACCGCCGACGACGAGAATGTCGAACTCCATGGATTCACGTTCCATTGCGTTCTCCTATGTACAGTCTTTGTTATTCGTTTCGCGCGTTACCGGTAGGCATGAGCGCGTTTTTCTTGCAAAATCGTGGTGTTTTTAACATACGCTGCCGTATGTTACTCCATCCGTCAGCAAAAAGAGAAGGGTATACCCAGAGGGACACACTATGACAGAGCAACGCATCCTGCTACACACATGCCGAATCCCGGTTCGTTGGGGCGACATGGACGCCTATGGTCATGTCAACAACACCATCTACTTTCGCTATTGCGAACAGGCGCGGGTGGAATGGCTGGAGGCGGACGGCTTCATGGTGTCGACCGATCAGCCCGATGGGCCGGTCATCATC
>JBFIJC010000284.1:0-5073 GCA_041600915.1 Nitrogeniibacter sp.
GCTGCGGCCGGTGACATACGCCGCGTCGGCCCGGTGCAGCATCAGCCCCTCACCGCCCGCCGCCAGCACCTCGGCCAGATGTGCGGTGAGCGCGGCACGGTCGGGTAGCCGCACTTGCTCGACCGCGCCAAGCCACGGCACGTTTGCCGACTCAACCAAGGCACGCATGGCCATCACCCGCTGCGAGAAATCGCCGGACGCATCGGGCAGCTCGAAAATCATGTAACGCACCCCTCGCCACTCAGCGTCAATCGGCAGCTGCTTGCGCGCGATCCCCGACACCTCGGCGAAACGCCCCCGCCCCAGCCACAACTCGCCATCCATGGCCTGCGGCGGCAGCGCGCGCACGAACCAGTCCGGCGCGTGCACCGGCCGGCCACTGCGAAAGCGCAGCGAGCGACCGTCCCAGATTGCGCGCACCCCATCGAGCTTTTCGCTCACCCAATAGGGCCGCGGGTCAATGCCTCTGGTCGCCTCGCGTGCCAGCAGCAGGGGCGGAGGCGACGACATGGCAACCGGCGCCACAACGCATAGTCCAAAGCGCACCAGCCACACCATCAACAACAATGTCATTCGCATGAACGCAAGTATAGGCGAATACACAGCGTCGGCCGACATACCGGGAGGCGTAGCCCGAATGCAGGCCGGAGGCCGGAATCCGGGAACAGTGGCAGATCAACCGGTGCTCCCGGATTCCGCTGCGCTGCATCCGGGCTACACTGGTTGTCGTCCCCGATTACGCCGCCAAAACTCGCCATGCCCGAACATCTCACCGACCTCTCCCACGCCATCCAGCTCGCCGTCGCACCGGTGTTTCTTCTCACCGCGCTGGCCACGCTGATCAACGCCATGAGCGGGCGCCTCGCGCGCGTGGTGGACCGCCGTCGCGTCGTCCGCCGTCGCCTGCAAGAAAAAGCCGCGCCCGACCAAAAAGAGGCGCTCGAACGCGAACTGAGCCTGCTCGCCCGCCGCGGCACGCAGATCTACCAGGCCATCTTCTGCCAAGTGCTCAGCGCCTTGCTGGTCTGTCTGGTGGTGGCCGGCGCCTTTGTCGGCACGCTCATCCGCATCGACCTCACCGCCACCATCGCGACACTGTTCATCCTCGCCATGTTGTCGATGATCTGCGGACTCGGATTGTTTCTGCGCGAGGTGTATATCGCGGTGCGCCGACCGACGCACTGGGAGCCGTAGGCTCAGCCCGTGCCAACGATGCAGTTGCGACCACGTTGCTTGGCCAGGTAGAGGCGCCGGTCGACCGCCTGGACGAAGTCGATGGCCGCTTGGTGACGCGCAGGAATGATCGTGCCGACACCAAGGCTGATCGTCAGCAGTTGCCCCACCGGTGAGGCCTCATGCGGGATCTGCGCCTTGAAGATCAAACTGCGACAGCGCTCGGCCACGGTCAATGCTGACGCGGCATCGGTGCCCGGCAGAATCAGGACGAACTCTTCGCCGCCAAAACGGGCAAAGCCGTCCCGGCTGCGTGTGGCGGCACTGGCGAGCACCTGTGCCACTTGCTTGAGGCAGGTATCGCCCTGAATGTGGCCGTAGCAGTCGTTGTACTGTTTAAAGTAGTCGATATCGATCAGGATCAGCGACAGCGCCTGAACCATGCGCCGTGCCTCGACCCATTCGGCGTCGAGGATGGAATCAAACATGCGGCGGTTGGACACCCCCGTGAGCCCGTCCTTGAACGACAGTGATTCGAGTTCCTTTTGCATCGCGAGCAGTTTCTGCTCGGCTGCCTTGCGCTCGCTGATGTCGAACATGAAGCCGATCAGCGACTCGACCTCACCGGCCGCGTTGCGCTTCACGTGTACCACGTCCCGAATCCACACCGACTCGCCGTCCTTGGTCAGCGCGCGATAGTCGGCCTCGTGATCGGTACCGGCCTGCGACTGCGCCACGCAGAAATCGACCACCCGTTCGCGGTCTTCCGGATGCATGCGCTCGGCCCAGTCCTGCACCGTTACCCAGCTCGATGGCGTCCAGCCGAGCAGCGGCTCGATCTGCGGGCCAATATAGGTGAACTGCAGGGTCTTCCAGTCGATCTGCCAGGGAATGGCCTTGGTCGATTCAAGCAAGGTCTTGTAGACCATGCTGTCGGCCGGGACATTGTCGGCGGCGTGAGTCATGACGGGATCCGTAGAAAACAATGACAAAACAGGCCGGCGCATTACATGCGGCGGGCCGCGGGTTTCGCAAACACAGGGCAACGCATGGGCGGCCACCTCCCCCAACGATACCGCAAAGCCAAGGCACGTTTATTTTCCATCGCTGCGCCCATTCATCACGGCTCGCCAGTCGGTGCGATCTGTGGCGTCGGCTTGATCGCCAGGCAACGGTCGGCAAAATCCTCGGCGGCAAGTGGCGGGCTGAACAGATAGCCCTGGCACACATCACACGACAGCGCCCGCAAGGCCGCCAGTTGCGAGGGGCGCTCAACCCCTTCGGCCACCACCTGCATATCGAAGGCGCGCGACATGGCGATCGTCGCCTTCAGGATCGCATCGCCGCGCGCATCATCTGGTGCGTCGACGGTCGCAACGAAACTGCGGTCGATCTTCAAGGTATCGAAGGGCAACACGCCCAGATAGGACAGCGACGAATAGCCGGTGCCAAAATCGTCCAGCGCCAGCCGAATACCGCGCTGGTGCAACTGGCGCAACTCGCCCAGCGCGGCGGCGTCCGGATGCAGAAAAATCGACTCGGTCACCTCCACCTCCAGCACCTCGGTTGGCAGCGCGCGCTGCGCCAGCGCCGCCAGCACCATGGCCGCAAAACCCGGCTGAACCAGCTGGCGTGCCGACACGTTGATGGCCACCCGTGGCGGCACCAAGCCGTCGGCCCGCCAGGCAGCAATATGATCAAGCGCGCGGCCGACCACCCACTCACCAATCGGCAGAATCTGGCCGGACGCCTCCGCCACCGGAATGAAACGATCCGGCGGCACGCAGCACCCCTCGCCGTCACGCCAGCGCAGCAGCGCCTCGCAGCCCACCAGCGCGCCCGTGGCAATGCTTAACTGTGGCTGGAAATGCAGCGACAACTCCTCACGCGCAATCGCCTGACGCAAGCCGCCCTCGATCGCCACCCGCTGACATACCGCATCGTTCATCTCGCGGGTATAGAAACGCGCCACGTTGCCCCCCGAGCGCTTGGCGTCATACATCGCCGTATCGGCATTGCGCAGCAATGTCTGTGCATCGGCCGCATCATGCGGAAACAGGCTCACCCCGATACTGGCACTCATGCACAACTCCACCTCACCAGCGGTGAGCGGCTGGCGCACGGCCTCGAGCAATTTGACCACCACCGGCGCCACGGTCGTTGGCGCATCAACAGCCGACATCACCATGATGAATTCGTCCCCGCCCTGGCGCACCAGCGTATCGGACTCGCGCACACAGCCGTGCAGGCGCTTCGCCAGCTCGACCAACAACACGTCGCCGGTCGCATGACCATGCACATCGTTCACATCCTTGAAGCGATCGATATCGATGAACAACACCGCCACGCCGGCCGCCTTGCCTCGGGAGGCCTGGGCAATGGCCAGGTCCAGGCGATCGGCCAACAGCGCCCGATTGGCCAGGCCGGTGAGCTGATCGTGATACGCCAGGTAATGGATGCGCGCCTCGGTCTCCTTGCGCTTGGTAATGTCCGATACCGACCCGGCCATCAGCACCGCACGACCGCGCCGGTTGCGCACCGCCTCACCGCGCGAGGCTATCCAGCGGTAGCTGCCATCCCGGGCACACACCCGGTACTCGAAGTAGAAGAACGGCGTTTCGCCCTTGAGATGCTGGGCCACCGCCTGGTTATAGCCGGCCCGATCATCCGGATGCACCAGTTCCAGCCAGCCATGCGTATCGACCAGGAAATTGCTCGAATATCCGAGAATCGCCAATAGCCGGTCGCCCACCCACAGCCGCTTGCTCACCGGGTCCCACGACCACAGCCCATCGTGTGCCCCGCGCATCGCCAAGCCGTGCGCACGAAAGATCTCATGCAGACGGCGCAGCTCCTGCCAGCCGAGCATCAGTGTCACCGCCAACAGGGCCAATCCCGCCATCAAGGCCACATCGGACGCCCGCTGCGCGCCGACCGCAAGGCAAGCCGCCGCCCCCAATCCGACCACCAGCAGCCGCATCCGGTTGTCCCGCAGGACCTTCTTCACCGACACCACTCGATCGCCTCTCCTCAACCCCGTATTCGGCTATCTGCCTACTACGAACGTTCTACGGCGAAATCGAGACAGTCTTGAAGCCGGCAGAGCGCAACCGCAGGAGAAATGCGGCAAATCGGCAGGTAGAGCAATGCGGGCAAGTCGTCGCCACGACGGTCCGCGGCGGATTCGTACAGCGGGCCTTGGTCGGTCATTGGGGGAAGACCGACGGCCGTAATCCGGAATTTGCGGCGGACCCACCGATGACTCCCGGATTCCACTGCACTGCATTCAGGCGACGCTTGCTAGACTCAAGCTCTGGAAGCCATCGGAGCCCCTGCATGGAAACGCCACCGCCGCCCGCCCCCGACAGCCCGGTGCGCCGCAGCCGCAGGCACGCGGCAGGCGTGGTGTGTTACCTCATCGGCTGCCTGCTCGGCGTGATGTCAGTGGCCGTCGCGTTTGCCGCCTTTGGTCAGGCACTCCACTGGCTCGCCGGCGCGATTGTCGCCACCGTGCTGTTACTTATCGCGATCGCCTCGCTGGTCGCAGCTGAACACTTCTTCGTGCCCAGCGTCGCCGACGTGCTCGCACGCGACACCCGCCCCCCGATCGTCTATCTGCGCCCCTTCGGCGAAGACGAGGCACTCACCTACGACATCATCAGCACCGGCGAAACCACCACCGCCATCACCGCCAAGGCCGAAGACTTTCTGCTCGCCCTCAACGCCATCGGCCCGCTCATCTCCATCGCCGAACCCAATCGCTGGGCGCGCCTCGGCATGCACCCGCAGGGCGCCTATCGCGACTTCATCGGTGAGGGCGACTGGCAAGCCCGCGTACAAAGCTGGCTCGATCAGGCCGGCATGGTAGTGCTGGCCATGGGCGACTCGCCCGGCATCGAA
>JBFIJC010000285.1:0-5019 GCA_041600915.1 Nitrogeniibacter sp.
ACCGAGCACCCACACCTATCGGTTGTCCAAATTTTTAAAGAGCATCTGAACCACTCCCGAAGAAGAATTTCGTTCAGCGCAGAAGCGGAATTATGTAGCAACAAATCCGCTTCGTCAACCCCCTCAAACTCGTTTCCGACTTCTCCGGGGGCCGCTCAAAACGCGTTTGCGTTCAAGCGAGGTGCGAATTATAGACACCACAAAAAACCTGTCAACACTATTTTTACTGCACCTGCTTTTTCCCGACAAATCTGCCGCCGGCATCAGTACTCTGGCGAGCCGACGTAGTTCTGAAAGCGTGTGTACTCCCCCAGGAAGGTCATACGCACTGTGCCGGTCGGTCCGTTTCGGTGCTTGCCGATAATGAGCTCTGCCGCACCTTTGTCAGGTGAATCGGGGTTATAGATTTCATCTCGGTAGATAAACATGATCATGTCGGCATCTTGTTCGATGGCGCCCGACTCCCGAAGGTCCGACATCACAGGCCTTTTGTTCGGCCGCTGCTCCAGGCTTCGGTTGAGCTGCGACAACGCCATGATTGGCACATGCAACTCCTTGGCCAGCGATTTGATCGACCGCGAAATTTCGGACAACTCGGCCGCGCGGTTGTCACTCTGGCGCAAGGTAGTCATTAGCTGGATGTAGTCGATGACGATCAAGCCCAGTTTGCCGCACTGTCGATAGAGGCGGCGCGCTCTTGCTCGGAGGTCGGTCGGGTTGAGACCCGGGCTCTCGTCAATGTAAATTGGCGCCTCGTGAAGCTTGCCCAGCGCAAACGTCAGCCGCTGCCACTCTTCATCATTCAACTTGCCGGTCTTGAGGCGATGCTGATCCAGGCGTCCGACCGACGAGATAAATCGCATTGCCAGCTGCGTGCCTGGCATTTCCATTGAAAACACGGCCACCGGCAAGCCGCACTCAACCGCCACGTGCTCGGCCACGTTAAGCGCGAAGGTGGTTTTGCCCATACCCGGACGTCCGGCAATCACCATCATGTCGGTGGGCTGCAAACCAGAAGTCATTTCATCGAGATCGGCGAAGCCGCTGGGCACCCCGGTAATGTCAGTCGGCGTATCTCTGTCATAGAGTTCTTGAATACGGTCGACGAGCTGGCCGAGAATCGGCTGAATGGGGACAAAACCACTGGAGTGTCGCGACCCCGCCTCGGCGATTTCGAACACCTTGGCTTCCGCTTCATCGAGCAAGGTTTTTGCATCCTTGCCTGATGGCGTGAGGGCCGAAGAGGCGATTTCGTCGCCTACCGAGACGAGCCTGCGCAAAATTGCACGCTCGCGAACGATCTCGCCATAGCGGCGGATGTTGGCCGCCGAAGGCGTGCTGTTTGCAATCTCTCCCAGATAGGCCAAACCACCAGCCTGATCCGACTCGCCGTTCTTTTCCAACGACTCGAAAACGGTGACCACGTCGGCCGGCTTGTTCAGCTCGATCAGACGAGAGATGTGACTGAAGATCCGCCGGTGGTCGTCACGGTAAAAATCGGTACTGGTCACGAGATCGGCGATTCGATCCCAGGCGGAATTGTCGAGCAACAATCCACCTAACAAGGACTGCTCCGCCTCAAGCGAGTGCGGCGGCAGCTTGAGAGCAGCCATTTGGGGGTCTGATTGCATGGTTACTTCCTGGCAGCAGCATCGGGGCCAAATCGACGAAATCCATCGCCCGGCGACATGCGCCTCGACCCCACAATAAGAGCAACATCATGACATGGCACGAGCACCGCGCCACAAAGCATTCCGCCAAAAACAAAAGGGCTGCACGCGCAGCCCTTTTGTTCAGTCAGCAACGTACAGAATCAGCTATGGTCGCCCAGCACCGATACCGTGATCGTCGTCACGACGTCTGCGTGCAGGCCAACTTCCAGCTGGACGTCACCCACTTGCTTGAGCGGACCGTCCGGCATGCGGATGGTGCTGCGCTCGATATCGTAACCCTGAGCAGCCAGCGCTTCAGCCACGTCGGCATTGGTCACGGAGCCGAACAGGCGGCCGTCCATGCCAGATTTGCGCGTGATCTGAACCATCAGACTCTCGAGCTTTTCAGCCAGCGCCTGAGCACCAGCCAGCTTTTCGTTCTGCAGCGCTTCGAGCTCGGCACGACGCGTCTCGAACTCAGCCATGTTGGCTTCGGTCGCGCGCTTGGCCTTGCCTTGCGGGATCAGGAAGTTACGGGCGTAGCCATCCTTGACCTTAACCACGTCACCCAGAGCGCCGAGCTTGCCGACTTTTTCCAGAAGAATAATTTGCATGTCTGGGCTCCTCGATTACTTGTGCAGGTCGGTGTAGGACAGCAGCGCCAGGAAACGGGCGCGCTTGATCGCCGTGGACAACTGACGCTGATAGCCAGCCTTGGTCCCGGTGATACGAGCCGGCATGATTTTGCCGGTTTCGGTCACGAAGTCCTTGAGCAGGTCGACATCTTTGTAATCGACTTCTTCAATTTTCTCTGCAGTGAAACGGCAGAACTTGCGGCGCTTGAACAAACCACCGCCACGACTACCACGATCACCCTTTTTCTTCGGCTTGAAGGCCATGTTCGCTTCCTTCTACAAATTTGATATTCGTTAGGTGCAACACCGGCATTTTGCTGCGCTGATTTTTTGCAGCCAGAAACCCGGTGGCTTCCATTTCCATTCCCGCAACTGCCGCAGACAATGACTTGGCGATTTCGCCCAGCGCCACCACCTGCAACTCACACATCACGCTACGCTCGATTCCGTTTTCGATCTGGCGGGACTGATGTCCCAGCACACAACCGACCATCGGTACGCCAGCTGGCGTGTATCGCATCGGGGCCAGCTCAAGCAGACTTCCGACGATACGTAGCGTGTTGCACACGCAGGTTTAGTCCTCAGTGGTCTCTTCTGCCTTGGCGTCATCGCCTTCAGCATCCTGACCGCCGGTCAGGGAGCGGGACTTCTCGTCCTTCATCATCGGAGACGCTTCGGTCACGGCCTTGCTGGCAACAACCGTCAGGTGACGCAACACGGCGTCGTTGAACTTGAATGCGTGCTCAAGCTCAGCCAGCGTCTCCTGGTCGCTTTCGATGTTCATCAGAACATAGTGCGCTTTGTGGATTTTCTGGATCGGGTAAGCCAGTTGACGGCGGCCCCAGTCTTCCAGACGGTGGATTTTGCCACCCTTGGTTTCTACCAGCGCGCGATAGCGCTCGACCATGGCGGGCACCTGCTCGGACTGGTCAGGGTGAACAATAAATACGATTTCGTAGTGGCGCATGCACACTCCTCAAGGTTACGTTAAGGCGTAGCCCCCCGGTCATGCGGTCCCGGTGGAGCAAAGGAAAGCTCGCTAGTCTAGCAAGATTAAACACGCGCTTCAATAGCCTCAAACGACTCAAAACGCGCCTGAGGCATCGCGGGCCGCCAAACGGTATCCTACGCGCGCGCCCTTTTCGAATTGGTAATGCCCTTGACGACACCCCACACTGCGACGCGCACCTTGCTCAACAGGTTTGAGCAACGCTGGCTGGCTGAGGCGGCGCGACTGCGTGAAGGCACGCTCGGCCCCGCCGATGACGCGTCGGCAATCCGGCGCGCGTGCGCGGCGGGTGGCGACTTTGAGCAACGCATCCTCTCGCGTGCCGCAACGCTCGCGGAGGGCAACGGCCTGATGACGGCCATCACCGACCGACGCCAGCACACGGCACTCATCGTGGTCGTTGCGCTGATAGCGACAATCATCGCCGGCGCAGGCGCGGCGTCTGCCGTCCTGGGTGACGGCACTCGGCCGGTCAACCTTATCTGGGCAATCAGCGGCCTCCTCGGCTTTCACTGCATCACCCTGCTGCTCTGGCTCGTCGGCCGCTGGCTGCCGCTCGGGGCGTCCGGCAGTGTGGCCGGACAACTCTGGCTACGCATCCAGGCGCACTTCGGCGCCGGTCACCCCTTGGCGTGGCTTATCCAAGGGAAAATCTCGATCGCGCGGCAGACCGGCGCAAGCTACTGGTGGCTGGGGCGCATCAGCCACGCACTTTGGCTCATCACGCTGAGCGCGGCACTCGTCACACTCATTTTTCTATTAGCGACACGGCACTACGGATTTGTCTGGGAAACCACCATTCTCCCGGCAGAGGTATTTGTACAACTGACCCACACCCTCGGTGCGCTGCCGGCCGCGCTGGGTATCAGCATGCCAGATGCCGCGATGGTCCTGAATGCCGGCGGCACCCGCGGCGTTGACGCAGATCGCCACGCCTGGTCTGCCTGGCTCGTGGCCTCATTGCTGCTATACGGCGTCCTGCCAAGGGCGGCGCTTCTTTTGCTATGTCAGCTGCGGTGGCGTCGTGCACAACACACGTTCCGGCTCGACCTCAGCCTCCCCGGCTATGCCACTTTGCAGGGCCGGCTGATGCCGGACGTGGAGCACTCCGGCATTCGAAGCGCAGCGCCAGCCAGCTTGCCTTCCTTTCATGCAACGCATCGCGCAGCGGGTGGTGGCAGCGGACACTGCCTCATGGCGCTGGAGCTGGCAGACGACCTCGCCTGGCCCCCCACCGGCTTTTCAAGCGCCCTGGACGCCGGCCGAATCGACAGTCGCGAAGCGCGCCACCTGGCCCTTGACCACCTCGCATTGCACGGCGCCCAAAAACTGCTGATCGCCGTCGATCCACGCCTGTCGCCAGATCGCGGCGCGCTGGCACTGATCGCCGAACTCAGCCGCTACGCCGACGATACCGCGGTGTGGCTCTATGGGCAGCCCGACGCGGCGGCTAGAATCGGCCATTGGCGTGACGGCCTGCGGCAGATCGACCTCGCAAGCGACCATATCGTCGACACCTCAGATGCCGCCCGCGCATGGCTGGAAGGGCCGCATGCCTGATCCGATCCGCATCGCCGTCGTTGGCCACACCAACACCGGCAAGACCTCCTTGCTGCGCACCCTCCTGCGCGACACCCGCTTTGGCGAAGTCTCCGATCGCCCCAGCACCACACGCCACGTCGAAGGCGCACGGCTGTTGGCCGACGGCACGCCCATCCTCAGT
>JBFIJC010000286.1:0-4990 GCA_041600915.1 Nitrogeniibacter sp.
CCCGAACCTGCGCCCGAACCTGCGCCCGAACCTGCGCCCGAACCTGCGCCCGAACCTGCGCCCGAAGACATCGGGTTCCGCGCCCCCACACAAACGCCCAGCCGGCTGTTCCAGGATCTGGACACCTGGATGCCCGAAGACGACGTGACGCCTGAGTCGGAGCCTGAGTCGGAGCCTGAGTCGGAGCCTGAGTCGGAGCCTGAGTCGGAGCCTGAGTCGGAGCCTGAGTCGGAGCCTGAGTCGGAGCCTGAGTCGGAACCTGAGTCGGAACCTGAGTCGGACGTCGCGACAAACCAGTTCGACCCGGGCCCCGAAACCATCTGGGACTTTGACGATCTGCCGAGTGCGCGCGCACCGGGGCATTGGCACGCGGACAGCGGCACCGCGCCCAGCTCAACGGCAGAAGCCGAGGCCGAGCAAGAGGACGTCATTAGCTTTGCCCCGCTCGAGCCTGAAGAGGTATTCGACACCCCGGAGGCAGACATCGCCCTCGGGGCGGACGACACCTCATCAGCCGAGGACGTCACGAGCACACCGGACGACACTGGCGACACACCCATCACGCCAGATGCCGACACCCCGGCCACGGCTGAGCCAGCCGCGCCCGCCCTCGCCGCGCTCCCCGCGGCCCGCAAGCGCAATCCATGGCTCATGAGCTTGCTGGTCGGCGTGCTATTGGCCGCCCTGGCAGCACAGGTCGCACTGATCTATCGCCAGCAACTGATGGACATCATGCCGGCGACCCGCCCGTTCATCGAAACCTTGTGCGCCAATGTCGGTTGTGACATGGCGCTGCCGCATGACGCGACCCAGATCGGCATCGAAGCCTCGGACCTGAACCGGCTCCCCGACGCCGAGGCCCTGTTCGAACTCACCGCCACGATCCGCAACCGCGCGGATACGGCGATGGCCTTTCCGCATCTGGAGCTGACGCTGACCGACATGCGTGACAAAGCCTTGGTGCGGCGCGTGTTTTCGCCCCAGGAATGGCTGGGCGCGTCTGCCGACGACGCGGCCGGCTTTGCCGCCCAAAGTGATCGCATGGCACGGGTCACATTTTCGGCTGACAATGTGAATGCCTCGGGCTACCGGCTCTACGCCTTCTACCCCTAGACATGACCGCCAAAGACTCACCACCAGATACCGCGCCCCAAAAGAGTACGGCGGGTTTCGCTCGCCTGATCAACGCATTCCGTTATTCATGCGCAGGTCTGGCAGCGGCTTTCCGGCACGAAGCGGCGTTTCGCCAGGAGTGCGCGCTGGCGGCGATCTTGATACCGGTGGCGCTCTTGAGCGCGGCCAGCGGCGTCGGCAAAGCGCTACTCGTCGGCAGCGTACTGCTGGTCTTGTTGATGGAGCTCGTCAATTCCGCCATCGAGGCAGAAGTGGATCGGGTGTCGCTGGAGCGACACCCGCTGGCAAAGCGCGCCAAGGACATCGGCAGCGCCGCCGTGCTGGTGGCGCTGATCAACCTCGTCGCGATCTGGGCACTGGTCCTGCTCGGCTGAGCAGAGCCCAGCGCCCAAAGCACTTAGCGCGTCACCCGCATGGTGCCGCCGTCCTGGACGATGCGCACCCGCTCGCCCGAGCGGAAACCCTCGCCGGCGTCTTCCTGAACCACCGCCATGTAACGGCCGTCATCCATCCGCACGGTCACTTCCACGCCTTGCGAACGCGTCACGCCTTCTTCCACAGCCGATCCGGCCAAGCCACCAGCCACGGCACCCAGCACGGCGCCCACGGCGGCGCCCTTGCCACGACCGATACTGCTGCCTGCAATACCACCGATCGCACCGCCGGCAATCGTGCCCACCGGGCTCTTGGTGCCCTCGAGCCTGACGAAGCGGACCGATTGCACCGTACCGAACTTCACCACCATTGCCCGACGCGCTTCGCCGCGCGAATAGGTGTCGCCCGTCAGGCTGCTCGCACAACCTGACACCCCGATCAGCGCCACCGAAGCCAGCAGCAGTGCCCGTCCGTTGCGTTGAATCCAGTCCATCACCATGGTTTTTCTCCAAAAGCTGCCGCATAACGCTCGGCGATTTCATTCCGGCTCGGACGGTGATTCTGACCGCCGCGCTGGGAAATCTTGAGACTGCCCATCACCGACGCCAGCCGCCCGGTCGTTTCCCAATCCATTCCGTTGGCAATGCCATACAGCAAGCCACTACGGAAGGCGTCGCCGCATCCGGTCGGATCGACCAGTGCATCTGCTTTAACGCACGGGATGTCGATTCGTTGTCCTTCGACGTAAATCTGTGAGCCCTCGCCGCCTAGCGTCACCACCAGCGCATCAACGTCCTTGGCCAGATCTTCGAGCGATCGGCCCGTCTTCTCACTCAGCATCCGCGCTTCGTAGTCGTTCAGCGCGCAATAGCTCGCCATTTCCAGGCAGGCCTCAAGCTCTGCGCCCGAGAACATCGGCAGCCCCTGGCCCGGATCGAACACGAAGGGAATGCCCGCTTCGGCAAACTGCTGCGCATGCCCCAGCATGCCGTCGCGGCCATCCGGCGCCACGATGCCGAGCTCGACACCTTTGGCATCTGAGACTCGGTTGAGGTGCGAATGGTTCATCGCGCCGGGGTGGAAGGCGGTGATCTGGTTGTCGTCCACGTCGGTGGTAATAAACGCTTGCGCGGTAAAGCTGCCCGGCACCTGACGAACGTGATCGGCGCGCAGGCCGAGTTGATCCAGACGGGCCTGATACGGTGCTGCGTCATCGCCTACCGTGGCCATGATCAGCGGATCGGCGCCCAGCAGCTTCAGGTTGTAGGCGATGTTGCCGGCGCAGCCGCCGAACTCGCGCCGCATGTCGGGCACCAGAAAGGCAACGTTCAGGATGTGGATCTGGTCCGGCAGGATGTGATTCTTGAACCGATCATGGAACACCATGATGGTGTCGTAGGCTACCGAGCCGCAAACGAGGATAGACATGGGCGCTTCCGCTTAAAGGGCAAAGCATGATTATAGTCTGCCCGGCCCAAGCCTCGCCCGCGGGCGCCGTGCACGGCCAGATCAACCCGGCACCCACACCCCGCTGCGGACCTCGTGCTGCTTGATGATGCCGCTCATCACCTGCACCATCTGCGCCGCCACAGCCGGCCAGCCCAGGTGCTGAACACTCTGGCGGGCGTTTTTTGCCATCGCCAGCCGAGCGCATCGATCGCCGGCAACACGCAGCGCGGCGTCGACAAAAGCGTTCTCGTCCGCCACCGGCGCCACCGCGCCATTGTGACCGTCGCGCACGCGCTCAGCGCCGGCGGCGTAATCGAAACACACCACCGGCAAGCCGCTGGCAAGCGCCTCGGTCGTCACATTGCCGAAAGTCTCCGTCAGGCTGGGAAAGAGAAACATATCGGCCGACGCATAGTGCGCAGCCAGGTCTTCGCCGGTGCGCATGCCGGCGTAGTGGTGCTCCGGGTAACGCCGCTCGAGCGACTCACGTGACGGACCATCGCCGACAAACACGAGTCGTGCTTCCGGCACCCGCTGCTGAACCGCCTCAAATGCGCGGATCGCCAGCCCCAGGTTTTTCTCCGGCGCCAGACGACCAATGACGGCTGCCACCAGCGTGTGAGGCTCGGCACCCCAGCGCACGCGCAGCACCTCATCGCGACGCACTGGTGCGAATAGCTCGGTGTCCACCCCGCGCGGGACAACCTCAAGCTGGCGCAAGCCGTCCCGTCGCAACGATTCGGCCAGCGCACGCGTCGGCACCAGACACATGTCGCCCTTGTTATGAAAGCGTCGCAGATAAGCCTTGACCGGCGTTCTCAACCAGCCCACGCCGTAATAGCGGCTGTAACTATGGAAGTTGGTATGAAACTCGGTGATGACCGGCAATCGCAGCTTGCGTGCGGCGGCCAGCGCCGACCCGCCCAGGGGGCCTTCGGTGACCACCAGCACCACATCAGGCCGCTTGACGGACCACAACCGAAGCAACGCACTACGCGCCGGCAAACCCATTTTGAGATGTGGGTAACGGGGGATGGGCAGACCGCGCGAGAGCAGCTCTTCGTACTGCGCCCCCTGTGCCGCCACGTCCCCCACGCGCTGGCGCGGCCGCACCAGCATGACACGGTGGCCCTGCTTGAGCAGGCCATCAACCACCCGGGCTGTGGTCAGCGCCACACCGTTGATCTCCGGCGGATAGGTTTCTGTCACCACCGCCACCCGCAGCCGGCCGGCGTCGGCAGGCAATTCAACACAGGAAAGTAAGCTCGCGTCCATGCGGGCAACTGTCGCGCCGCCGGACGACACCGGCATGACCATTTCGTGACATTGCCGTGACACGCCACCGGTGCCGGCGGCGCCGCGCCGATGTCACGCATCGGTAAAGCGCGTGTCACGCAAGCGCAATCCGGGCTTTCTACAGTGACTGCCGTTACCACTGCGGAGCACCTCATGCTCGACAAACGACTGGATTCAGTAAAACCCCGCCGCCGCAATCTCCATGTCGGACTGGCCGCCAGCGACACCGAAGTCCTTGAGGCCCAGAAGCTGCGCTATCGCGTGTTCGCCGACGAAATGGGGGCGCGTCTGACCACCCGCACGCCGGGCGTCGATCGCGACATCTACGACCCCTTCTGCGAACACCTTATCGTCCGCGACGAAGACCAGGGCAAGATCGTCGGCACCTACCGCATCTTGCCGCCCGATGCGGCCCGCCGGGTGGGCGGCTACTACGCCGAAAACGAATTCGACCTCACCCGTCTGCTCCACCTGCGCAGGCGCATGGTCGAGATCGGCCGCGCCTGCATCGACGCCGAATACCGATCCGGCGCGGTGATTGCGCTGCTGTGGTCGGGCCTGGCGCGCTACATGCGCGAGAACAGCTACGACTACCTGATTGGCTGCGCTTCCGTCAGCATGGCCGACGGCGGCCATCGTGCGGCAAGTTTGTATAATCAGCTGCGAGACGCACACATGGCGCCGCTGGAGTACCGCGTCTTCCCGCGCGCCGCGCTGCCACTCGACAAGCTGCGCA